>SLLR01000052.1 GCA_007134025.1 Desulfuromonadaceae bacterium | reverse complement strand
GTTTGTTAAATCAGACATGTTGAGATACTTGTCTGATATATTCACAATTACAACAGCCTTTAGTTCGTTTTCAATTTTAATTGAATAAGTTGTTAAACTTCTTTTCATTCCAAGAGACCTGTATTCCTGGAAAAGCTCAGAATCGTTGTGATTTTTTGCAAGTAAGTCCAGAGCCGAGACCATCAGGCCGCCAGATTCATAATCAATAAACTTTTTAAGTTCATAAAGATCGTTTTGACTTGATAGATTCATGCTCCAGGCTTGACTTACCAGCGGTCCCGGTTCAAGGTCTCTGGTGAAATGGAAATAAGCAAAACGGTCTATTGAGCATCCCTTCAGGTCGTTGATGTACTTCTGGGTTCCGCCAAACACGCGGCTTGGAAAGCGGTTTTCAGAACGGAAATAACAAAACAGATAGTCAAGGTGAGCTGAATAAAGCTGGTGGACTTCGTTGGCATAGCGGCTGATCTGGCTCAGCACCGAAAGGCCGCCCTTGCGGGTCTCGGTTTTTTGGGCCGCATGATGTTGAACAAGCCAGGAATTGTTGTAAAAGCGAATCATCGACATATGGGCCAGAATGGCCCCGTTCTTCTGATACACAAAATGCCGGGCGATATTCGGCTTGTTTTCGTAAAGCAGGCGATAGGTTTTTTTGAATTCCTGCTTGTTGGCTTTGAGGTGGAGGTATTTTTCCGGATAAATGAAACCCGTGTCAAAAAAGAATTTCCAGAGCGTGTCAAGATCGACTTTGTTGCTTAAATAGGAATGCTTGTTGTTGGCTTGGTAGAGAAGAGCCAGCAGCCGCCCCTGTTCTTCCATTTTCATGTCCAGAAACGCGATGCCGCAACGGAAGGCATGGGAGTCGGGGTCGTTTTCTTCGGCCGAACGATAGACAACCTGAGCCTTGCAATACAGGGTATCGCTGTTGGCCAGGGTCAGTGAAAGTTCGGGTAGAATCAGCCCGGGCAGCAGAACGGCGTTGTGGGCGTCCTCATTGACCGACACACCGGAGCCGGAAATGTCCTCCACATCCAGTTCCACCCACCGGTCGGTAAAGGGGTGGCGAAAACGAATGTTTGGTGACGGGCTGAGACGTTGCCGGGCGCTTCGGTATTTGCGTTGCTTGTATTTGTAGAGGTGGTTGCTGGTAGGTGTTAGAACCACGGTTTTTTCATGCTGGCTGCCTGACTGTCGGAGGATGGTGCATTCCGCCGAATAAACGATATCGCCCTTGCTGGACAGGATCAGTGTGGCCGGGGAATCGGTATTGAGCCACTGGAAGGTCTGGGGTGGTGGTGCACTGAGCGCGATGCGCATGGAAGTGCCGCTGAATTCGACCAAGCTTCCACTGAAGCTGCCGCTGTTCTGAATCAGTTGAACGGCAACGTTCTTTGCCGAATGTCGCCGTGATTGGCGTGAATGGAGTTCCCGGGATTCTTGCGGCAAAACCAAGTAAAGGGCTTTTTCGTCAATCCGGGCCGTTTCGGGTTCGATGACCAGAGTTTTTTCGCCATCGTGGATCAGTAGCCGCTCAAAGCGGTGGGAACTGCGATCGCTCTTTGAAAGCGGTTTGTTTGCCCAGGTGCAGATCAGTTCATGGGATGTGCAGGGTTGCGGCAGGACGGGGAGTGAAAGCACGCTGTTGTAGCGTTCGTGGCGGAAAATGGCGGTGACGGTCCCGTCCAGAAAATGAACATAATTTATTTTGTTGATGAGGGTTTTCAGGTCGATGGTTTTAGCGGCCGAAGTTGCGGGAGCGGGGCAGTCTTCCGCGGATGACTGCTGTTTTTCGCTGACCGTCCCGAGGCAGGTTTCCATAAGGAGAAGGCCCTTCCGGCAAGGTAAAAAAACTTTCCTGAAACCTGCAGTCGCAGGTGGGTGCGGCGGCAGGTGTGCTTTAGGGGCTTTTGGAAAGCACAGAGCAAAGCAAAAACGAACGGCGAGTCAGTCGGGTTCCCCGATGCTTTAGTTCACTCATCTAGCACAGAGGGTTAAAATATTCAAGCTCCGATTTCTGGTTTTCAATTTAGAATGTAAGGGTTTGATCACTTTCTATGGAATTTTAATCTGCTTTTTCGGACTACGCCAGGTCGTTGTCGGACTTTTCTAACGGTTTGCCGCTTTGACGATTGTCGAAGTCCTGGTCGAGCGTTTGGGGTTTTTGGCTGGACGCGCTCCGTGATCGGTCTCGCAGCAGGCTCATTCGTTCCTGAAGGGATTTTTCGAAGCCGCGATTGGTGGGCTGGTAGTAGCTGCGGCCCTTTAAGGAGTCCGGCAGATAGTTCTGTGGCGTGTATCCGCTTTCGTAGTTGTGGGGATAGCGGTAGTCATTGCCGTAGTTCAGCTCTTTCATCAATTCGGTCGGAGCGTTGCGCAGGTGAAGCGGCACGGGCAGAGAGCCGCTGCGACGGACCTCGGCCAGGGCCTTGTCGATACCCAGGTAGGAGGCATTGCTCTTTGGTGCGCAGGCCAGATAAGTGGTCGCCTGGGCCAGCGGAATGCGCCCTTCCGGCATGCCGACAAAATGATTTGCCTGCTGGGCGGCCAGAGCGACCTGAAGACCACGGGGATCGGCGTTACCGATGTCTTCCGCGGCGAAGATGACCATGCGACGGGCGATGAACTGAGGGTCTTCGCCGGCTTCAATCATGCGCGCCAGCCAGTACAGGGCGGCGTCGGGATCGGAGCCCCGCAGGCTTTTGATAAAAGCCGAGATGACGTTATAGTGTTCTTCGCCACCCTTGTCATAGAGGAGCCCCTTTTTTTGCAGGGCTTCCCGTGCGGTTTGCAGGGAGATCGGTCCCTTGCCGGTGAGTGCGGCGGCCAGTTCCAAAGCATTGAGTCCGGCCCGGGCGTCACCGTGGGCCTGCTCGGCAAGAAACGTAAGGGTGGTTTCCGGAGTGCCCCGGTGGCGATGGTCAAGGCCCCGCGGGTCTTCCAGGGCCCGCTCAAGCAGGGCCTGTATCTGGGGGCTCTCTAAGGGGCTGAGCACAAAGACCCGCGAACGGGAGAGCAGCGCGGAGTTGATCTCGAAGGAAGGATTCTCTGTTGTAGCCCCGATCAAAATGATGTCACCGCGCTCCACGTAAGGAAGAAAAGCGTCCTGTTGGGCTTTGTTGAAGCGATGGATCTCGTCGACAAACAACAGCGTCTTGCGGCCGTGATAGGCGCGTTCCTCCCGAGCCTGCCGAATCAATTCCCGCACCTCTTTTACGCCTTGCAGTACGGCGGAAAAGAACTCGAAACGACTTTGGGTGCTGTTGGCGATGACCTGGGCCAGAGTGGTTTTACCCGTCCCGGGAGGGCCCCAGAATATCAGCGAAGTCAATTGGTCGGTTTCGATCAGGTATCGCAGGACCTTGCCCGGCCCAAGCAGATGTTCCTGCCCGACCATTTCTTCGAGGCGGCGCGGACGCATGCGCTCGGCAAGGGGGCCGAATGAGCGGGATTCCTGGCTGGCTTCAAAGAGGTCCATAGGGTTTCCGTGCAAGGGTCCGGTGAGTGGGTTCGATGCTAGCACGGAAAGGCGCTTCAGAACAAGTCTGATCTGTTATAAGTTGTTGAAAGTGATGGACTTTGCCCGGAAGCTGTGCTAGTTTCGCCAGCGTGCGCATTTATGTTTTTAAAGGGTCGTCATGAAACGTATCGGGGTTTATGCCAAGTGCAGTCACCCGGACGCCGTCCAGGTCGCCGGCGAGGTCCTCGACTGGCTGGACAGGCGGGGACTGGAGGTGTTTCCGGAACAGATGCTGGCGCAAAAGCTGGACGGGCGTGGTTCGGGCTATGAACGGAAGCAGATTCCCGCCCTGGTGGACCTGATTGTCGTCCTTGGCGGAGACGGCACCTTGATTTCCGTCGCTCGGCAGGTGGCCCGCCAGGAGAGCGACCGAGAGATACCGATTCTGGGCATCAATCTTGGCAGTCTCGGCTTTCTGACCGAAATCACCCGCGAGGAACTGTTTCCCTGCCTGGAAAGGGTGTTGCTGGGCAATTTCAAGATTTCGCGGCGCATGATGCTGGAAGCCGTCATTGTTCGCGACGGTCAGGAGGTCAAGCGTTTCCAGGTCCTCAACGACGTGGTGCTCAACAAGGGAGCTATCGCGCGCATTGTGGATATGGAAGTCTGGGTGGACGAGGTCTATCTGACAACCTTCAAGGCCGATGGCCTGGTTATTGCTACTCCCACGGGATCGACGGGTTACAACCTGTCTGCCGGCGGGCCGATTATCGCACCGGGATTGCACTGCTTGGTGATCTCGCCCATCTGCCCTCATATGCTCGCCAATCGTCCGCTGATTGTGTCGGACGATGCGCAGATTCGTATCGAAGTCAGATGCAAGGATGAGCATGTGGTGTTTACTGCCGATGGGCAGGTCGCGGTGGATCTGCAGGCCGGTGACCTGATACGGGTCTGCAAGGCGCGGCGCTGTACGCTGCTGGTGGACAGCCCTTCCAGGGACTATTTCGAAGTGTTGCGGACCAAGTTGGGTTGGGGCGAACGCTGAACCGGACGCGAACCCAAAACCGGGAAAAGGACGGGGGCATGCTGACGAACCTTCAGATCAGAAATTTCGCCATTATCGACGTGCTGGAAGTCGAATTCTCCTCCGGTTTCAACGTGCTGACCGGTGAGACCGGTGCCGGTAAATCGATTATCATTGACGCCGTCGCACTGCTGCTGGGCGACCGGGCGCGAGGCGATCTGATTCGAACCGGACACGAAGAGGCGGTGGTGGAGGCTGTTTTTGACCTGCGGGATCAGTCGCGGGTCCGCCGAAGTCTGGAAGAAGGTGGTTTCGGCGATGAGGAAGAGTTGTTGATTCGAAGAGTGGTCAACCGCAACGGGCGCAACAAGGTCTTTATTAACGGCCATCTGGCAAAGTTGGCCCGGCTGCAACCCCTGACCAGTCAGCTGATGAGTATTTATGGCCAGCACGAGCACCAGGGACTGCAGCGTCCGGACAGCCATCTGGAGTTTCTCGATTATTTTGCCGGCTTACGGGACCCGCTGCAGGATTATCGAGCCTGCTATGATGAACTGCAGCGACTGGAGCATGAGTTCCAGGAGTTGCAGGAGGCGGAAGCGGGGCGGCTGCAGCGTCTGGATCTGCTGACATTTCAGCTGCGCGAGCTTGAGAAAGCGGATCTGCGCTCCGGTGAAGAGGAGGAACTGGCCGCCGAACGGTCCTTGCTGCAGCACGGGGAACGCCTTTCCCGAGCCGCCGTGGGCGGTTACGAAACCCTTTACGGTGCGGAGCAGGCGGTCTGCGCCCGGCTTGATACGGTAGCCTCTTCCCTTGAGGACTGCGCTGCCATCGACAGTCAGTTGTCGCCCTTGGCCGAAACGGTGCGCTCTTCCCTCTACTCTCTGGAGGATGTGGCCGAGCAGTTGCGCGGTTATGCTGGAAAGCTGACCTTTGACGGCACCCGGCTGGATCAGATCGAGACCCGGCTTGCTCTGCTGGGCAACCTGAAACGCAAATATGCCGACTCCGTTGATGGCCTGCTGGCCTGCCGGGAGGCAATGACCCTGGAATGCGAAACCTTGTTGAATGCAGACGCCGCCAGGGAGGAATTGGCCAGGCGGCTGGAAGATTTGCGGACTCGGTTGCGGCACAAGGGTGAGGCCTTGTCGGAGCGCCGGCAGAAGGCCGCCGAAGAGCTTCGCCGGGCCGTCGAGAAGGAGATGACTGAACTGGCCATGGCCAAGGCCCAGTTCGAGATACGCCTGTTTCCGCTGCCCGCGCCCGGTCCGGCAGGGTTGGAGCGAGGTGAGTTTTATCTGGCCGCCAACACCGGGGAAGATTCCAAGCCGCTGGCCTGGATTGCTTCGGGGGGCGAACTGTCCCGCATCATGCTGGCCATGCGCCGGGCCGCTCCCGGTGCCGAGTGCATCGCCACCCTGATTTTTGATGAAGTCGATGCCGGCATCGGCGGAGTGGCGGCCAGCGCCGTGGGGCGCAAGCTGCAGTCCATCGCTGAGGCGGCACAGGTGCTCTGTATTACTCACCTGCCGCAGGTGGCAGCCTTTGCCGACCACCATTACCGGGTGGAAAAGCAGGAACGGGAGGGACGCACCTGTACCGCCCTGATCCGCCTTGAGGGTGAGCGACGGGTGGAGGAGATGGCGCGGATGCTCGGCGGAGCCCAGGTGACGGAGCGCACTCTGGAACATGCCCGCGAGATCGTCGCCAGTTCTGCATCCGGCGCTTCGCCTCAGTGAAGGCCGCCGGTGGATGAGACAGGTGTAGGCGGCTCTGCAGCTTCACGATCTGGTGTTTTTTACAATCAACCCGACCCTGCAACAATGAGAGCCGATTCCCATGAGCCTTCGTAAAGCGCGTATTCCCGACGCCAAAGCGATTCACTCCCTGCTGGTAGGCTATGCTCAGCAGGAGTTGATGCTGTCCCGCTCCCTGCCGGATATTTACGAACGAATCCGATCCTTTTATGTTTATGAAGAACGGGGCCAGGTTCTGGGCACGGTGAGTCTGCAGGTGTGCTGGTCGGATTTGGCGGAAATTCGCTCCCTGGCCGTTGCCGAAGGCCTGAAAATGAAGGGGATCGGCCGCATGCTGGTACAGGCCTGTCTGGAGGAGGCTCGGGAACTGGGACTGAAGAAGGTATTCGCCCTGACCTATCAGCCGGTTTTTTTTGAAAAGATGGGCTTCGGCTATATTGAAAAGTCGGAACTTCCGCAGAAAATTTGGAGCGACTGTGTCAAGTGCCCCAAGTTTCCCGACTGTGACGAAATCGCCATGAGCATCGTCCTGTAACGGTCTCCACTTACGGAATCGGGAACTTGACAGGGCGGCGTGTTTTTTTTAATTATCAAGTAGGCAATGGTAGCAGGGCAGGAACCCGTCACTGGCAGGGTTGCTGCCCTGCCCCCGCAACTCTCCTCACAGGGGGTTCTATCCCCCTTTTTGACCTTGCGAAAGGAAGTTTTTTTGGGCCGACAAAGACTGTCTATTCTTGTTATTCCCGACGACGCACGCCGCGTGCGGCACCTGCGACTCGGAGTGCGCTGTCTGCAGTTGCTGGCCGGCGGTTTGGCCGTTTTGCTGCTGGGTCTGGGGTGGTTGACCGCTGACTATTTTCGCACGGTTATAGACCGTAGCGAGTTGAACCGGCTTCGAGTTGAGAATGGCAGCCAGCAGGAAGTGATACGAGTGCTTTCGGCGGATGTCGAGCACCTGCGTCGGGAAATGGTGGTGCTTGCGCAAAATGACGCCAAAGTCCGCTTAATGGCAGAGCTGACCAAGCCGGCCGTGGAGGCTCCGGCCGGTCTTGGCGGTCCTGGTGAGAACCCTGCTGTCGAAGAGTTTACCGAACTGCAACGGCAGATCGACCAGATACGCCAGGACATGGATCTGCGCCGCCAGAGTCTGGAAGAAATACAGAGCTATTTCAACGATCAGAACTCACTGCTCGCCGCCCGTCCCAAGGGGTGGCCGACCAAAGGCTGGATCACCTCCGGTTTCGGCCGTCGTCAGTCGCCCTTCACCGGTCGAACGACCATGCACCAGGGCATTGACATTGCTGCCAGAACCGGTACCCCGGTGATGGCCTCCGCCAATGGGGTGGTCAGCCGGGTGGCCACTCTGCCCGATTACGGCAAGATCGTGGTTCTCGACCACGGATACGGTTATCAGACCTACTACGCCCACAATTCAGAGATTTTCGTCAAAACGGGTCAACGTGTTCAGCGGGGCGAGAAGATCGCAGCTGTGGGCAACACCGGCCGCTCCACCGGCTCCCACCTTCATTACGAAGTCCGTCTTAACGGCGTTCCCGTGAATCCGCGCCGCTACTTTTGATGGCGTCGCACAAACCTGCCCCGTACCGGCCGCATAACCCCTTAGAGTGCGTTGGCCCGCTTTGCTCGCCTGTGCAGTGTGCGGGCCTTGGTGATGAGGCTCTCGCAAACCTGTTAACGATATTAGTGCAGTTTGTTTGTCAGCAACCTGCGATCCCCCGGCGAGCGGCTTTTCGCCGGTGCTTTGACCGGTGCACAGACCGGTGCTTTGAACTTGTTCGACACTTTTCCCTATGATAAAATCCAACGTTTTTGAGAACGATTATTTTCTTTGGGACAATTTTCAGGTCGTTTACGGCGAGTGGGCGTCCGTTTTTGGAGAAGGTATAGAATGATCAATAGCCTTTTGAGGAAGTTTTTCGGCAGTAAAAACGAGCGCGAACTGAAGCGGATCGGTCTTCTGGTCGAGCAGATCAACGCTCTTGAGGAGACCTTTCAAGGGCTGGACGATGCTCAACTGGCAGCTAAAACGGAAGACTTCCGCCAGCGACTGTCTCAAGGCGAGGCGCTTGACGAGCTGTTGGCCGAATCCTTTGCGGTGGTCAGGGAAGCGGCCAAACGAGTCTTGGGGATGCGCCACTTCGACGTGCAGTTAATTGGCGGAATTGTGCTTCACGAGGGCCGCATCGCCGAAATGAAAACCGGTGAGGGCAAGACCCTGATGTCGACCCTGGCCTGCTACCTCAACGCGCTGCCGGGCAAGGGCGTGCACGTGATCACGGTCAACGACTATCTGGCCAGCCGCGACGCCGAATGGATGGGTCAGGTGCACCGTTTTCTGGGTTTGTCCGTCGGCTGCATCGTACATGGTCTGACCGACGCGCAGCGAAAGGAAGCTTATCGCTGCGATATCACCTATGGTACCAACAACGAATTCGGTTTTGACTATCTTCGGGATAATATGAAGTTTTCCCTGGAAGATTATGTCCAGCGTTCCCTCTACTACGCCATTGTCGACGAGGTGGACTCGATTCTCATTGACGAGGCCCGGACGCCACTGATCATTTCCGGGCCGAGCGAGCTTTCGAGCGAGCTCTACTATGCCGCAGACAAAGTCATTCCGCTGCTGGAGAAGGGCAAGGTCATCGAGCATCGGGACGGCAAAATTGGTCCGGCGGTGAAGGAGTATAGCGGCGACTATACCGTTGATGAAAAGGCCAAGAGCGCCATGCTTACCGAACAGGGGGTGGCCAAGGTTGAAAAACTGTTGCGCATCGACAATCTCTACGAACCGGGCAACATCGAGCTGCTGCATCATGTGAACCAGGCTCTCAAGGCCCACGTGCTGTTCCGGTGCGATGTAGACTATGTGGTGAAGGATGGCGAGGTGATGATCGTCGATGAATTCACCGGTCGCCTGATGCCGGGTCGTCGCTGGAGCGACGGTCTGCATCAGGCGGTGGAAGCTAAGGAAGGGGTCAAGATCGAGAGCGAAAACCAGACCCTGGCTACCATCACTTTCCAGAATTATTTCCGCATGTACGACAAACTGGCGGGCATGACCGGCACCGCCGACACCGAAGCGGCGGAATTTCACCAGATCTACAAGCTGGACGTGGTGGTGATTCCTACCAACCGGGACATGGTGCGCAAGGATCTTTCCGACGTCATCTACAAAACCCGAACCGAGAAATTCAAGGCGGTGGTCGAAGATATTGTCGAACGTCATGCCAAGGGTCAGCCAGTGCTGGTGGGCACCATCTCCATCGAAAATTCCGAAATGCTGTCGGCGCTGCTGAAAAAACGGGGCGTTCCCCACCATGTGCTGAATGCCAAACATCATGAAAAAGAGGCGGAAATTGTTGCTCAGGCCGGTCGCAGGGGATCAGTGACCATCGCTACCAACATGGCCGGCCGCGGAACCGACATCGTGCTCGGTGGCAATGCGGAAATGCTGGCCCAGCGGGAAGCGGCGGCCGGCGAGAATCCCGGGGCCGTCCTTCCGGAACTGCTGGTCAAATACCAGGCCCTCTGCGGTCGGGAAAAGAACGAGGTTATCGAGGCGGGCGGCCTCTATATTCTCGGTACCGAGCGGCACGAGTCGCGACGGATAGACAATCAGCTGCGGGGACGGGCGGGCCGTCAGGGAGATCCCGGCGAGAGTCACTTTTATCTGAGCCTCGAGGATGATCTGCTGCGGATTTTTGGTTCGCATCGTGTGGCCTTTGTCATGGACCGGCTGAAAATCCCCGAGGGGGAGCCCATCGAGCACGGAATGATTTCCCGGGCCATCGAAAACGCCCAGAAAAAGGTCGAGGGGCACAATTTCGAGATTCGCAAGCACCTCATCGAGTACGACGACGTCATGAATACCCAGCGCAAGGTGATTTACGCTCAGCGCCGGGAAGTTCTTGCGGGGGAAAACCTGCGGGAGATCGTCGTCGGTATTGTCGAAGAACTGATCGAAGACACTGTCGCCACCTTCTGTCCGGAAAAAACACCCCCCGGCGAATGGAACTGGACCGCTCTGGGCGAAGATTTTCTCGGTCTGTTCAACATGCCCTGTCCGCTTCCGGAAAAAATCGAAGCCGGACTGACCCAGGTGCAGCTCATCGACGACCTTAAGGAACGGGTTGCGCAGCGCCTGCGGGAACGGGAAGAAGAATTTTCCACGCCGGTATTTGAGCACCTGCTCAAGGTTCTGCTGCTGCAGGTTATCGATACGCAATGGAAAGATCACCTGCTGTCCATCGACCACCTCAAGGAAGGAATCGGTCTGCGGGGCTACGCCCAGCAGAATCCGAAAGAAGCCTACAAGAGAGAGGCTTACGGGCTGTTTATGGAGATGATGGGGCGGATACGGCAGGAGGTAGTGGAGAAGCTGTTCCGGATTCAGCTGGCCCGCCAGGAGGATATCGAGCGCATGGAAGAAAAGCAACGTCGCCGGCGTCTGGAACTCAATCGAGTCGGCGGAGACGGCCAGGCCCGCCAGCCGGCTACCCGTGATGACGCCAAAGTCGGCCGGAACGATCCCTGTCCCTGCGGCAGCGGCCAAAAATACAAAAAGTGCTGCGGGGCCTGACAGGCTGTTCCAGAGGCTTTTCGCTGCGGCTTTTTTGGGCCGTGGGGAGTGTTTCTGATTCCGTCAAGGAGTTACCGATGATGCCAAGTACGACACCTTCCGGCCCGGTGGCAGGATTTACCTTTGCGGCGACGGCAGCGGGTATTCGTCGCTCCGGGCGCCCTGATCTGGCCATGATCTATTCGAAGGTTCCGGCCCGATGTGCCGGCGTCTTTACCACCAATCGCATCAAGGCCGCGCCCCTGCAACTTACCGAGCCGCGAATTGCAGCCGGCCGCTGTCAGGCGATTCTGGTCAACAGCGGCAATGCCAACGCCTGTACCGGCGAGCAGGGTCTGAATGATGCCCGAAGCTGTTCCCGGCTGGCCGCCGAATCTCTGGGCATCGCTGAAGAGCTGATGGCCATATCTTCTACTGGGGTTATCGGCGCGCCGCTGCCCATGGAATGCTTTGAGAAGCACATTCCGCTGCTGGCCCGCAGTCTCGAGCCCGGCGCCGAGCAGGCGGTGGCCCAGGCCATCATGACCACCGATTCGTTTCCCAAGCTGGCGAAGATAAGGGGCGCAGTGGATGGGATCGGCTACGGATTGTTTGCGGTGGCCAAGGGTGCCGGGATGATCCATCCCAACATGGCGACCATGCTGGGATTTGTTCTCACCGATGCTCTGGTGCACCCGGACCTGCTCAGGGAGAGTTTGCGCCGGGCGGTAGACCGCTCGTTCAACATTATCACGGTCGATGGAGATACCTCGACCAACGACATGGTGCTGCTGCTGGCCAACGGTGCGGCGGGGAACCGGGAGATTGCCCCGGGCACACCGGAAGGGGAGCGATTTGTCAATGAATTGACCGGGATTCTGCTGGAATTGGCCAAGATGATCGTGCGGGACGGGGAAGGGGCCACCAAGCTGGTGCGGATTTATGTGGCCGGTGCCGCCAGCGCAGCCGATGCCAGAAAAGCTGCGCAAAGCGTGGCCACGTCATCTCTGGTCAAGACCGCTTTTTTTGGAGAAGACGCCAACTGGGGACGGATCATCGCCGCGGTGGGATATTCGGGAGCCGAAATCGAAGCCGACCGGGTGGAGATTCGCTTTGACCATGTGCCGGTGGTGCAGCGCGGAATCAGCACCGGCAAGGAACTGGAAGCCCGGGCTACCGATGTGCTCAAGCAGGCTGAATTCACTGTTGCCATTGACCTGGGTCTGGGCAGCGCAAGCGCCGATTACTACACCTCCGACCTGACCTTTGACTACGTTAAGATCAATGCCGATTATCGTACCTGAGAAGGCCGCGGTCAGCGCATTGGCCCGACGTCTGGATCACACCCTGCTACGGGCGCAGACAACAGCCTCGGAGATTCGCCGGTTGTGTGATGAAGCCCGGTTGTGGGGATTTGCCTCCGTCTGTGTGCCGCCCCGCTTTGTTTCTTTGGCGGCGGACCTTCTGTCGGGGTCGCCGGTGGCCACTGGGACGGTGATCGGATTTCCTCTTGGCAACCAGACGGCGGAATGCAAGGTTTTTGAGGCCGGCCGGGCCGTTGCTGCCGGAGCCGTTGAACTCGACATGGTCATCGCCGTCGGCGCGGCACTGGAGGGTCGCCTTGCCGAGGTCGAGGATGAAATAGCGGCGGTGGTTGCCACCGTCGGAGCCAACGGTACCGTCAAGGTGATTATAGAGTGTTGTTTTATGAGCGACGAACTGAAGGGAGAACTGGCGGAGATTGTGGTTGGCAGCGGCGCTGCTTATGTAAAGACCTCCAGCGGTTTTGGCAGCGGCGGAGCGACCCTTGAGGACGTGCGTCTGCTGGCGAGCAGGGTAAGGGGCAGGGTCGGCGTCAAGGCAGCCGGCGGTATTCGGGATCTGGCTTCCTGCAGGGCTTTTGTGGTGGCCGGCGCGAGTCGAATTGGCACCAGCAACGGAGTGGCCATCCTGAGCGAATTAGCGGGGGAATATTCCGGTGAGGGCTGACTTGTTGCGTCGTACGGTCCTGATAACCCTGGACGGTTGCGGCGTTGGTGCGCTGCCCGATGCCTCCGCCTATGGGGACGCCGGCGCAAACACTCTGGCACATGTTGCGGCTTGCTGCGGGGGGCTGAATCTGCCCCGGCTGGCCGCCCTCGGGCTGGGTAATATCGCCCCCCTGGCCGGAGTGGCTTCGACGCTGCGGCCGACGGGCGGCTACGGGAGAATGCTGGAGGCCTCGGCCGGAAAAGATTCCACCACCGGGCACTGGGAGATCGCCGGCCTTATTCAGAAACAGCCTTTTCCCACCTACCCCCGGGGATTTCCAGACGACATCATGGCGGCGATCCGCCAGGCCATCGGCATCGAACCCCTCGGTAATATTGCCGCCAGCGGAACGGAGATCCTTCGGTCCCTGGGAGAAGAGCACGTCCGCAGCGGCCGTCCCATCGTCTATACCAGTGTCGACTCGGTGTTTCAAATCGCCGCCCACGAACAGGTGATCCCAGTGGAAAAGCTGTACGAAATCTGTCGCACGGTGCGCTCCCTGCTGGATCCCTACCGGATTTCCCGAGTCATCGCCCGCCCCTTTGTCGGCCACGGCGCCGAAACCTTCAGACGGACTTTACGGCGCCGGGATTACTCCCTGCCTCCCAACGGGATAACGCTGCTTGACCGATTGGTGGAGGCCGGTCTGGAGGTCTTCGGGGTCGGCAAGACCAGCGATCTTTTTGCCGGCCGCGGGATCAGCCGTTCCTATAAAAGCCGCAACAATGCCGAGGGCATGGAGCGGACCCTGGAGGCTTTAAAGGATCTAAAGCGGGGGCTGGTCTTTAGCAACCTGGTGGATTTCGACATGATCTACGGTCACCGTCTCGACGGGACCGGCTTTGGCCGGGCCCTGGAGTGTTTTGACGCCTGGTTGCCGCGATTGCAGGCTGCTCTGGGACCGAAGGATCTGATGATTGTCACCGCCGACCACGGCTGCGATCCCACCACGCCGGGAACCGATCATACTCGGGAAAGCGTGCCCTTGCTCTGTTGGCACCCCGGTCTGGAGAAGGGTTTGTCCCTTGGCATTCGCGAAAGTTTTGCCGATGTGGCCGCGACCCTGGCTGAACTCTACGGTTTGAATTGGGAAAACGGACGGAGTTTTGCTCACAGCCTCTATTGATAACATCCGGCCGCTCGAAAAGATCCGTTGAATGCCGCAGGCTGCTTTGCGACAGTCTGCCAGTTGTTCAGGGGGCAGGATGGCTAAGGTGCAGGGTCGGTTTCTCGGTGCTGCCCCTGAAGCAGTACTCGGCGACCAGCTTTTTACCCGACTGGCTGGGAAGTTCGTCTAAAAAACAGCTTTCCAGAAAGCTCTCCAGCAAAATCAATGTTCCCCTATCCGGGTCAATAAATTCGACGCCCACGCCCTGTAGAAAGTTGTTGTCCGGGTCGGGGCGGACACAATAAAGAACCCGGCCTGCCACCTCCAGCTCCTTTTTCATTCCCAGCAGAGGAAAAGTGATGCTGAAGCTGTCCCCTTTTTTCAGGCGAAAACCGGTCTTGATAAAGACCCCTCGTGTGCTGAGGCTCAAGACCTCGGCCAGATGACAGCGATCCCCCAGGCACAGCATGCCCGGCAGTTGCAGAGCCAGGCGAATATTTTTCCGCGGGTGTTTTTCCAAGTGTTTCTGGATTTTTTCAAACAGATTAAATATGTCCACCGGCACGGCAAGAATTTCGTGAGCGGAGAGGTAAGGGGCCGATGAGTTGTGTTCCGGCATAAGCAGCAGCGGAGTGCCCCGGGAGACCCTTTCCTGAACCCGTTCAGCCAGAGGAGCGGGGTTGTCCCGAAGCAGGCTTTCCCCGAAGATCAACAAGTCCGGGGTGGTTTCCGTAACCAGAGAGGTTAAGCGCGGCGGGTTGGAGGACACCAGGGTTCTGTACCCCCAGTGACGAAGGATGGTCTCCAGGGTGACTAGGAGCTTTTCGCGGTTGTCGCCAATAAGGAGACGCTTCATGAAAAAGCCTTTAGCGGAAGTTCGAAGAAACAGCTGTTGATACGCTGCCGGTTTTTTGCCTATCCCCGCCGACAGCGGGACAGAATTCATCCCCCAGCTGCGGCAACCAGCCATGAATTTGCCGCGGAGTGCCTTGCGTTCGCAAGGCTCTGAAGATCCTGTTGGGTAAGTTTATCAATTCTACAGCAAAACCGCCCTTTTTGGCAGGAGCATGAAATTCCCAACAAAAAAAAGCGCCCTTTCGGACGCTCTTTTTGTTACGGATGCCTTCGCCCCTGAAAAAACAACAAGTCTTGCAGGACGAAATTTTTGTTTAGCCATCTTATGATTTTTTGCGAAAGCATCAAAAGATGCTTAGGCTTTTTTGGCCTTCAGGCGTTCCGCACGAGCCTTGGCCAGGTTTTCTCCCAGTCCCCGATCCACAGCCATCTGGCGACGGCTTTCCGAGTAGGCGCTGGCGGCAAGGGGCTGGGTGCGGGGAATATCGAACTTTTTGCGGTATTCGGCTGCGGTCATGCCGTGGGCGGCCTTGAGGTGGCGGGCCAGGGTTTTCATTGACTTGCCGCAGATCATGCAAACGATCTTGTCCTTGCCAAAAGCTTTTTTGCGGGAAACCGCCGGGGCGGAAGATTCCTCTTCACTCACCTCCGCGGTGGCGATTGACTCTCCCTTTTCCAGGCTGCTCAGAGCTTTGTGCACCTCGGCAACCTCCTGAATCAGTTCTTCCTTAGACATCTGATTGTTTGATACATGAGCAGCTACAATCTGTGCTGCCATTTCAAGTAAAGTAGCCATAGAATTTCTCCTGTCTCTGCGAGGTATTAATTAAAAAATAGTCTATTGGATACTAATACAGCAATGCGAAACAAAATCAAGTAAAAAGTTCGTTTAATCCAGTTTTCAGATAAAATAAAGTAAAGGGCTTTTTGCAGGTAAGCGTTTTGGTGCCGTTAGACCGATGATCATTGACTGAAAACAAAAAATAGTCTGATTTTGTTCAGTGCGACATTGTCAAATTTGAAGACATTGAAAGCTTGCCATATGCCCTGGTGATAAATCATCCTTTAGGAACGTTCGAAAACATTCCAGTAAAATTTGTAGTTGGTGTTTTTGCAAAGTGAAGATGATGGCGCTACAGAACAAGATGACGCCTCTCAATGGACTGTAAATTGTTGAATCAATGGCTGTAAAAAGAGATGGCCTTGACCGGTTCCAGGTTTGGTCGAATGACGTTTCTATGAGCCTTTAAAGGAGCCATAACTGCTTGATTTCTCCGGTTGAAAAGCTTGACAGTGCCAAATCGCTATGCTAGCGTTGAGGCGCTTTTTCAGCCTGTGGGCGAAACCACTTTCGGCCCGTTGATCGAGCATGAAATAGCAGGCGACAACCTTTGCCGTCCCTGTGCGTTCGCTTTTATTTTCAGCCCGGAGAATGTCGCATCAGCTAGAGTTGAAACGACCTTCGCAGTTCCATTCCGGGGTTGTTGCTCACGGGAAAATCAGGAGGCATGAATGAGTACAAAAGTGCTGCTCGCCGACGACAGCGTGACCATACAGAGGGTGGTCCGGATTATCCTTGCCGAAGGTGACTACGATCTGCAGATTGCCGACAACGGCGATGCGGCCCTGACGCAGGCTCTGGCCAAACGACCCGATATTGTCCTGGCTGATGTTCATATGCCCGGAAAGAACGGTTATGAACTGTGCGGTGCGATCAAACGGGAGCCGGCTCTTGCCGGGGTTCGGGTTCTTTTGCTGAGCGGCAGTTTTGAAGCTTTTGATGAAGACAAAGCAGCCCAGGCTGGTGCCGACGGCTCGATTTCCAAGCCCTTTGAGTCGCAGGCATTGATTGATCGGATCGAAGAAGTCCTGGCCCATGCCGAGGCGACTTCCGAGTCCGAGTCGGTGGAACCGGGCATTGAAACGGCGGTGGAGGCGGATTCGGCTGAGCCGGATATGTGGGCTGACTTGGACAGCACCGAAGAGGCCGTCGAAGCACCAGGTTCCGCCGCCCCATACGAGGATGAAACGGCTCAGGCGGGTGAAGAAGTCGAGTTGGAGGTCGAGGATCTGTGGGACGAGGATCCTCTGGCCGACTCGAGCGAAGAGCAGGGTGCGGAGACGACCAGGCCGCTGGTTGCCAGCGAAGATAAGGGTTTTGACGACCTGGAAGAGTCCCTTTCCGCAGACCGGGCAACTGAAGGACAGGCTATGGCCGAGCCGCAGGCAAAAACGACCGAAGAGGAGATCCTGTTCCTGGATGAAAGCGATCTTCTGCTTGAGGACGATGAGGACCAAATCCAGGCGGCGCAAGAAGAATCCTTTGAGTTTATCGCCGACGATTCCGCAATGATGGAATCGCAGGAGTCCACTGGCGAGCCTGCCGAAAGCGTCGGAAACTTCGTTTTTGAGGAAGCGCCGAAGCCCGCCGGCAACGGATCGCTGTTGCGCGAAGAGCAGGATTTTGCCGAAGAAGCGCTGGAAACTTCTGCGGATGCGGATTTGCAGAAAGATGTTTCGACCGCCGAGCCTGTAGATCATATGCAGCAGCAAGCGGTTGCCGTCGAATCGGTGCCGTTCAGCGAAGAGGAGGTGACCGAGGCGGCCCGCGGGCTGTCCGAAGCCGAGTTGACAGCTATCGTCGAGCAGGTGGCCGGCAAGGTGGTGGAGCGCCTGGCGACTACGGTTCTGGAGCGTATTGCCTGGGAAGTGGTGCCGGATCTCGCCGAGAGTCTGATTCGTGAAGAGATCAGCCGCATTACCATTGAGTCGGATTGATTTTTCGTAACAGAGCAGGGCGCGACAACTATTGACGATGAAAATGGGGATTGCTAAAATCCCCATTTTCTTTTTTCCGCAGGGTACGAATTTCGTTTTCACAAACAGATTACTGCGGTTTTTCTGGAAGGAACCTCCGTTGATGAAAGCACCGCTCGCCAAAGGCTATGAACCGGCCGAAGTGGAAAAGAAATGGTACGGCTGCTGGGAAAGCAACGGTCTTTTTCGGGCTGACGAGCACTCTGCCCGACCGGCCTATTCCATTGTGATTCCGCCTCCCAATGTGACCGGCGTGCTGCACATGGGGCACGCTCTAAACAACACCCTTCAGGACATTCTTGCCCGCTGGATGCGTATGCGCGGTGCCGAGGTGTTGTGGCAGCCGGGCACCGACCATGCCGGCATCGCGACCCAGAATGTGGTGGAAAAACAGCTGGCGACTGAAGGCAGGGATCGCCACGAGTTGGGACGAGAGGGGTTTGTGGAGCGGGTCTGGCAGTGGCGGTCCGAGTCCGGCGGCCAGATTATTCATCAGCTCAAGCGCCTCGGTGCTTCCTGCGACTGGCAACGGGAGCGCTTTACCATGGACGAAGGGCTGTCCCGGGCGGTGCGGGAGGTCTTCGTCAGCCTCTACGAGGAGGGCTTGATCTATCGGGACAACCGCCTGATCAACTGGTGTCCCCGCTGCCACACGGCCCTGTCGGACTTGGAAGTGGAGCACGAGGAGCAGAAAGGCCAGCTCTGGCATCTGCGCTATCCGATCAGCGGCAGCGCCCGCCTGCTGGTGGTGGCCACTACCCGCCCCGAAACCATGCTCGGCGATACCGCGGTGGCGGTGCATCCCGATGATCCCCGCTACGCCGATCTCATCGGCCGGACGGTGCGGCTGCCCCTGGTGGATCGGGAGATTCCCATCATTGCCGATGAGTACGTGGACAAGGAGTTCGGCAGCGGCGCGGTCAAGATCACCCCGGCCCACGACTTCAACGACTTTGAGATCGGTCGTCGGCATGATCTGGAATTCATTAATATTTTCGATGAGTCCGGTACGGTAAACGACAACGGCGGGCCCTACCGGGGTCTGGACCGCACCGTTGCCCGACAGCGGGTGCTGGCCGATCTGGAAGCCCGGGGCCTGCTGGAGGGCACCGAAGAACACCTCAACGCGGTCGGGGAATGTTACCGCTGCAGGGCGGTCATCGAACCCTATATGAGCCTGCAATGGTACGTCAAGGTCGCGCCGCTGGCCAAGGAGGCGATTGCCGCAGTGGAGAGCGGCCGCACCCGCATCGTCCCCCGGCAGTGGGAAAAAACCTACTTTGAGTGGATGCACAACATCCGCGACTGGTGCATCAGCCGGCAGATCTGGTGGGGCCATCGGATTCCCGCCTGGTTCTGTGACGATTGCGACCACATTACCGTGTCCCGCCAGGACCCCGCGGCCTGCGACCGTTGCGGCAGCTCCAGGCTGCGCCAGGAGACGGACGTTCTTGATACCTGGTTTTCCTCGTCCCTGTGGCCCTTTTCCACCATGGGCTGGCCCGACAATACCGCCACCCTGCAGAAGTTCTATCCGACTTCCTGTCTGGTGACCGGTTTCGACATTCTGTTTTTCTGGGTCGCCCGAATGCTGATGATGGGCCTCAAGTTCATGCAGGATGTTCCGTTCCGGGAGGTCTACATCCACGCTCTGGTGCGGGATGCCGACGGCCAGAAGATGAGCAAGAGCAAGGGCAACGTCATCGACCCGCTGACGGTGATCGACGAATACGGCACCGACGCTTTTCGCTTCACCCTGGCCGCCTTTGCCGCTCAGGGACGGGATATCAAGCTGTCGGTGGAGCGCATTGCCGGCTATCGCAACTTCGTCAACAAGCTGTGGAACGCCAGCCGCTTCGCCCTGATGAATCTGGAGGATTTTGATCCCGCCGCGGTAGATCTGCACAGCCTTGATCTGGCCCCGGCCGACCGCTGGATTCTGACCCGTCTTGGTCAGGTGGCCGAAGAGGTGGAGCAGTCCCTCGTCGACTACAAATTCAACGACGGAGCGGGTGCACTTTACGCCTTTACCTGGCATGAATTCTGTGACTGGTACATTGAATTGAGTAAAGAGGCTCTCTACGGTGATCAGGGGCCGGCCCGGACCACGGCCCAGGCGGTGCTGTACACGGTCCTGGAGGCGCTGTTGCGTCTGTTGCATCCTTTCATGCCTTTTGTCACCGAAGAGATCTGGCAGGTATTGCCCGGAAAAAGGCCGTTTGCGTCCATCATGCAGGCATCTTACCCCGGTGCCGACTGCTGGCCGTCGGATCCCCACGGGGCCTCACGGATGGAACGGATCATGGATGTGATCAAAGGGATTCGAAATATTCGCGGTGAAATGAATGTACCGCCGGGCAAGCAGATCCAAGCCGTGCTGGACTGTAAAACGGAGGAGGCCGGTGAGATCGTGGCCGAGGGCGAAGGCTACATTCGGGCTCTGGCCCGGCTCAGCGATCTGCAGTTCGGGCAGGCCATGGAACCGCCGGGCCAGGTGGCGACCCAGGTGGCCGGCGACGTGGAAATTCTTTTGCCGCTGGCTGATCTGATTAATGTGGAAGAAGAGAAAAAGCGTCTGCTCAAGGAGATTGCCAAGGTCGATAAAGATCTGACTTTGTTCAGCCGAAAACTGGAAAACGAAGCTTTTCTGGCCAACGCGCCACCGGAAGTTCTGGAAAAGGATCGTGGCAAACTTCAGGATGCCCGGGAAAAACGGGCCATTCTGGAGGAGAGTCTGAAGCGGATCAGCTGACCGCTGCAACCTGCGCCGCTCCTCTTTTCAGGAAATGGTGCAGCCGTTTATTGGTGAGCCGGTGCCACGGGTTTTTCCGGGCATCGGCTCTTTTCATTTTTGCCCGGCCGCCGGTTCAGCAGCGAAACAGCACGCCATCGTTGCTTTCCAGGGTGTCCTTCAGAATTCGGTTCAGGCCCGCGCGAATCCGGGTGCTGTCCGGCAGGGACAGGGCGGTCTTTGCGGCCTGCTCCGCAGTCTCCAGGGACAGATGGTGCAACAGCCCCTTGATGCGGGGAATGAAGGGGGCGGCCATGGAAAATTCACGGATTCCCAGTCCCAGCAGCACCATGAACTGGGCCGGGTCCGAGGCCATCTCGCCGCACAGGCAGAGCCCCTTGCCGTGCCGCCCGGCCACCGTCACCATCTTTTGCAGGGCGAGCAGGACCGCCGGGTGCAGAGGGTCGTAGTACCTGCTGACCAAGGGGTTGTTGCGGTCGGCGGCCAGCAGGTATTGAATCAGGTCGTTGGTGCCCAGTGAAAAAAAGTCCACATACTCGGCCAGTTGATCGGCGATGGCGATGGCTGCCGGCACCTCTATCATCACTCCGATGGGTATCTTGCCGTCAAAGTTCAGGCCTTCTGCGGTCAAGGTAAGGCGGGCGTCAGCGACAATTGCCCGGCAGGCCCGAATCTCTTCAAGGCTGCTGATCATGGGAAACAGCAGCCGCACGGTGCCGTGACGGGCCGCCATCAGGATGGCCTCGATCTGGGTCTGAAAGATGTCCCGATTGTCCAGCGAAACCCGTACCGAACGCCAGCCCATAAAGGGATTGGGCTCCTGGGGGACGGGAAAATAGGGCAGCCCCTTGTCGCCGCCGATATCCAGAGTTCGAATCGTCACCGGCTGTCCGCCAAATCCCTCGATCATCCGTGCGTAGAGTTGGTACTGTTCTTCCCGGGTCGGAAAATCGCTGCGGATCATGTAAGGAAATTCGGTACGATACAATCCGACCCCGGCGGCACCGTTGCGCTGGGCCACCAAGGTATCGCTGACCAGGCCGATATTGGCTCTCAAGACCACCGGGATGCCGTCTCGAGTGACCGCCGGCAGACGGGTAAACTCATCCAGCCGGTGGGATTCCAACTGCGCTTCCTTCTGCAGGCGCCTGTATTCCTCGACAATGGCCAATGACGGTGAGCCGTACAGGCAACCGGAGTTGGCATCAAGAATCACCTGCTCTTCCGGGGCGATGTGCTTGAGAGCCCCCCTGACCCCGACCAGGGCCGGAATGCCCAGGGAACGGGCCATGATCACCGCATGGGAATTGTTTTCCCCCGACTCGGTGACAATGCCCAGAATGTTCTCGTGATCCAGGGCCGCCATGTCCGAGGGAAGGATTTCCCGAGCGATGAGAATGCCGGGAGTTTTCAATTCCAGAACCTGATTCTCCCGTCCTTCGAGATTGGCCGCCAACCGCCGACCGATATCCTTCATGTCGGCGGCCCGTTCCCGCAGGTAGGCGTCGTCCATCCGTTCAAAGGCGGCGACGTATTCCTCCACCACCTGTTTGACCGCGTAGGCGGCACAACGGCCCCCTTGAATCTGCTGCTGAAGCCGCTGCAAAAAAGCCCGGTCCTCGAGGATCATCAGATGGGTATGAAAAATGGCGGCATCGTCCGGGGTCAGCCGTTCGGCCACCCGTTTTTCCAGAAAGATGGTCTGGATGCGGGTTTTTTCCAGAGCCTCATTGATACGGCGCAATTCCTGTTCGCTGTCGATACGGGACTCGTCGAGAAATTCGGCGATGCCGCCGGTTTCTACCAGAATGTGGGCCGGACCGCAGGCCAGACCGGGGCAGGCGGCGCTGCCCCGTAGCGGTCCTTCAGGCTCCGCAACCGACTCTTTGGCCGACCGGGGCAGGGCCCCGTGTTCGATTTCCGTACCGGCACCGAGAGCATCCATGCGGTCTTTCTGCTGAATGCGGTCGAGGAGGCGGGCGTTGATGACGATAAAAGCTACCTGGGAGGCGATGGCCGACAGGGCATCGATCTCCGCCGAAGTAAACCGCCGGGCTTCCCGGGTCTGGATGACCAGCACGCCAATGGCCACCTTGCGGTCAAAAAGGGGAATGCCCAGAAAGGATTGGAACCGCTCCTCTCCCGTTTCCTTGAAATAGCGGTAGCGGGGGTGCTGCTGGGCTCTCTCGGTGGCCACGACGCGTTTTTTTTCCACCACCAGTCCGGTCAGGCCTTCGTCCAGTTGCATGGTGACGCGGCCTACCGAGGCGGCCGCCAGTCCGTGGGTGGCGCAGAGTCGCAGGGTGGTCGGACTCCGGTCGTCAAGCAGGTATATGGAGCAGACGTCCGCCGCGGTGCGGCGAGCCACCAGGTCCACAATGTTGTTCAGGGTTTCGGTAAGATCGTGGGACTGCAGGATCAAGACGCTGATGTCTGCCAGGGTGGTGACACCCAGTTGCTTAGTGCTGGTTTTGGGCATGGTGGGCGAACACTTTCAGATCGAGAGGTGCAAGGCGGCGGCGGATCTCAGGGCAGCGTAAGATGTCGCGTGTCGCGGTTAGAATCGGATGAGCAGCGAAACCGGCCGACGGCGGCGCTGTTATAGCAGGCCGCCAGATGGCCGCCGCCCTTGTCCTCCAAGGCCGGCGCCACTTGCCGACAGAGGTCAAGGGCATAGGGGCAGCGGGGATGAAAGTGGCACCCCGGCGGCGGCAAAAGAGGCGAAGGCAATTCCCCCTGCAGCAGTTTTCGGCAGCGGCGGCGTTCCGGATCCGGTACCGGCACCGCATTGAGCAGGGCTTCCGTGTAGGGATGGCGGGGCGCGCGGTAAAGTTCCGTGGCGTCGGCCAGTTCAACGATCCGTCCCAGGTACATCACCGCCACTCGGTCGCTGATATGCTCCACCACCGACAGGTCGTGGGCGATGAACAGGTAGGTCAGGGAAAACTCCTGCTGAATGTCCTGCAGCAGGTTGATGATCTGGGCCTGGATGGACAGATCAAGAGCCGACACCGGCTCGTCGGCGACGATCAGGCTGGGACGCACCGCCAGGGCCCGGGCGATGCCGATGCGCTGGCGCTGACCGCCGGAAAATTCGTGGGGATAGCGGTCGATATGCTCGGCATCGAGACCGACCACCTGCAGCAGCCTCAGCACCTCCCACCGCAGTTTTTTCCCCCTGGCCAGGCGGTGAATTACCAGCGGCTCCGCGATGCTGTCACCGATCCGCCGCCGCGGGTTCAGGGACGCGTAGGGGTCCTGAAAAATCATCTGCAGGTCCCGCCGCAGCGGACGCATGGCGCGGGCCGGCCGCCGCAGGATGTCCTCACCGCGAAACAGGACGGTGCCTGAATCCGGTTCCAACAGTCGCAGCAGGGCCTTGCCGGTGGTGGACTTACCGCAGCCCGATTCTCCCACCAGACCGAGGGTTTCGCCCCGGCGCAGATTGAAGGAAACATCGTCCACCGCCTTGAGAAGGGGGCGCTTGGCGCCCGGCAAAACCGGCGCGCAGGCAAAGGTCTTGGTCAGATTCCGTACCTCGAGCAACGGTTCCATTCAAGGACTCCAGCAGCGGACGAAGTGGCCGGGCTCAACTTGCCTCAGCGGCGGCAGTTTGTTGCCAAGGGTGGCGAAGGGCGGGTCGAGGCGGTCGAGCAGGGACGCCCCGCCGCCGGCCGCTGCCGGTTCGGTGGTGCCGGCGATCATCTGCAGGCGGGGCTGTTTATGCCCGAGGCGTGGAATGCAGTTGAGCAGGCCTTGTGTGTAAGGGTGAAGAGGGTGGCGGAACAGGGTCACCGTCGGCGCGTATTCCATGATCAGTCCGCCGTTCATGATGGCGACCTTGTCGGCGGTTTCGGCGACGATGCCCAGGTCGTGGGTGATCAGCAGGGTCGCCATGCGCCGCTCCTTCTTGAGCCGTTCCAGCAGATCCAGAATCTGCGCCTGAATGGTGACATCAAGGGCCGTGGTCGGTTCGTCGGCGATGAGTAGTTCGGGATCGCAGGCCAGGGCCATGGCGATTACCACACGCTGACGCATGCCGCCGGAAAGCTGGTGGGGGTATTCACCCAACCGCCGCCGGGCATCGCCGATGCCGACCTGTTCCAGCAGTTTGGCTGCTTCCGACAAGGCCTGCCGGGGAGGAAGATCGCGGTGCAGGCGCAGCACTTCGGCGATCTGTTCGCCCACCGTCAGCACCGGATTGAGGGCGGTCATCGGTTCCTGAAAGACCATGGAGATGCGGTTGCCGCGAATCCGGCGCATTTCGTTGGGGGGCAGCCGCCGCAGGTCTTCCCCCTGAAACAGCAGTTCACCCTCGACCACCCGCCCCGGCGGTTGCACCAGGCGCAACAGCGACAGGGCGGTAACCGACTTGCCGCAGCCCGATTCGCCCACCAGGGCCAGGGTTTCTCCCCGCTCGATGGTAAATTCGATGCCCCGCACCGCCTTGATCAGACCAGCGGAAGTAAAAAAATAGGTCGTCAGGTTGCGCACGTCGAGCAGCGGAGTCATGGCCGTTCCCGAAAGAAGTTGGAGGCAACAAACCTACATGGATTCGCCCAGGCGGTCAAGCGATGATCCGGTCGCAAACCGGCTGCGAAAAGGGGACCCGCCGTGCTAGGATGTCACTGTCCGTAGCAACGATTTTTTTCTTACTCAGCCTGAAGGAGAAGCCCGTGGCACAGTGGGTCGATCTGCATCTGCACAGCACCTGTTCCGACGGCGCCCTGTCGCCCACGGAGCTGATTCGCCGAGCCACGGCGGCCGGCCTTGCCGCCGTGGCCCTTGCCGATCACGACAATGTGGACGGCATCGACGAAGCCCTGGCGGCCGGCGCCGAAGCCGCCGTCGAGGTGTTGTCCGGTGTCGAGCTTTCGGTGGTCTGGGAAGACCTTCAGGATATTCATCTGCTCGGCTATGGTTTCGACCACCACCATGGGGAGTTGCAGGCCGCGCTGCAGGAATTCCGCGCCTTTCGCGAGGGACGCAACGGCCAGATCGTCGAGGCGGTCAACCGGCGGCTTGCCGAAGAAGGTGCGCCGCCTCTGGACTTTGCCGCCGTTCGGCGGCGGGCCAAAGGCACTTTCGGCCGGCCCCATATCGCCCTGGAACTCATGGCGCAAAAGCAGGTTCGCACCAAGGAAGAGGCCTTTGAGCGTTACCTGGTGCCCTGTAACGTGCCAAAACGCTACTTCCCCCTGCCCGAAGCCATCGCCCTGATCCATCGGGCCGGCGGCGTCACCTCCCTGGCCCATCCCCTGTTGATCAGCCGTGACCGAAGCGTGCTGCGCCGGCTGTTCGATGCGTTCGCCGGTCTCGGGCTGGACGGCATCGAGGCTTACAGCAACCAGGCGGACAATGACGATACGGACTGGCTGCAGAGCGAAGCCCGCCGTCGCGGGCTGCTGATCGCCGGCGGCTCCGACTATCACGGCGGCCCCGAAAGCGAAATCGTCCTCGGCGGCGGCCGCGGCAACCTGCGCGTCCCCTACGCCTGCTTGGAAGCAATCCGCACCGCCCTGGCACAGCACAACCACTCCGGCACGCAACGGGACTGATCCTCGTCCTCATTGTGAGTTCTTTAAAAATATCACATAAAAAGAGATTGACGGTCAGGAGGTGAGACGGTACAAAGAAACGTCGCGACAAGGGTGGCACCTTGATCGGGTTCAATGCCGGAAATCAACGCCTTTCTAACCGATCTGGCGGTCAGGCATAAGAACCCGGAATACCCCGGGAATGGCGCCGGTAGCGGGTTTTCCGGCAGGGGAATCGCTAAAAAAATCCGATCTGACCAGACGAATCAGTTGCTACGCATCTGCTGAAAAGCGGCTATGATATCCGCACCATTCAGGAGATGATGGGGCACAAGAGTAGGCAATAGGCAATAGGGTCAGGACTTGATAGCTTGGAGTAGGCAATAGTGTGGAGTAGGCAATAGGAGTAGGCAATAGGGTCAGGACTTGATAGCTTGAAAATTTCGGATATGATCCAGCCATGGCACGAAAACCACGCATACACTTTCCGGGAGCAACATACCACGTCATTCTTCGTGGCAATGCCCGCCAGGATATTTTTTCAGATGACAAGGACCGGTACCGCTTCTACGAGATCCTCCAGAAAGCGCACGAGCGATTTCGGTTCCGGGTGCACGC
>SLLR01000084.1 GCA_007134025.1 Desulfuromonadaceae bacterium | reverse complement strand
CCGAACAGGGTCACGTGCGGCACGATGCCCTCCATCACCCGCTGAAACCGGCGTCGCAGCGAGGGGTCGCTGATGATGGCAAAGGAACAACCGAGTCCCGGCAGGTTGTAGGTCTTGCTCGGCGCCATCAGGGTGATGGTGCGGGCCGCGATGGCGTCGTCCAGGCCGGCCAAGGGCCGGTGGCGGCAGACGGGATCAAGAATCAGGTCGCAATGAATCTCGTCGGAACAGACCGTCAGGTCGTGGCGCAGGCAGAACTCCGCCAATTGATCCAGCTCCCCGCGACTGAAAACCCGGCCGGTGGGATTCTGCGGATTGCACAACAGCAGCAGCCGGCAGTCTTCGGTGGCGGCCGCCTCCAGAGCGTCCATGTCCAGCTGCCAGCGGCCTTTATCCAGGCTCAGCGGTACCTTGACCAGTCGCCGCCCGGAGAGTCCGGGAGCGCTGAGAAAGGGGGGATAGACCGGCGTCTGACTGAGCACTGCCGAGCCAGGTTCCCCCACTGCCCGGCAGGCTACGTTGAGTCCGGTGACCAGCCCCGGCAGCCAAACCAGCCAGTCGGGTTCGATGGACCAGCGGTAGTCCCGCCACAGGGAGTCGGCGATCACCGTGACCAGTTCCGGGGGCGGCAGGGTATAGCCGTAGATGCCGTGCTCCACCCGCGCTCGAAGCGCTTCGATCACCGCCGGCGGCGCGGCGAAATCCATGTCCGCCACCCACAGGGGCAGAATGTCCCGGCCGGCGTATTTTTGCCATTTAAGCGACTGACTGCCTTGGCGGGCAATCAGCCTGTCAAAGTCATGCTGCATGGGTTGGCTCAACTCTGTCCATAGGTAGAAAATTTGTCGATCACCCGGCTCATCTCCTGACAATCGAGAAGTACCGGCTCGCCGATGGAACGGGCCTGGTAGTAGATGCGCGCCACCAGCTCAATTTCCTCGGCGGTGGCAAAGGCCCGGCCCAGGGTGGTGCCGACGGCGACCAGACCGTGATTGGCCATCAGCACCGCGTTGTAGGTGCCGATGGCGGCGGTGATATTGGCGGCCAGCTGCTCGGTACCGAAGGTGGCATAGGGGGCCAGGGGCACCTTGTGGCCGGAAAAGCCGATGAGATAGTGCACCGGGGGCAGCTCCCAGTTGAGGCAGGCGATGGTAGTGGCGTACACCGAATGGGTGTGGACCACCGCCGTGATCTCCGGGCGCTGCCGGTAAAGAGCCAGATGAAAACCAAGCTCGCTGGACGGCTTGCGGTCTCCCTCTACCGGACAACCGTCCAGATCGACCACCACGACCTGCTCGGGCCGCAGATCGAAATACTCGATGCCGCTGGGGGTAATGGCCACCAGGCCCTGCTCCCGGTCGCAGACACTCAGATTACCGCCGGCGCCGGTGGTCAGGCCGGCGGTCAACATCTTGCGGCCGAAGTCGACGATGGCCTGCTTTTCTTTACCAAGTCGCATGATCAGATTTCCTCTCTTAAAATCTTTCGGACCAGAATTTATCGGCGACCCGGGGACCTTATCCTGATGTGCCGATCAGGGTCACGGCGTAGGCAGCGCACAAGCGGGCCCGTTCCTCCCCCTCCTGCTCAATACGCACCGTCATCGACAGCCGGCCCTTGCCGGAAACCGTCAGTTGCCGCCAGAAATCCTCGGCCTGATCTGCCTCGGGAAACCGGCACAAAGCCTGAAAATCACCCTTCACCGGCCGCCGATAGTCGATCTCGCTGTGATAGACCGCCACCGTCGCCGCTCCCTGGCGCGCTTCCACCTGCAGGGTGATCAGCGCCCATCCGGCCAGGGTTGCGAGGCTGACGAGACTGCCGGCAAAGGCGGTGCCCTTGTCGTTGCGATTGGCCGTGAGCGGAGCGTCCATGCGCAGCCACTCTCCATCCCAGGCGGTGATCCGCAGGCCCATGTGAGCAGTGACGGGGATCTGTTCGGCAATGCGCCGATTGAGGGATTCGGCGGCAGGCAACATGATTCCTCCGATAAACAGGGGGTGAAAAAACGGGCAGGAAATTCCTGCCCGTTTTTCTTCAGAAGCGATCAGCCCGGCCCGCTACACACCTGCGATCTGTCAACGGATATCGGCGTGGTAGCTCTGCAGACAGCGCACTTCGACGCCGCACTCCCCTTTGGCAGCGATACCCTTGGCGGCGGCGATGGCGGCGGCGATGGTGGTAATGTACGGCACTTTGTAACGAATCGCCGTTTTGCGAATGTAGGAGTCGTCGTGGGCACTCAGTCTGCCGCTGGGCGTGTTCACCACCAGCTGAATCTCGCCGTTCTTGATGGCGTCGGTGATATTGGGCCGGCCTTCATGTTCCTTGAGAATCGGCTCGGCCTCGACGCCCTGGCCGTGCAGGTAATCGCAGGTGCCGCGAGTAGCCCGCAGGGCAAAGCCGAGTTCGGCAAACCGGCGGGCGGCCTCAAGGCCCCCGGAACGGTCCCGTTCGGCCACGGTGATGAGCACCGTCCCTTTGAGGGGCAGGCGAGCCGAGGCCGCTTCCTGGGCCTTGAAGTAGGCGAGGCCGTAGTTTTCCGCCATGCCGAGCACTTCGCCGGTGGAACGCATCTCCGGACCGAGCACCGGGTCGACTTCGGGAAACATATTGAAGGGAAAAACCGCCTCCTTGACTCCGAAATAAGGCACCAGCCGGCGCTGCATATCAAAATCGGCCAGCTTGCGTCCCAGCATGACCTCGGTGGCCAAACGCACCATGGAGATGTTGCAGATCTTGCTGACCAGAGGCACCGTACGGCTGGCCCGGGGATTGGCCTCAAGGATATAGACCCGGTCGTCGTGAATGGCGTACTGAATGTTCATCAACCCGACCACCTGCATCTCTACGGCAATCTTGCGGGTGTATTCCTCAATGATGTCTATGTGCCGGCGGGAAATACTGACCGGCGGAATGACACAGGCCGAGTCGCCCGAATGAATCCCGGCCAGTTCGATATGCTCCATGACCGCCGGTACGAAGGCGTCGGTGCCGTCGGCGATGGCGTCGGCCTCGGCCTCGATGGCGTTGTCCAGGAACTGGTCGATGAGGATCGGCCGGGCCGGGCTCACATCCACCGCCTTGTCCACATATTCCCGCAACATGGCTTCGTCGTGAACGATCTCCATGGCCCGACCGCCAAGCACATAGGACGGACGAACAATCAGGGGGTAGCCGATACGGGCGGCGATGGCCAAAGCTTCTTCGGCGGTGCTGGCCATGCCCGATTGGGGCTGGGGAATGCCGAGCTTGACCATGACCCGGTTGAACTGGTCCCGATCCTCGGCCATGTCGATGGTCTCGGGGGAGGTGCCGATCACCTTCACCCCGGCCGCCTGCAGCTCGGCGGCGATGTTGAGAGGCGTCTGCCCGCCGAACTGCACGATCACCCCCTCGGGCTGCTCCTTCTCGTAGATGGCGAGCACGTCTTCCACGGTCAGTGGTTCGAAGTAAAGCTTGTTGGAGGTATCGTAATCGGTGGAAACGGTTTCGGGGTTGCAGTTGACCATGATCGATTCGATCCCCGCGTCCCGCAGGGCGAAGGCCGCGTGGACACAGCAGTAATCGAACTCGATCCCCTGACCGATGCGGTTGGGACCGCCGCCGAGCACCATGATCTTGCGAGCGTCGCTCACCCCAACCCGGTCGGCGGCATTGTAGGTCGAAAAGTAATAGGCGGCGTCTTCCACGCCGCTCACCGGCACCGGTTCCCAGGCCTCGACAATTCCCAGTTCAGTACGACGACGGCGAATATCCGCTTCCGGAATGTCCAGAATCTGGGCCAGATACTTGTCGGCAAAGCCGTCTTGCTTGGCCGCGATCAGATCGGCATCCCGGGGCAGACGGCCTTTGCCGGCGAGGAGTTTTTCCTCCAGCACGACCAGTTCCCGCATCTGCTGCAGAAACCAGGGTTTGATGGCGGTGAGGCGGTACAGGGCATCGATGTCCGCCCCCTTGCGCAGGGCCTCATAGAGGATGAAATGCCGCTCGCTGGAAGGTTCGGCGAGCAATTCAAGCAACTGGGGCAGACTGCGACGGTTGAAGTCCCTGGCGAAACCAAGGCCGTAGCGGCCGTTCTCCAGGGAGCGAATGGCCTTGTGCAGGGCTTCTTTGTAATTCTTGCCGATGCTCATGACCTCGCCCACCGCCCGCATCTGGGTGCCGAGCTTGTCCTGCACGCCCTTGAACTTCTCCACCGCCCAGCGGGCGAACTTGACCACCACGTAGTCGCCGCCGGGCGTGTAGCGGTCCAGGGTTCCGTCCCGCCAGTAAGGGATTTCGTCCAGGGTCAGACCGGCGGCGAGCAGGGCCGACACCAGGGCGATGGGAAAGCCCGTCGCCTTGGACGCCAGCGCCGACGAGCGGGAGGTGCGGGGATTGATCTCGATGACCACGATGCGCCCAGTGTCCGGATCGTGGGCAAACTGCACATTGGTGCCGCCAATCACCTCGATGGCCTCGACGATGGCGTAGGCGTGACGCTGCAGGCGCTGCTGCACGTCCTCGGCGATAGTGAGCATGGGCGCGGTACAGAAGGAATCGCCGGTGTGCACCCCCATGGCGTCCACGTTCTCGATAAAACAGACCGTCACCTTCTGATTTTTGGCATCCCGAACCACCTCGACTTCCAGTTCTTCCCAACCCAGCACCGATTCTTCCACCAGCACCTGGCCGACCATGCTGGCCGCCAGCCCCCGACCGACCACCGTACGCAACTCTTCCAGATTGTAGACGATGCCGCCGCCGGTGCCGCCCATGGTGTAGGCTGGACGCAGCACCACGGGCAAGCCCATCCTTTCGGCGATTTCCTCGGCCTCTTCGACACTGGTGGCGATCTCGCTGCGGGCCACCTCGATGCCGAGCCGGTCCATGGTCTCCTTGAAGGCTTTGCGATCCTCGCCCCGTTCGATGGCGTCCACGTTGACGCCGATCAGTTGCACGCCGTACTCGTCCAGAATCCCCTTTCGGGCCAGCTCCAGTGACAGGTTGAGGGCCGACTGGCCGCCCAGGTTGGGCAGCAGGGCGTCGGGGCGCTCCTGAGAGATGATCTCGGTCAGCACCGGTATGTTGAGGGGTTCGATATAGGTTTTATCGGCCATCACCGGGTCGGTCATGATGGTCGCCGGGTTGGAGTTGACCAGCACGATCTCGTAGCCCAAACCTTTGAGCGCCTTGCAGGCCTGCGTACCGGAATAGTCGAATTCACAGGCCTGACCGATAATGATCGGTCCCGAACCGATAATCATGATTTTGCGAATATCTTCTCTTCTGGGCATTGTTCTGTCCTTAGTGAGGGCTTACAGAAAATTGACGAAGGGCCGTGCCGGCCTGAAAGGTGAAAGTTTAGGCTGCAGTGCAAAATCAGGAGGCGATTCTACCTTAAAAGAGACGTTGAATAAAGCTCTTGTTTGCCGGGCAGCGTACCGCACCCACCCTGAGCCAAGGGCAAATAATGGATGATTTCCACGGTTTAAGCCCCGGCCTCGGGGATGTCCAACGGCCAGGCCTGTGCTATACTTCGTGACAGCATCGCCGCGCCGCTGCCTCTATCGGCGGGCAGGCGATGTCCAACCCCCTTGATCTGGAGACCTTCAAACATGCCGCGACTTTCCCTGATCGCCGCCCTGCTGGGCCTGTCACTGCTGACCGCCCCCTTTTCCAGCGCCGCTGCACCGGCTGCGCCGCCCCCCCTTGAAATCTTTGTCAGCGTTCTGCCCCTGAAATATTTTGCCGAGCGCATCGGTGGCGAGCGGGTCGCGGTCCAGGTCATGGTCGGTCCCGGCCGCAGTCCGGCGACCTATGAACCGACCCCGAGACAGATGGCCGAGTTGTCCCGCAGCCGCCTGTATTATCGGGTCGGGGTGCCCTTTGAAAGCGTATGGATGGCACGGATTGCCGCCCTCAATCCGGCCCTGGAGATTGTCGACCTGCGCGACGGCCTGGCTCTGCGTCGTCTGGAAGCCCACGATCACGCCCATGAGGGCGGTCATCATCACCACCATCATCACGGGCAAAAGGAAGCCGATGAGCTGGACCCCCACCTGTGGACCGCACCGCTGCTGGTCGAACAGATGGCGGCGCGTATTCGGGACACCCTGAGCGCCGCCGATCCCGCCGAAGCGCCCCGATACCAGGCCAATTACAGCAGCTTTGCCGCCGACCTGGAGAAACTGGACCAGGACATTCGGCAGCGGCTGGGGCCGCTCACAGCCCGCCGGTTCCTGGTCTTTCATCCGGCCTGGGGCTATTTCGCCGACGCCTACGGCCTGGAGCAGGTAGCCATCGAGAGCCAGGGCAAGGAACCCGGCCCCCGGGGACTGGCCCGCCTGATCGCCCAGGCCCGGCAGGAGGGTATTTCGGTGATCTTTGTTCAGCCCCAGTTCAGCCGCAGCACCGCCGCAGTCGTTGCCGATGCCATTGAGGGTCGGGTGGCGGCGGTGGATCCTCTCGCCGAAGACTATCTGAACAACATGCGGCAGGTCGTCGAGGTTTTTGCCGAAGCCCTGGAACCCGCCCCATGATGCAGCCGGTGATCGTGCTGGATCGGGTCGGTTTCCGTTACGACGAGCTGCCGGTTCTGGAGGACATCTGCCTGACGGTTCGGCAAAAGGATTTTCTCGGCATCGTCGGACCCAACGGCAGCGGCAAGAGCACCCTGCTCAAGCTGATCCTCGGCCTGCTGTCACCGCAACAGGGACGCATCGAGGTGTTCGGCGCCGATCCCGTCGATTCACGGTTGCGCATCGGCTACGTGCCCCAGTTTGCCACCTTTGACCGCAATTTTCCGATCACGGTGCTGGATACGGTGCTGCAGGGACGACTCGGCATCTCGCCCGCCCTGTTCGGCTACCGCCGGGCGGACCGCGAAGGCGCCCGCCGGGCCCTGGCCGAAGTGGACATCCTTGAGCTGCAACAGCGATCCCTCACCGCCCTTTCCGGCGGCCAGCTGCAGCGGGTGCTCATCGCCCGGGCTCTGGCCTGCCGTCCCGAGGTCCTGATTCTGGATGAACCGACGGCCCACATCGATCCCAGAGTTGAGGAGGGGGTTTTTGAGCTGCTCAAGCGCCTCAACGAGCGCATGACCGTCATCGTGGTATCCCACGACGTGGGCTTCATCACCCGCTACATCACCCGGGTGGCCTGCCTCAACCGGCGTCTGGTCTGTCACCCGGCCACGGAACTGACCGGCAAAATGATCGAAGAACTCTACGGCGGCCCCCTCAAGCTGGTGCGCCACGACACGGTGATTAACGGTCACGACTGAAACGCCCCGCAAGAACGTTTTTTCCCGACCTCACAGGACTCCGGCATGACCGAGCTTTTCAACGCCCTGTTGACTCAGAATTTCCTGCAGAACGCCCTGCTTGGCGGCCTGCTGGCCAGCGTGGCCTGCGGCATCGCCGGTTCCTACGTGGTGGTCAAGCGCATCGGTTACATGGCCGGTGGCATCGCCCACGCGGTCCTCGGCGGCATGGGCCTGGCCTATTATCTCGGTCGCAGCCCGCTGGCCGGGGCCATTGCCACCGCCTTGCTGGCCGCCCTGATCATCGGCTGGGTCAGCCTCTGCTGGCGCAAGCAGGAAGACACCACCATCAGCGCCCTGTGGGCGGTGGGCATGGCCTCCGGCATCCTGTTCATCAGCGCCACCCCCGGCTACAACGTCGATCTGATGAGCTATCTGTTCGGCAACATACTGATGATTCCCAACCACAGCCTGCAGCTGATTTTCTGGCTCGACCTGGGCATCGTGCTGATGGTGCTGCTGTTCTACAAGCCCCTGCTCGCCATCTGCTTTGACGAAGAATTCGCCGAGTTGCGGCAGGTTCCGGTTCGGCTTTTCACCCTGTTGCTGCTGTGCCTGGTGGCGCTGACGGTGGTTATCCTGATTCAGGTCGTGGGCCTGATCATGGTCATCGCCCTGCTCACCCTGCCGGCCGCCATCGCCAATCATTTCGTTGCGTCTCTGGGCCGCATGATGCTTATCGCCATGGCCCTGGGCATGCTGTTCACCAGCGGCGGGCTGGCTCTGTCCTATCAGCACGACCTGCCTTCCGGTGCGGTCACCGTGCTGCTAACCGGCGCGGCCTATCTGCTGACCACCGTGGGCAAGGTGCTTCGCGACCGCTGGCAACGCCGCCAGCGCCCGGCCTGAGAGCGGGGTACAGTTCAGGCCGGGAAACCCCCGGCCACTATGGCTGGTCCCGATACAGATCCCCCAATAGCTTCAGCAGTTGTCGGCGGCTCAATCCGGTTCGCCAAAGCTCGCCGAAGCCTGCGCCGGAACGCCGCCAAAGATCGTACGCTTCCTGGCGAGAGGTCGTTGCCGGTCTGGTGCCGACGATCCCATAGTCGGCCAGTTGCGGTCGGGAGCAGCCGTTGGCGCACCCGGCGATGGCCCATTGCAGGTTTTTGCCCCCCTCGCCCGAAAGCGGTTCGAGTTCCCGCAGCAGATCTCGGGTCGCCACCAGTCCCCTGGCGCATTCGTGGCTACCGGGACAGACCCGACAGCGCAGGAATGATTCATCGGCGAGCAGGCCGGCCTGTTGCAGGGAGTCCCGAGAAATCTCCTGGTCACCGAGGGACAACAGCAGCTTCTGTTCCCGGCTGACAGCCAGAAACCCGTCGCCCTGCTCGGCGGCGACAAGGGCGGCCCGGCGCAAACCGGCGGCCGGCAACTGGCCGGCGGCTATCGGCAACTCAATCCATCCGTGGTTTCCCGGCCCGTAATCGGCACCGACAAGATCGGCGACGGGGCTGCTCAATGGCAAGGGCGCGACGTTTTGCGTCTCCCTGGCGAGCAGCCCTCGAAATGCCTTTTCACCCATGTCAGCCAGCAGATGTTTGAGCCGTTTACCGGCCGGGGTGTGTTTTTTATAAACCCGGAT
>SLLR01000037.1 GCA_007134025.1 Desulfuromonadaceae bacterium | reverse complement strand
GCGCCGAGCAGACGCCGGCGTTCCGTACTCATGGTGTCGGGCATGGTCAGGATCAGCCGATAGCCCTTGACGGCACAGACCAGGGACAGGCCGATGCCGGTGTTGCCGCTGGTCGGTTCGACCAGAACATCCCCCGGGTGAATCAGGTTGTCCGCCTCGGCCTGCTCGATCATCGCCAGGGCGATGCGATCCTTGACGCTGCCGCCGGGGTTGCCTGCTTCCAGCTTGCCCCAAACGCGGGCAAAGCCCTTCTCTCCCATGTCGGTCAGGCACACCAGGGCGGTTTGGCCGATCTGGCCGAGGACGTTGTCGCTTACGGGGACGGGCATGGCAAACCTCCGAACAGGAAAACAACGCCCTCAGCTGCCGCGCCACGGATGGCGAAGCCTGGGACGGGCGCGAACAACAATGGCGGCAGCGAAGACCGGCCCAAAACAACACACCCGCGCCAGCAAGCCCGAACAACGGACGGCGGCGGTGGGTGGTTAAGGGTAATGAATCTGGCGGGTGCCCTGGGCCGGGCAGTGTGAACGCCCGGCACAGGGCCGATAATCAGGCCAGGTTTTCTCGAATGCGTTTTACCGCTTCAATGACGTTGTCCCGGTCGCCGAAGGCCGACAGCCGGTAAAAGCCTTCGCCGCTGTGACCGAAGCCGCTGCCGGGAGTGCCGACCACATGGCATTCGGACAGCAGCTTGTCAAAGAAGTCCCAGCTGCTCATGCCGCCCGGAGTTTTCAGCCAGATATAGGGGGCGTTGATGCCGCCGTAAACTGTCAGACCGGCATCCTGCAGTCCCTCACGGATCAGGCGGGCGTTTTCCATGTAATAGGCGATGGTTTCCTGAACCTGCGCCCAGCCCTCGTCGGAATAGACCGCGGCGGCCGCTTTCTGGACCGGGTAGGATACGCCATTGAACTTGGTGGACTGACGGCGATTCCATAACTTGTTAAGGGAAACCGTTTCGCCATCGCTGGTACGGGCCAGCAGACCTTCCGGGACAACGGTCAGGCCGCAACGTACCCCGGTGAATCCGGCGGTCTTGGAAAAGCTGCGGAATTCGATGGCGCATTTTTCGGCACCGGGAATTTCGTAAATGGAACGGGGAATGCCCGGTTCGGTAATGAAGGCTTCATAGGCGGCATCGAAGAACAGTACCGTCTCGTTGGCCAGCGCGTAATCGACCCACTGTTGCAGAACTTCACGACTCGCTACGGCGCCCGTCGGATTGTTGGGATAGCAGAGGTAAACGATGTCGACCTTTTCCCCGGGAAGGGCCGGAGCGAAGCCATTTTCCTCGGTACAGGGCAGATAGACCAGCCCTTGATAATAGCCTTTTTCATCGGCTTCGCCGGTGCGACCGATCATCACATTGGTGTCGTTGTACACCGGATAGACGGGATCGCAGATCGCTACCTTGTTGTTCAGGGCAAAAATGTCAAGAATATTGGAGCAGTCGCATTTGCTGCCATCGGAAATGAAGATCTCTGAAGCCTTGAGGGAGACGCCGAGGGGTTTGTAGGCTTTTTCGATCAGGGTGTCGATGAGAAATCCATACCCCTGTTCGGGGCCGTAGCCCATGAAGCTGTCGGGCCGGGTCAGATCGTCCACCGCCTTGTGAAAAGCGTCGATGACGGCGGGAGCCAGAGGCTGGGTGACGTCGCCGATGCCAAGTCGAATGACTTTGGCATCGGGATGGGCTTCGGTAAATACCCGGACCCGGCGGCCAATCTCAGGAAACAGATAACCGGCCTTCAATTTAAGGTAATGGTCGTTTAAAAATGCCACGAAATACTCCTTCGTTGATATTGGGTTCGAAATGGGTTGGTCAGGTCAGCCCCAGAATGTCCTGCATGTCGTACACTCCCGGTTTTTGGCCGACGATCCAGCCTGCGGCCCGTACCGCGCCGCGGGCGAACATGTCGCGGCTCATGGCCCGATGAGTGATTTCGATGCGTTCGCCCATGCCGATAAAGTAGACCGTATGTTCTCCGACGATGTCGCCGCCGCGCACGGTCTGCATGCCGATTTCCTCTTTGGTACGGGCGCCGCACATGCCCTCGCGATGGTACACGGCGCTGGATTGGTAGTCCCGGCCGAGGGACTCGGCGACGATCTCCCCCATCCGTACCGCGGTACCGCTCGGCGAATCTTTCTTCTGGTTATGATGCAGTTCGACAATTTCCACGTCAAAGCCTTCGCCCAGAATACGGGCGGCTTCCTTGAGGATTTTGAAACAGGCGTTGACGCCGACGCTCATGTTGGGAGCCAGCACGATGGGCACCTGCCGGGCGTACTGTTCCACCTTGGCCCGTTGCTCGGGAGTAAAACCCGTCGAGCCGATAACAATCGTCTTTCCCATTTGCGCGCAGATCTCGATGTTTTTCAGCGAAACCTCGGGAAAGGTAAAATCAACGAGCACCTGGGCATCCTCCAGGGCCTTTTCGTGAAGGTCGGTAATGGCCACATCCAGAGCCCCGCATCCGGCCATCATTCCAGCGTCCTGACCCAGGGCCGGGTGCCCGGCCATCTCCAGTGCACCGCTCAGTTGCAGGCCTTCGGTCTCCTTGATGGCGGTGATGATGCGACCGCCCATGCGACCGGCGGCGCCGTTAACGGCAATTTTTGTCATGGCGAAACCTTTCCTTCCCAAAATGTCAAATGACCTCGAATCAAGAGATGAGGCCGTAGCGAAGCATCACCGCCTGCAGCGCTTCGAGACTCTGCGGCTGCAGGGTGACCAGAGGCAGGCGAACCCGGGCGCTGCACAGGCCCATTCGCTCCAGAGCCGCCTTCACCGGAGACGGATTGGACTCGATAAACAGTATGTTGTGCAGTTCCAGTAGCGCCAGGTGCTGGCGGCGGGCGTCGGCCCAACGGTTCTCTTCAACGGCGGTCACCAGTTTTTTTATGGCCGCCGGCATGATGTTGGCGGTAACCGAAATCACTCCTTTGCCGCCGATGGCCATGAAGGGCAGGGTCAGGCTGTCGTCGCCAGAAAGAATTACAAAGTCTTCGCCGGTGCGGGCGAGAATTTCGCCGGCCTGACTGACCCCGCCGGAGGCGTCCTTGAGGCCGACGATATGCGGGTGTTCGGCAAGACGCACGGTGGTTTGCGGGTCCAGGTTGATGCCGGTGCGACCCGGCACGTTGTAGAGTATCTGGGGCAGGGCAACGGCGTCAGCGACGGTTTTGAAGTGCTGGTAAAGCCCTTCCGGTGAGGGCTTGTTGTAATAGGGGGTGATGAGCAGCGCGGCGTCTGCTCCCGCCAGCTTGGCCGCTCTGGTCAGCTCGACAGCCTCGCTGGTCGAGTTGGAGCCGGTACCGGCGATAATTGGCACCCGTCCCTTGACTTGAGCCACGCAGGCGCGAATGACTTCGGTATGACCATTGTGGTCAAGTGTCGCGGCCTCCCCGGTGCTCCCGCAGGGGACAATCCCATCGGTGCCGTTTTCGATTTGAAATTCGATCAGTTTTCGGAAAGCGTCCTCGTCGAAATTTCCCTCGCGATCAAAGGGAGTGACGATTGCCACGATGGATCCTTTATGCATGATGGGTTCCTCCAGTATTTTGCAAAGCGTCCAGGCTGTTCTATTTCCCAGGGTTTGAATTTGCTTGGGCCTAAAGCCCCGGCGGGATGGACTCGCCCTTGATCAGGTCTTCATAGGTTTCCCGCTGGCGCACTACCAGCACTTTGTCGCCCTTGACCAGCACTTCGGGAGTTCTGGGCCGGCTGTTGTAGTTGGAGGCCATGGTGAAACCGTAGGCGCCGGCCGAAGAGACCGCCAGAAGGTCGTTCTGCCTGAAAGCGGTGATTTCACGGTCCTGGGCAAGAAAATCGCCGGATTCGCAGATCGGTCCGACCACATCGGCAATCATGCGCTGGTCGTTGGCACGATCCACCGGCAGAATACCCTGGTAGGAGCCGTAAAGGGCAGGGCGGGCCAGATCGTTCATGGCCGCGTCGACAATCACGAAGTTTTTGGCTTCGCCCTCTTTGACATACAACACTTTGGAAACCAGCAGCCCGGCATTACCAACGATCATCCGGCCCGGTTCGAAAATCAGGGTGACGTTCAGTCCTTTGGTGGCATCGATGACCGCGTTGGCGTAATCCACCGGTGAGGGCGGTGTTTCATCATCGTAGGTGATGCCCAGACCGCCGCCCAGGTCGAGATATTTGATGGCGAAACCTTCCTGCTGCAGGGTTTCCACCAGTTCACGGACTTTTCGAATGGCATCGACAAAGGGCGACAGTTTGGTCAACTGGCTGCCGATATGGCAGTCTACGCCGATCACCTCCAGGTTGGGCAGGGTGGCGGCTCGGCGGTAGTCTGCCAGAGCCTGGGCGATGTTGATGCCGAACTTGGCTTTTTTCATGCCGGTGGAGATATAAGGGTGGGTCTGGGCATCGACATCCGGGTTGACCCGAATGGCGATGCCCGCCTTGAGGCCGAGACGGCCGGCCACCTGGTCGATGGCCGCCAGTTCCTGGGGCGACTCCACATTGAACATCAGGATGCCGGCTTTAAGGGCCGCCTCAATTTCCGGCTCGGTCTTGCCGACCCCCGAGTAGACGATTTTTTGCGGATCACAGCCCACCTGCCGGGCGCGGAACAGTTCGCCGCCGGAAACCATGTCAAAACCGGCACCGAGATTGACAAAGGTCTGAAGTACGGCCAGATTGCTGTTGGCCTTGATCGAATAGCACACGAGGTGCGGAACGCTGGCAAAGGCGCTGGTAAAGGCTTCCATGTGCCGCTTCAGGGTGGCGTGGGAGTAGAGGTAGAAAGGTGTGCCGACCTGGGCGGCGATGTCTTTGACCGCCACCTCTTCGCAATAAAGATCGTTGCCCTGATATTGAAAATGATTCATCGAAGATCCTCCGGAAAAGCGCTCGCAGCGCGACGCTCAGGTTGTGAAAATGAAGATTTTTCTGTTTACAGACCAGCCTTAACCCTTAACACAGGCTTTCCGAGATGTCAAAAACCTGTCGGCGCGGTGACCACCAGAGGGGTGGACAGGTCGCTCTCCAGGACGCGGTCCTGCTGGCGTACCAGAAGCCGTACCCCGTAAACGTAACTGCGCGCGCTCTTGTCGAAGTCCCGGTCTTCGAAGAACGGCTGGGTCAGCAGGGTCGGGTTCAGGGGGGCGGTGGGGAAGACCTGACCTGGACGCCGACGATAGATACGGTAGCCGAGCCGCTCCACCCCGTCACCGAGTTTCGGTTCCTCCCAGCTCAGGGTCAGACGGTCCTCGCCCCGCCGGGCCTGCAGGCCGAAGGGGGCGGGGGGTGGCGGTAGCAGATCCTGCCGCGCCTCCACGGCGGGACCGTCCTGGCCCCAGCGATTAAAGGGAATCACCCGATAGCTGTAGCTCTGGCGAGTATCCAGGTCTCTGTCGAGGAGATACAGTTCCCCCCGGCGAAGCTGAGCCGATTGTAGATAGTCCAGCTCCACCCGGCGCCAGAGCGGCCAGTCCTGTCGGCAGTCGGGGCAGTCCTGTTCCAGGTCGAAAGCCGTGCGATAGATGCGAAACCCGGCGAGGTCAGTGAGGGGGCTGCCGTCCTGGTTGCTTTGCGGGAGTCGCCAACGGAGCAGCAGTCCTTCCCCCTGCTGCTGCAGGGTCAGTTCGGTGGCGGCCGAAGGTCGGGACTGGGCCAGGGGCTGTACGGGGCCTTTGATACCGCAGCCGACCAGCAGCAGGGGCATCCAGCACAACAGGACCGATAAACGAACCAGATGAAAGTTCATGGCATCAAATCCTTCCGGCCCGTTCCCGACGGGCCAATGCGATCTCCCGCTCAACCGCCTCGCGGGCCGTGCCGCCCGTGGCACGGCGGGCGTTGATCGAGGCTTCCAGGGTGACGTAGTCGTAGATGTCCTGATCAATATGTTCGGAAAAGCGACGGAATTCCGCCAGGCTCAGTTCTGGGATGTCCTTGCCCTGCTCAATACAGTAGCGCACCGTCTTGCCGACGATTTCGTGGGCGTCGCGAAAGGGGACCCCCTTGCGCACCACGTAGTCGGCGACGTCCGTGGCGGTGGAGAAGCCCCGGGCCGCTGCCTGACGCATGGAATCGGCCTTCACCGACAGCTGAGCGACCATGTCGGCAAAAACTTTCAGGCAGCCGGTTACCGTGTCGAGGGTGTCGAAGAGGGGTTCCTTGTCTTCCTGCATGTCCTTGTTGTAGGCCAGAGGCAGGGCTTTCATCACCGTCAGCAGCCCCATCAGGTTGCCGTAGACACGCCCGGTCTTGCCCCGCACCAGTTCCGGAACGTCGGGGTTCTTTTTCTGCGGCATGATGGAGCTTCCGGTGCAGAAAGCGTCGGACAGGGTGATGAAATCGAAGTCGGCGCTGGACCACAGGATCAGCTCTTCCGAAAAGCGGGACAGGTGCATCATCAGGATGGCGGCGGCGGCGCAGAATTCAAGAGCAAAGTCCCGGTCGGAAACTGAGTCCAGGCTGTTGCGGGTCACGCCGGCGAAGCCGAGCTGTTCGGCGACGAATTCCCGGTCGATGGGAAAGGTGGTGCCGGCCAGGGCACCGGCCCCCAGGGGCAGGACATTAAGGCGCTTGAAAAGATCGGCAAAGCGCCCGGCATCCCGCCGCAGCATTTCGTAATAGGCCAGCAGATGGTGGGAAAAGAGCACCGGCTGAGCGGTCTGCAGATGGGTGTAGCCGGGCATGATGACCCCCAGATTGCTCTCGGCCTGGTCGAGCAGTGCTTCCTGCAGCCGGTCCAAATACTCCCGTATCCGGTTCAGCTCGTCCCGCAGATACAGGCGGATATCCAGCGCCACCTGGTCGTTGCGGGAGCGGGCGGTGTGCAACTTGCCGCCTACCGGTCCGATGCGTTCGATGAGTCGCGCCTCGATATTCATGTGAATATCTTCCAGAGACACCGAAAACTCAAAGTCGCCCCCTTCAATGTCGGCGAGAATCGCCTCAAGGCCGTCGACAATGGCCTGGGCTTCCCCATCGCCGATGATGCCCTGCCGGGCCAGCATTCGGGCGTGGGCGATGGAACCCTGAATATCGTAGCGATAAAGACGCTGGTCAAAGTCGATGGAAGCGGTAAAGGCTTCGACAAATTGATCGGTAGGCTGGGTAAAACGCCCGGCCCAGGGTTTCTTGCTCATGTCGGTTTTGCTCCTGAATCGATGCGTTCACAAAATCCGGGCTTTGCGGCAAAAGCCCTTTAACACAAAGAGCGTCGGGCTCAACCCTGGCGTTTCTTACGCATCGCGCTGCGAATTCGCAGGCGCAGGGCGTTGAGACGAATGAAGCCTTCGGCATCGGCCTGATTGTAAACCTCGTCCGCTTCGAAGGTGGCAACTTCCGGATCGAACAGACTGTCGCTGGCCGATTTACGCCCGACTACCCGGCAGTGGCCTTTGTAGAGCATGACCCGGGCCACGCCGTTGACGCATTGCTGGGCCTCGTCGATGAGCGTCTGCAGAACTTCCCGCTCCGGAGCGAACCAGTAGCCGTTGTAGACCATGGTGGCGTAGCGGGGGATTAGCGAGTCCCGCAGGTTGAGCACTTCCCGGTCCATGGTGATCTGTTCCACGCCCCGGTGAGCTTCTTCCAGGATGGTGCCGCCCGGGGTCTCATAGACGCCGCGGCTCTTCATGCCGATGAAGCGGTTTTCCATGATGTCGGCCCGGCCGATACCGTGCCTGCCGCCCACTTCGTTCAACCTGGCCAGCAACTGGGCCGGCGAAAGGGCTTCGCCGTCGATGGCCACCGGATCCCCCTGGCGAAATTCGATTTCCACATATTGAGGGTTATCCGGCGCTTTCTCGGGGCTGCCGGAGAGGACGTACATCTCCTCCGGGGCCTCGGCCCAGGGATCCTCCAGAACGCCTCCCTCAAAGGAGATGTGGAGCAGATTGCGGTCACTGCTCCAGGGGCGTTTTTTGCTCACCGGGATAGGAATGCTGTGGGTTTTGGCGTAGGCGATGAGGGCTTCGCGGCTGTTGAGATCCCACTCACGCCAGGGGGCGATCACCTTGATTTCGGGGTTAAAATGGTAATAGCCGAGTTCAAAGCGCACCTGGTCATTGCCCTTGCCGGTCGCTCCGTGGCAGACCGCGTCGGCCCCTTCGGCGGCGGCAATTTCCATCTGCTTTTTGGCGATCAGCGGGCGGGCGATGGAGGTGCCGAGAAAATAACGGCCTTCGTAAATGGCGTTGGCGCGAAACATGGGAAAAACAAAGTCACGCACGAACTCTTCCCGCAAGTCTTCGATGAAGCACTTGCCGGCGCCGGTCTTTCGGGCTTTTTCCGGAATGCCTTCGAGCTCTTCGGCCTGACCCAGGTCGGCGGAGAAGGCAATGACTTCACAACCGTACTCTTCAATGAGCCAGCGCAGGATGATGGAGGTGTCGAGCCCTCCCGAGTAGGCCAGCACGGCCTTTTTAACGGAACCTTTTTTGGACATGGAATCTCCTTGTTTCGTAAATAATCCTGCTCGTCGGTTGGGTACGGACAGGCAGAGGCTAGAGCTTGATGACGCAGCTGCCGGCAATTTTGTCGTGCAGGCCCTGCTTGCGTTCATCAAAAGCGACCATCAGGTAACCGATGCCAAGCAGGATGCCGGAAAGGAATTTGCCGATAATCTCCCGCAGGGCCGCCTTGCTGTAGCCCAGCTCGCTGCCGTCGACGGCAGTCACCTTGATGCGCAAGGCCATCTTGCCCAGGGTCTGACCGCAGGAGCCGGTGAAAATGACATAGTACGCGATGCTGAGGATGCTGCTGAACAGCCAGATCAGCAAGGCCACCGCCCCCTCCGAGCGGCCGACGCCGCCGAGCAGCGACCCACTGAAGCCAAGCATCAGGCCACTGACCAGTTGCAGCAAAAAAACCACCATGGAATCGATCAGGGACGCCACCACCCGCAGCCAGAATCCGGCATAGCGATGGGCTGCTTCGGTTGCCGCCAGCAGTATGCCGCAGTTTCTGCATCGCTCCGACGGTGGTTGGCGCAACAAGCACCCCGGGCAGTTCACGGTGGTGGAAGCTGGAGCGTCAGGTGGTTGTAGAGCGCTCGCCCCATCGGTCTTTTCCGGTGCCGGTTTCGGCTTTTCGAAAGGAAAGGACCGACCGCAGCCCGGACATCGAACCTGTCGGGTATTGGCCGGAATGGCTGTCTCGGCTACTTCCTTGCTGAAGCCGCAATGGGGACAGCAGAGGTTCATGAATTCCTCCTCGAACCGGTTATTTCATCAAGCTGGCCATGATGGCTTTCTGCACATGAAGACGGTTTTCCGCTTCATCGAACACCACCGAATGAGGCCCTTCGATCACCTCGTCGGTGATCTCTTCATCCCGGTGGGCCGGCAGGCAGTGCAGCACGATGCACTCGGGGTCGGCTACGGCGAGCACCTCGCGGTTGATTTGAAAACCGGCAAAAGCCTTTTCACGGGCCTTTTGTTCCTGCTCCTGGCCCATGCTGGCCCACACATCGGTGTTCAGCACCTGCGCGCCGCGGGCGGCCTGCAGCGGATCGCTGGTATAGGTGACTCGGGCCCCCATCTTTTCGGCACGGGAGCGAACCCGGGCGTCGGGCTCGTAGCCGGCGGGGGTGGCAATCCGCAGCTCAAAGCCGAACACCGCGGCAGCATTGATCCAGCTGTTAGCCATGTTGTTGCCGTCGCCGATCCAGCAGTAGCACAGATTCCGATAGTCTTGTCTGTGCTCGATAACGGTGAACAGATCGGCCATCAACTGGCACGGGTGGTAGCTGTCCGTCAGGCCGTTGATGACCGGAATGTCCGAGAGCCGCGCCAGTTCTTCCACCGCCTCATGGGAAAAGGTGCGGATCATGACGCCGTCTACGTAGCGGGACATGACCCGGGCGGTGTCTTTGATCGGTTCGCCCCGGCCCATCTGGGTGCTGCCGGAGGAAAGAAACAGGGCGTGACCGCCGAGCTGGTACATGCCGACCTCAAAGGAAACCCGGGTGCGGGTCGAGCTTTTCTCAAACAGCATGCCCAGGGTTTTGCCCTTGAGCAGATGATGGGTTTTGTTGCGCTTCTGCCTGGCCTTCAGGTCCCGGGTCAAATCGAAAATCGCCTCAAGATCGGCGGCGGTCCAGTCGGTAAGGCAGAGAAAATCCTTTTTCACGATCGCTCCTTCTGATTTCAGGTAAGGGGAAAGAAGGCGGTATGAAAAAGACCGCCGTCAAATCTTGCGCAGAATGTCGTCCAGCAGGGTAACTGCCTCGTCGATTTCTTCCCTGGTGACGATCAGCGGTGGCAGGAAACGCAGCACCGTATCGGCTGTGCAGTTGATCAGCAGCCCCCGGTGCAGGGCTTCGAGCACGATGTCGGCTCCCGGAATTGTCAGTTCCATGCCGAGGATCAGGCCCCGGCCACGCACCTCTTTGACGAAGGTATAACGGTCCCGCAACTGTTCGAGCCGTCCCCGCAGATAGGCGCCCATGGCCACGCAGTTATCCAGAACGCCATCGTTGATGAGAGTGCGCATGGCAGCCAGGGCGGCGTGGGCCATGAGCGGATTGCCGCCGAAGGTGGAACCGTGGGAACCGGGCCCGAAACAGGCGGCGACATTGTCCGAAGCAATCATGGCGCCGATGGGGGGACCGCCGGCCAGGGCCTTGGCCAGGGTCATGACATCCGGAGCCACCCCATCCTGCTCGTAGGCGAACAGGGTGCCGGTACGGCCGCAGCCGACCTGTACCTCGTCAAATACCAGCATCAGGTCGTGTTCGTCGCAGATGCGGCGCACCGCCTGAAGATAGCCGGGAGGTGCCACCCGCACACCGCCTTCGCCCTGCACCGGTTCCAGCATCACCGCGCAGATTCGGGGAGAGATCGCCTGGCGCAGGGCCTCAACGTCGCCAAAGGGCACGTAATGAAAGCCGGGCAGCATGGGATTGAAGCCGGCCTTGACCTTGTCCTGACCAGTGGCGCTGATGGTGCCGATGGTGCGGCCGTGAAAAGAGGCCAGGGCGGTGATGACCTCAAAGCGGTCGCGGCCGTATTTCTCGGCACTGAATTTACGGACCAGCTTCATGGCCGCTTCGTTGGCTTCGGCGCCGCTGTTGCAGAAGAACACCCGGTCGCCGAAAGAGTGCCGGCACAACAGCTCGGCCAGTTCGGTCTGCGCCGGAATGTGAAAATAGTTGGAGCAGTGGATCAATTGGGCGGCCTGCTGCTGCAGGGCGGCGACCACGGCGGGGTGACAGTGACCGAGATTGTTGACCGCCACGCCGGCCAGAAAGTCGAGATAGGCTTTACCGTCCACGTCCCACAACCGGCAACCCTCGCCGCGGGCGGCCACCAGCGGATAACGGCCATAGGTCTTGACCAGGTACTGATCTCCCCGGGCGATCCATTGGTCAGAAGCAGTCATCAGGAAAACCTCCCTACGGCAGTGCCGATCCCCAGATCGGTGAAAATTTCCAGCAGGCAGGCGTGTTCCACCCGCCCGTCGATGATGTGGGCTTTGTGAACGCCCTCGCTGATGGCATCGCAGCAGCAGTTGATCTTGGGAATCATGCCGCCGCTGATGGTGCCGTCGTTGATCAGGTCGGGAGCTCGCTGAACATCGATGGTCGAGATCAGCCGGCCGTTCTTGTCCTTTACCCCCTCGATATCGGTAAGCAGAATCAGTTTTTCGGCCCGCAGGGCCCCGGCAATGCGGCCGGCTACCAGGTCGGCGTTGATGTTGAAGGTTTCGCCGTTAAGTCCGGCTCCTACCGGAGCGATGACTGGAATGAAGCCGCCGTCTTCCAGAGTGTTGATCACCTCCGGATGGATACTTTCCACTTCGCCGACCAGTCCCACATCGATGATTTCCGGAGTGAGGGTGTCGGGATTAACTGCAGTGACCTCCAGCTTGCGAGCCACGATCAGGCGCCCGTCCTTGCCGCTCAGGCCCACGGCTTTGCCGCCGAAGTGGTTGATGTTGGAGACAATTTCCTTATTGACCTTGCCGCCGAGGACCATCTCCACCACATTCATGGTCTCGGCGTCGGTCACCCGCATGCCCTGCACGAAGCGGGTCGGCTTGCCCATCGCCTGCAGAACCTGGCCGATCTGCGGGCCGCCACCGTGAACCACCACCGGATTGAGGCCGATGGCCTTGAGCAGAATCACATCCCTGGCAAATCCCTGCTTGAGGCGTTCCTCCACCATGGCGCTGCCGCCGTACTTGATGACGATGGTCTTGTTGGCAAAGCGTTTGATGTAAGGCAGGGCTTCCATGAGCACGCCGGCTTTTTTGATCAGTTCTTCCATGGATCGGTGTCTTTCCGAAGTTCGAGGTTGAGAACAAAAAACCGTGCCCGACGAGAAGCTTCGGGCTTCGGGGCGGACTCAAAAAGGCTGCCCGGGAACCGGGGAGAATGCGGCAAGCCCTTCCCCGAAGCCGGTCTGTCAGAGGATATAGCGCGACAGGTCCTCGTCCCGGGCAATGGCCGCCAAGTGGTCTCGTACATAGGTGGCGTCAATCCTGACCCGGCGCTCCGACCGTTCCGGCGCATCAAAGGAGAGATCCTCAAGCAATTTTTCCAGGATAGTGTGCAGACGTCGGGCTCCGATGTTCTCGGTTCGATCGTTGACCAGCGCGGCGGTCCGGGCGATTTCGCCGACGGCGTCCTCGGCAAAATCCAGTTCGATGCCCTCCGTCGCCAGCAGGGCCCGGTATTGGCGGATCAGGGCGTTGCGGGGCTCGGTAAGAATCCGCACGAATTCCTCCTCGCCCAGACTGTCCAGTTCCACTCTAATCGGAAACCGGCCCTGCAACTCGGGAATCAGATCCGAGGGTTTGGCAATGTGAAAGGCGCCGGCGGCGATGAACAGAATATGGTCGGTCTTGACCGGACCGTATTTGGTATTGACCGTGCAGCCTTCAACAATCGGCAGAATGTCCCGCTGCACTCCTTCTCGGGACACATCGGGACCCTGCCGACCGCTGCGGGCGGCGATCTTGTCGATCTCGTCCACAAAGATAATACCGCTCTGCTCGACCCGCTCTTTGGCCAGAACCGTGACCTTGTCCATGTCGACCAGTCGTTCCGCCTCTTCTTCGATGAGCATTTCCCTGGCCTCGGCTACCTTGAGTCGGCGACGCCGGGTCTGTTTTGGAAACAGGTTGCCGAACATCTCTTTGATGTTGAAGCCCATCTCCTCGGTACCCTGGGGAGTAAAGATCTCCATGGTCGGCACCCGTGCGGTCTGGGTTTCCAGTTCCACCGGGCGGTCATCGAGTTTGCCCTGCCGCAGCAGCTTGCGCAGCTTTTCCTTCGTGCCTCCGGCAGCGGCGCCGTCTTGTTCCTCAACACTCTTCTCGGCCCCCGGCAGCAGCAGATCAAGCAGACGTTCCTCGGCGGCGTCCTCGGCCTTGATCCGTACCGCCCGCGCTTCTTCGTCACGGACCATGATGATCGCCAGATCCACCAGGTCGCGGACCATGCTCTCCACGTCCCGGCCAACGTAGCCGACCTCGGTGAATTTGCTGGCTTCGACCTTGATGAAGGGAGCTTGAGCCAGTTTTGCCAGACGCCGGGCAATCTCGGTTTTGCCGACCCCGGTGGGGCCGATCATGATGATGTTTTTGGGGACGATCTCATCCCGCAGGTCTGCGGCTACCTGCTGACGCCGCCAGCGATTGCGCAGGGCGATGGCGACAGCGCGCTTGGCGTTCTGCTGGCCGATAATATAACGGTCCAGTTCCGAAACGATTTCCCGCGGAGTAAAGTTGGTCACGGCAGACTCTCGGTGGCGATGCAGTCGTTGGTGTGGATGCAGATATCGGCGGCGATCTTCAGAGAGGCTTCGGCGATGGCCAGAGCGTCAAGCTCCGAGTAGGTCAACAGGGCTTTGGCGGCGGCCTGAGCAAAGGAACCGCCGGACCCGATGGCGGCAATGCCGTCGTCCGGTTCGATGACATCACCGGCGCCGGACAGCACCAGGGTACAGGAGGCGTCGGCGACGATCAGCAGGGCTTCCAGTTTGCGCAGGATCTGATCGGTACGCCAGTCTTTGGCCAGGGCCACCGCCGCTTTGGGCAGGTTGCCGCGAAACTCCTGTACCTTGCTTTCAAACTTTTCGAACAGGGTGAAGGCGTCGGCGGTGCTGCCGGCGAAGCCGGCCAGAATCTGCTCGTCGTAGATGCGCCGGATTTTGCGGGCCGTGTGCTTCATCACCGTGTTGCCCAGGGTAACCTGACCGTCGCCGGCCATGGCGACACGACCGTTTTTACGAACGCAGAGGATGGTTGTTCCGCGAATATCCATGATCCCTTTTCATCGGCTGAACGGGTGGAAAAATAGCGCACAGTCTAGCACAGCGCCGCAATCGAAAAAAGAAAAATGGCAGACGAGAAAGGCTTTGTCAAGGACCTCTCAGGGACCGCAGAGGGGGCGCTTCGGCGGTGTCCTGAAGCGGGAGCGGGTCGCGGCCGAAGCCGGTGGTGGCTGAAGGAAAAGGGCCGACTGCCGACTATTTCAACGGTGGTGTAAACAGGGCCAGCAGCTCAACGGGCTCGGGGCCGTCGTTTTTCAGGCCGTGAGCGATACCGGCGGGGGCGATGACGCAGTCGCCGGCTCGCAGCAGCGTCTCCTGACCATTCATGCGGCAGGTCGCCTCGCCGCTGAGAATGTAGAAGGTTTCGCTTTGCCGATCATGACAATGGGGGCGAATCTCGCCACCCGGGGCGATCTGTCCGCGATGAACCGACAACTCCGGATGCAGTTCTGCGGTGACCAGATCCCGCAGCAGGAAGCGGTCGTGGGCGGGATGGAGGTAAGGCTCCTGTTCGGTGCTGCGGCGGATGGTCCCCGGCATGATGGCCTCGCTGAGCAAAAGAGTTATCCGTGGCGGCAGAGAAGCGCCGCCAGGAGCCGTATTCAGGCTGTTTGCAACAGGTTCTCAATCAGGCGCGGTGCGGTTTTCAAGGCTTCGCCGAGTTGTTCCGGCCGGCTGCCTCCCGCCTGGGCCAGGTCCGCCCGTCCGCCGCCGCCGCCGCCGACCAGCGGAGCCAGTTGCTTGATCAGGGCACCGGCCTGCAGACGCGGAGTGAGGTCCTTGCTCACCGCGACCAGCAGACCGGCCTTGCCGGCATGGCTGCTGCCAAGCACCAGCACCCCGGATGGCAGGCGGTCGCGAACCTGGTCGGCCAGTTCCCGCAAGGCTCTGCCGTCCAGGTTGTCCACTCGCCCGCAGACCAGGGGAATCCCGCATACGCTGGCAGTCCGGGCGAGCAGGTCGCCGGCCTGATCGGCGTTGAGTCTGCCCTGCAGGGATTCGACTTCCCGCTCCAGTTCCTTCTGTCGCTCGAGCAGCTTGCGCAGGCGGGTTTCAAGCTGCGGCCGGTCAGTCTTGATCAGGGCCGCCAGTTGGTCCAGAGTCTGTTCCTGCTGCCGGACCCGTTCCAGGGCCCCGGCCCCGGTGACTGCTTCGATGCGGCGCACTCCGGCAGCGATGCCCGCTTCCTGAAGGATTTTGAACAGGCCGATGTCGCCCGAAGCATCCGTGTGGGTGCCGCCGCAGAGTTCCATGCTGAAGTCACCGACCCGCACCACCCGTACCGAGTCGCCGTATTTTTCGCCGAACAGGGCTGTGGCGCCGGCGGCCACCGCCTCGTCGGGGGTCATCTGATGTGTAACCACCGGCAGGTTGTTGCGAATCCGCCGGTTGACCTCGGTTTCGATGCCTTCGATTTCGGCGTCGCTGAGGGCCGAAAAATGAATGAAGTCAAAGCGCAGCCGCTCCGGCGTCACCAGCGATCCGGCCTGCTGGACATGATTGCCGAGGGTTTCGCGAAGCACCTGGTGCAGAATGTGGGTACAGGTGTGGTTGAGAGCCGTGGCCAGGCGCAGCTCCCCGTCCACGGACAGTTCCGCCACGGTACCCTGAAGGACCCGCCCCCTGACCACCCGGCCGACATGTACGGTCAGTTCCGGCAGCGGTTTTCGCGTGTCGCTGACCGCCACCGTGCCGTCGGAGGTGACGAGCAGGCCCCGGTCGCCGCTCTGGCCTCCCGATTCGCCATAGAAGGGGGTGGCGGCGGTGATAATTTCCACCTCCCGGCCTGATTCCGCTTCGGCCAGAGGCCGGCCATCGCCGAGAATCGCCAGAATCTCGCTGTGGCCGGTGAGACAGTCATAGCCGCTGAATTCGCTGCGGATACCGTCTTCCACAAGTTGCCGGTAAATAGCGCCCACAGCTTCTTCGCCGGAGCCTTTCCAGTGTTCGCGGGCCTTGCGGCGCTGCTCTTCCATGGCCGTGTTGAAGCCGCTCTCGTCGATAACAAAGCCCTTTTCGGCGATAATGTCGGCGGTCAGGTCCAGGGGGAAGCCGTAGGTGTCGTAGAGACGAAAAGCCACTTCACCAGGAAGCACGGTCTGTTTCTGCTGTTGCAGATGCTGCAACTCCTCGGTGAGAATGCGCAGGCCGTTGTCAAGGGTCTGGATGAACCGCTCTTCCTCGTTTTTGACCACCGTGGTGACGTAGTCGCAGCGCCGGGCCATTTCCGGGTAGGCGTCAGCCATGGATTCCAGAACGAAGGCCGCGATGCGATACAGAACCGGCTTGTCGAAGCCGATCATTTTGGCATGGCGGGCGGCCCGGCGCATGATGCGTCGCAGGACGTAGCCCCGACCCTCGTTGCTGGGCAGTACGCCGTCGGCAATCAAAAAGGCAGTAGCCCGGCTGTGGTCGGCGATGACCCGCATAGAGACATCCGACTCCCCGCCGGCGCCGTAAGGCTTGCCCGACAGGCTTTCGATAAAAGCGAGGATGCCCCGCAGCAGATCGCAGTCGTAGTTGCTGCGAACGCCCTGAACCACGGCGGCAATGCGCTCCAGGCCCATGCCCGTGTCGATGGACGGCTTGGGCAGAGGCGTAAGGGTGCCTTCTGCGTCGCGGTTGAACTGCATGAACACCAGGTTCCATAACTCCAGGTAACGGTCGCAGTCGCAGCGGCCAATACCGCAGTCGGGGCCGCAGGCCATGTCTTCACCCTGATCGATATGAATTTCCGAACAGGGTCCGCAGGGGCCGGTGTCTCCCATGGACCAGAAATTATCCCTTTCGTCCATGCGAATGATCCGCTCCTCGGCAAGCCCCACTTCATCCCGCCACAGGGCAAAGGCTTCGTCGTCTTCCCGAAACACGGTAATCCATAGCTTGTCCACGGGCAGCTTCAGTTCCTCGGTCAAAAAGCCCCAGGCGTAGCGAATGGCGTCCTGCTTGAAGTAATCGCCAAAGGAGAAATTGCCCAGCATCTCGAAAAAGGTGTGGTGGCGGGCGGTGCGTCCGACGTTTTCCAGGTCGTTGTGCTTGCCGCCGGCCCGTACGCATTTCTGGGCCGAGGCCGCCCGCAGGTAGTCGCGCTTTTCGCGGCCGAGAAACAGATCCTTGAACTGGTTCATGCCGGCGTTGATGAACAGCAGGGTCGGATCGTTGTGGGGGATCAGCGGGGAAGATGCGACCAGGGTGTGGTCGCGTTCCTCGAAATAACTTAGAAAGCGGCTGCGTATGTCATTGGCTGTGAGCATGGGCGTTTTCTGCTACCTTTCTGGTCGTTGGGAACTGCGGATCGTTGCAGTGCCGTCCCGATCCCGGGCCGGAGGGACCGTAGCGTTGGGCGACAATAGTCAGTCCGGGTGCTTCAGCCGGTTCAGGACTGCTTGCAGCGGAAATCCACGACGAAGAAAATAATGGACCACGCGGCGTTTTTCCCGGTCTTCCGCCCGCCGGTAGTCAAAGGCGGGGAAGCGCTGTCGCAGCACCTGCTCAAGCAGCGCTTCCCCGTCGAATTCAGTCTCCAGTTCCTGAATGACAGCGTCCGCCAGGGACTCGTCAATGCCCGCCGCCAGCAGTTCCCGGCGCAGTCTGAAACCCACGGCACGGCCGCCGGTCAGCAGTTGCCGTGCCCGGTTGCGGGCGAAGCGCTCGTCACTGACATAGCCCAACTCCCGGCAACGGTCGATGGCCCCGCGAATAGTTGGTAACTCAAAGCCTTTGCGTCGCAGACGCTGCTCCAGTTCCTGCTCGGTTCGCTCCCGCACCTTCAGCAGATGGAGGGCGGCCTGGAAGACCTCATTCCCGGCCATTGTCGTCGAAGGCCTGGTCTGATTCTTCCTGAGAGGGTTTTTCGTGGGAATGTTCAAAGGCTTCCCAGCTGAGATCCGAGGTGGAGGAAATGCCGCTGGCCTTGAGCTTGAAATCGTCGGGGTTGGTGCTCTGCCGCAATGCCTCTTCAAAGGTGATCAGCTGCTGCCGATAGAGATTCATCAGCGACTGGTCAAAGGTCTGCATGCCGTAAGAAACGTAGCCCTGCTGAATGGTGTCCCGCAGCAGCTTGGTTTTTTCCCGGTCGTCGATGAGGTCGCGGGTGCGGGCGGTGGAGATCATGATCTCCACCGCCGGTACCCGGCCCTTGCCATCGGCCCGGGGCACCAGTCGCTGGGAGATGACCGCGCGAATGATACTGGACAGCTGGGCGCGGATCTGCCGGTGCTGATGGGGTGGAAAAACCGAAATGATACGGTTGATGGATTCCGCAGCGTCGACGGTGTGCAAGGTGGCCAGCACCAGGTGGCCGGTTTCGGCGGCGTGCAGGGCGGTTTCTATGGTTTCCAGGTCGCGCATCTCGCCGACCAGAATCACATCCGGATCCTGGCGCAGGGCGTACTTGAGGGCAGTGGGAAAATTCTCCGTGTCGCTGCCGATTTCCCGCTGGTTGATGATGGACTTGCGATCCTTGTGCAGGAACTCGATGGGGTCCTCGACGGTGATGATATGCACGGTGCGTTGGTTGTTAATGTAGTCGATCATGGCTGCCAGGGTCGTCGACTTGCCCGAGCCGGTGGCACCGGTCACCAGCACCAGGCCGCGAGGCTCCATGGCGATTTTTTCCACCACCGGAGGCATGTAGAGCTCGGAAAGCTTGGGAATAATAAAAGGAATGACGCGGAACACCATGGTAATGCTGCCCCGTTGGCTGAAGATGTTGGCACGAAAGCGGCCCAGTCCCGGAACACCGTAGGCCATGTCGACTTCGTGGCGTTCCTCAAAAATTCGCTGGCGCTTGTCGTTCATGATGGCGTAGGCCATTTGCCGGGTGAGGTCGGCGCTCAACCGCTCCGCCTTGGGCAGGGGGCGCAAGCTGCCGTCAATGCGGTAGATGGGCGGCAGCCCCGGTTTGATATGAATGTCGGAAGCCTTGGCCTTCAGGGCAACGGTTAGAATTTCATTCAGTTCCATGCTCTGCCCCCGCTGCATCAGCGGCCGGTTTGGTCAGGCCGAAGTGCTCGTAAAGTTTCTGTTCGATGGCCAGACCCATGTCGGGATGATCGCGCAGAAACTGTTTGGCGTTTTCCCGGCCCTGGCCGATACGTTCGCCGGCAAAGGAATACCAGGCACCGCTTTTGTCGATAATGTCGTGGGCCGCGCCGAGATCCACCAGATCCCCTTCCCGGGAAATGCCCTCGCCGTACATGATATCGAACTCGGCCTCTTTGAAGGGCGGCGCGATCTTGTTCTTGACCACCTTCACCCGAGTACGGTTGCCGATGGTGTCCTGCCCCTGTTTGAGAGCGGCGATACGGCGGATATCCATGCGCACCGAGGCATAGAACTTCAGAGCATTGCCGCCGGTAGTGGTTTCCGGGTTGCCGAACATGACCCCGATCTTCATACGAATCTGGTTGATGAAAACCATGCTGCAGTGGGACTTGCTGAGGGTGCCGGTGAGTTTGCGCAGCGCCTGGGACATGAGTCGCGCCTGCAGACCCATGTGGGAATCGCCCATCTCCCCCTCGATTTCCGCCCGTGGCACCAGGGCCGCCACCGAATCGACCACCAGCACGTCGATAGCACCGCTGCGAACCAGCACTTCGGCGATTTCCAACGCCTGTTCTCCCGTATCGGGCTGAGAAATCAGCAGGTCGTCGGTCTTGACCCCCAATTTACGGGCGTAATGGATGTCCAGAGCGTGTTCGGCGTCGATGAAGGCGGCGATGCCCCCGTTTTTCTGGGCTTCGGCGACGATATGCAGGGCCAGGGTGGTCTTGCCCGACGATTCGGGTCCGTAGATTTCAACGATGCGACCGCGGGGAATGCCGCCAACCCCCAGCGCCAGGTCAAGACTCAGGGCCCCGGTGGGGATGACCTCGATATCGGGCAGGACCGCGTCTTCGCCCAGACGCATGATGCTGCCTTTGCCGAACTGTTTTTCAATCTGGCTCATGGCCAGGTCGATGGCGCGCTCGCGGTTGTTGTCACTCATGAGAATAAAGATCCTTTGATGGTTAAAGGCCGCTTTCGGGGCAGGGTCCCTGCAACGGAACGATCTGGCGTGGCAGATGATGTGCCCCGCGGGCAGCAAGCCGGCTTTCGTAGAGGACCAACCGGTCGAAGCGGATGGAACCTCGAAGACGCTTCTTGCCGACGGCAGGAATCCTTCCGGCCGCGGCAAGGGGCCGTCGGCAACGACCGAGAGTGAGATGAGGCATGAAGGAACGCTGCTCCACTGGCATTCGCAACTTCCTCAGTCGAAGCGCAACAGCCTCGTGCAACTCTGTCAGCCGGTCGCCGCCGTCCACTCCCAGCCACAACACCCGAGGTCTGTCGGGATCCGGAAAGGCTCCAAGCCGGGTAAAAGTTGCTGTAACAGGGGAAAATAAACCACCTATCGATAGCATAGAACGACCGAGCTGTTCAAGGGAATCTTCGGAAACACGGCCGAGAAAGGCGAGGGTCAGGTGAAGCGCCTCCGGCCGCACCCAGCGAATTTCCGGCAGGTGCTCGGCCAGTTCCCGCTGCAGGCCGGCCAGGGGAGTTCGAAGGGCATCCGGCAGGGGCAGGGCGACAAAGGCCCGAAGTTCGTTCACGGCTGCCGGGACTCGAGCCGGGAGGCCAGATAGCGCCGTATCCATTCCAGGGCCATGCAGCCCGCCATGTGCCGCACCCGTTCCCGGTCGCCGCTGAAGCGGTAGCCCTTGACCTGATCGGTGCGGCCATCGCAGAGGGCCAGGAATACGGTGCCCACCGGTTTCTGTTCGGTGCCTCCAGCGGGTCCGGCGATGCCGGTGATGGCCAGCCCCAGTTCGCTGCCGGCGGCGTCACGGATGCCCCGGGCCATGGCCTTTGCACAGTCTTCGCTGACCGCGCCGGCGGTTTCGAGTACCCCTGTAGGTACCTGCAGCCAGTCCTGTTTGGCGGCGTTGCTGTAGGTGACCGCACCCCGCTCGAAATAGACCGAGGAGCCGGGCAGGTCCGTGAGCATCTGCGATACCAGGCCGCCGGTGCAGGACTCGGCCAGGGCGATGGTCAGTCCGGCATCGGTGAGCATGCGGGCGACGTTGCCGGCAAGGGTCTCCCGATCGCGACCGAAAACATAGGGTGCCAGAAGCTTGCGCACCTGCAGCTCGGCCTGATCCAGCAGCTGATCCGCCCCTTCTCCGCGAGCGCGGAGTTTGACATGGACAAAGGGGAAATCCACGCCAAAGGCCAGGGCTACCCCCTCGGGCAGTTGTTGCCCGTTGATCAGATCCTCGACTCGGGGCTCGGACAGGCCGAAGACCTTGAGGATGCGTTCTTCCAGAGGCATGACGCCGCCGCTGCGCAGTTGCAGGCGCGGCAGGACCTGCTGTTCAAGCATATCCACCATCTCCTTGGGGACACCCGGCAGGAAAAACAGATCACATTCCTTGTAGCGCAGGGAAAAACCGGGAGCGGTGCCGAGCCGGTTGCCGAGAATCGTGGACTGCTGCGGCAGCAGGGCCTGCTTCTCGTTGCGGGCATGCATTTCCATGGCCCGGGAGGCGAAGAAATCCCGAATCTGACCCAGGGCCTTCTCATTCAGCGCCAGACGGCGACCGAAGGCCCGGGCGGCCACCCGGGCGGTGAGATCATCTTCGGTGGGGCCGAGGCCACCGGTGACGATCACCACCTGACGTTTTTCGGCCAGATCCTTCAGAGCTTTTTCGATCTCCTGCTCCACGTCGCCCACCACCCGGGATTCGAGCAGGGCGAAGCCGTTGGCGCCGAGAATGCCGGCGATACGAGAGGTATTGGTGTCGGCCATTTCGCCGTTGATCAGTTCGTCACCGGTGGCCAGCACGGCGATCTCGAGGGGTTTTGTCTCACATGTCATGGACTTCCTCCGGAAAGTAGTTGCGGCAGCCACAAGCCAAGCCGCAGGAACAGCGCGCCGTAAATCCCGGCAACCACGTCGTCCATAACCACCCCGTAGCCGTTTTTCAGGTGACGGTCGAACCAGGACGCCGGCGGCGGCTTGACAATGTCGAAAACGCGAAACAAAAGGAAGCCCAGCAGGGCATTGCGCCACGAAAAGGGCAGCAGGGCGACGGTGACCAGGTAACCCGCCAACTCGTCAATAACGATGCGTTTGTCATCGGCTTCACCGTAGATGTGGCCGGCGATGTCGGCGACCCGGAATGCAACAAACAGCAGGGCGCACCAGGAAAGAATGTACAGGGGCGCGGGCAGAAAAGCCAGCAGGTAGAAGACCGGAATGCCGGCCAGGGTGCCGACGGTACCGGGAGCCAGCGGGCTGTAGCCGAGACCGGCATTGCTGGCCAGAAAGAGGACGAAACGACGCATGAACGCTCCTTGAAAAGGCTGCAGCAATAAGAGCTGGGAATTTCCTGCAAAGCCGGCCGGGCTGCCGTACTGCTTCATTTCACAATGGCTTACGTTGCGGAACCATGAATGGCCTGTTCCACCAGGCGGTAGACTTCAGGCAGCGGTCGCCGACTGGCGGCGGCCAACTCCCGACAGCTGTCGAATTCCGGCACCGTACGCAAAAGGTTTTCCCCTTCGTAAAAGTGCTTGACCCGGGCCACGCCAATGGGCGTGGAGACCGTACCCGCCGTATTGCGCAGCTTGTAGCGCCGGGACTCCCGAAATCTGACTCCGGCGGCGCTGCTCTCCCGCAGAATGCGGCGTGCCAGGGCTTCGCTCAGATGAGGCGGAGCGATGACGGTCAATGCCAGACCGGGACGGTTTTTTTTCATCTGCAGGGCACTGAAACCCACGTCGAGAGCACCGGCCTCCAGCAGACTGTCGAGCAGGGCGCCCAGCCATTCGGGATTGGCGTCGTCGAGATGGGTTTCCAGAACAACGACCCGGTCCTGGTCGAGAGCTTCTTCGACGGCGGCTTCGCCGACCAGTCCCCGCAGCAGGTTGGGCCGGTCTGGCAAGTCCCGGTCCCCGGCGCCGTAGCCGACGGTTTTCAGGGTCATGGCCGGCAGCGGACCGAAACGGGCAATTTCGGCGGCAATCGCCGCGCCGGTGGGGGTCACCAGTTCGACGCCGGCGTTGTCGTCAACGACAGGCAGGCCTTTGAGTATTTCCAGGGTGGCCGGAGCCGGCAGGGGAAAACTGCCATGGGCGCAGCGGATCGTCCCCCGGGTCATGGGCAGAGGAGCGCACACCACCTGCCCGACCTTGAGGAGATGCAGGCCGATGGCCGCGCCGACCACGTCGACGATGGAATCGAGAGCGCCGACCTCGTGGAAGTGCACCGCCTCCAGACCGACACCGTGGATGGCGGCTTCGGCCTCGCCGATGCGGCGGAAAATGCGTCGGGCCAGAGCGCCTGCCGCCTCGGGCAGCGGGCACTCGGCGAGCATTCGATCAATGTGAGCCCAGGTGCGGTGGTGGTGCTGTTCGTCGCAGACCACCGTCAGCTTGCCGGCGCGAATGCCCTGCTTCTGAATGTGCTGCCATTGCAGCCGGTAGCCGCTCACAGGCAGCAGCGCCAGTTGGCGTTCCAGTTCCGCCAGCGGTACGCCCAAGTCCAGCAGCAGGCCCAGAAACATGTCTCCGGAGATGCCGGAGAAAGTGTCGAGAAACAGGGTTTTCACAGCGCGTCCCGTCGGTTGATGCGAGCCGCGGCACAGGCGGCACCAAAGCCATTGTCGATATTCACCACCGTCACGCCGCTGGCGCAGGAGTTGAGCATTCCCAGCAGCGCCGCAACGCCACCGAAGCCAGCCCCGTAGCCGACGGAAGTCGGCACCGCAATGACCGGCACGGACACCAGGCCGCCGACCACCGACGGCAGCGCCCCTTCCATGCCCGCCACCACGATCAGCACCGCCGCCCGGCGCAGCCGTTGTAGCTGGTCGAGCAGTCGGTGCAGCCCCGCAACGCCCACATCCACCAGTTCTTCGACCTCCTGTCCGAGAAGCTGCGCGGTGACGGCGGCTTCCCGGGCCACGGGCAGGTCGGAGGTGCCGGCACAGACTACCAGAACCGGTCCTCTGCCGACAGTGGCGACGGGCGTTTGAATCAGGGTCAGGGTTCGAGCCAGGCCATCGTACTCGGCCTGTGGAAATTCCGCCAGCAGTGACCGAGCCTTGGCCTCTTCAAGCCGGGTGATCAGCGCGTTACTGCCGCGGGATTTCAGTGCGGTGAGGATCGCTGATAACTGGGTCGAGGTCTTGCCCGCGCCAAAAATCATTTCCGGGGCTCCCTGGCGCAGTTCCCGGTGGTGATCGATGCAGGCGACTTCGAGATTTTCGTAGGGCAGGGTGGCCAGCCGCTCCAGTCCAGCCTCTACGGAAAGCTTGCCATCGCGAAGGTCAGTCAGCAGTTTTTTCAGTGCAGTCACATTCATATGGAGTACAAGGTCGTCCTTCGAACTCAGAAAAGGTCATTGATGGCGCTAAAATCAAGATGTTGTTCGGCCATGGATTTGAGCAGATGGATTTTCTCATAGTCTTCCGGGTTGATCTTGGACACGTCCTTGTCGATGGCCGAGAAGACTTCGGTGCTGCTGAGGCTTTCGGTGCGGATGTAAGGAATGTGGCTGCGGTCGAGAATCTGCTGGGATACCTGGGATACGGGCAGGACCCCGGGAATCACCAGCCCGGCGATGCGGTTGCGATACTCGGGGACATTGTACAAAGAGGCCAGAGTCACCAGCAGTTCATTGCGGGAACTGGTAACGATCAGCAGGGTGGCATCTTCCATTATATCCACCACCCGCTGGGTGGAAGCCGCGCCGAGGTGGACCTGATGAATGATGCGCGTCGCGCATTTCCGATTGCCCCGCAGGGGGGCCTTGAGCAGCTTGGCCACATGCCGCAGGGTCGGATTGGCCAGAATCGGTGAATAGTCGAAGCCGGCCATCACCGGAAAGGGGTGCCGGGAAAAGGCCCGTTGCAGATACTCCATGGTGTATCGCCGTTTCTCGGGAAACAGCTTGTTGATCAGCAACAGCCGCAAGTCCACATTTTCCTGATGGTACAGGGCCATGTTGAGATGGACGTTGTCGACCACCTGGCCGATGCCTGCTTCGGCGACCATCAGTACCGGAGCATCAAGAAGGCGGGCGATGCGAGCGTTGTTCAGATTGACCACCGATCCAACCCCGCCATGGCCGGCCCCCTCGACAATCAGCAGGTCGCAACGGCCTTCCAGCGCCTGGGCCGCCTGCAGAATACGCCGCTCAAGGCTTTCCGGGGTAATCTTGCCGTCCAGAACCTGGCGGGTTGATTCGTGATGCAGCACCACCGGGGACATGAAGGACAGATCCGAGTCCAGATGGAAGATGCGGGTAAGCAGGGCCGCATCCTGATCCATCCAGCGTCCGCAGTAGCGGGTCGGCTTCGGCCCCAGGGGCTTGATGAAACCCACCCGCCGGTAATGTTGCCGGGCCAGGTGCAGCAAGGCGATGCTGGTGGAGGTTTTTCCACATTGCTGACCGGTGGCGGCGATGAAGATTTTCTTACACAAGGTTCGTCCTTTCCCGTGAACAAGATCGGTAAATGTCTGGACACATTATATAGATAACTCGCTGGCTTTTCAAAGCATGATGCGCCGGGCGCAGGAGTTTTTGGGCGGACATAAAGCCAGCTCACCACAAAAGCCGGGGCGTCCGTTTGACCCGGTTGCCGCCCGGGCGTTATGATGAAAGCATGATTTGCGGGTTTTCGATTCGGACCCCGGGCGACATGGGGGGCGAATGTTGTCATGAAAAGAGGAGGGCATCTTACCAAAGAACAGGAGAAAGGAGCCCCCATGCGACAGATTATGGAAATAACCCCGCTGAACCTGAAGCGATTGCGCAATTACGCTCAAGTGGCCGAGAACCGCACTCGATTGGCCCACAAGAAGCAATGGATGACCATGACTCTGGAGAACATGCAGGATTATCAGGCTTGCCTCAAGGTATCGGATTTCGCGACCGCCGTGTTCGGTTACGCCAGCCTGTTGTTTCGAATCCAGCACGGCAAGACCCCGCCAAGGACCCTGTACGGCGAACCATTGCTGGCCAACGCCCTGGTCCGGGTTTTCGATGAGTTGCACATTCCGGTGGTGATGGTCGATGTTGACGAGGAAGCGTGGAGCACGGTTTATTCCTGAGAAACCCCCGCGATCCCAGCAATACAGAGCCTTTGCGGCGGCTTGTGGCAAACACCCCTATGGGCTGTTTACGAGCGGCCTGAAGGATTCTGGTCGAGGACCGATTCCAGTTTGCTGCCGCAGTGGCGGCACTCAAGCAAGCCGTCCGCATGGATTCCCGTGTAGGTGCGGAGCAGATCTTTCCAGGTGACGATACCTTCGATCTTCTGGTCCCTGGTGACCACCGGCAGGCAGGAAACGTTTTTCTTTAAGAGAACTTCCACCGCTTCGGCGATGGAGGTGTCCCGATGGATGGTAATCGGGGTTCGGGTCATGATCTGATGGACTTTGCGACCGAGCCGGGCCACGTCCTGCGGCCGTTCGGCAGCCGTGTCAAGAAACGGGCTGCTGGCTTTGAGCAGGTCCCGGTCCGATATGACTCCGACCAGTCTGTCGTTGTCCACCACCAGCAGGTGATGAAACCTTGCGGCGCAGAAAATGCCGTTGATAACCCGCAGGCTATCGTCCATCTCTACTGTCGCCACCCGGGTCGTCATGATGGATGCAACGTTCATGGTCTCTCCTGAAGCAATGTTGTGGAAAAAACGGTCAGAATTAGGTTCGGTTCAAGAGTTTCGAGGCCGTTTTTGAAACGGGACACACCTTCTTGGCCGCAGTTCTTACCGGGGCTATTCTAAAGAGTTCGGAAGTCCCAGTGCAACCGATACGGGTTGGTGGCTTTTCGACATGGCAGTTTTTTTCATGCCCGGCAGCCAGGGCGCCATTTTTATGGTATAGTGAAGTAACCTCAATAGCAGCAGAGGTTTCCGACCGCAAAGGAGGAAGACTTATGCCAGTCTCTGAGCCGCCGGGTCATTCAGGATCCCTTTCATTCAACTGAGATTTTACAACGCTCGGATCGTGCAGCTTCGATGATCCGATACCGCTTCCCTTTTC
>SLLR01000059.1 GCA_007134025.1 Desulfuromonadaceae bacterium | reverse complement strand
AGGTAGCTGGCCAGAACCAGGTTGGGCGGGGTTCCGATCAGGGTCGTTACACCGCCGATGCTGGCGGCATAGGCAATGCCGAGCATCAGGTTGGTGCCGAAATTGAACCTTCCCTGGCGAAAATCGATGGTTGCGTCGAGTCCCGCCTTGTGGCCTGCTTCCGCCACATGGTCGATGACCGCCAGACCGATGGGCATCATCATCGCGGCTGTTACCGTGTTGGAGACAAAGGCCGACAGACCGGCGGAAGCCAGCATGAAACCAAAAATCAGCCGCCCCGGAGAAAAACCGATCAGTCGCACAACCTGCATGGCGATGCGCCGGTGCAGGTTCCATCGCTGCATGGACAAGGCAATGATGAAACCGCCCATGAAAAGAAATATCAGCTGATTGGCGTAGGGCTCCGCCGCCCGGGAGGTGGGCATGATGCCGAGCAAGGGCAACAGCGCCAGGGGCAGCAGACTGGTGGCGGGAATAGGAATCGCCTCGGTCATCCACCAGCAGGCCATCAGCGCCGCCACGGCCAGCATTCTGAGGCCCTCCGGCGACAATCCGGCAGGAAGCGGCATGAACAGAAGAATCAGAAAAAGCGCTGGCCCCAGCACCAGACCCAGATGCTGGCGACGCGTGCTCCCGGAACACTCACCGCCCGTCGCGGCCTCCCTCCGGACCTTGTCAGAGACAGCCATAAAATCACAATCCCTCTGAATTAACAGGACGTTACAGAAAGCCCAGGAGAGTCCCGGCGCTTCTCAGGAAGCGTCCCCGGAACCCTTTGAAACCGTGGCGGACGGAGGCCGGAACGCTCGCAGACGGGCTTCGTTGGTCACCAGATAGGGGCCGCCGATAAGATCCACGCAATAGGGAACCGCCGGAAACACCGCATCAAGGCATTCGGCGATAGCCTTGGGCTGTCCCGGCAGATTGATGATCAAAGCGCCGCCACGAACGCCGGCGGTCTGCCGGGAAAGGATCGCCGTCGGCACCTTGTGCAGCGACACGGCGCGCATCAGTTCGCCAAAACCGGGCATCATCCGTTCGCAGACCGCTTCGGTCGCCTCGGGGGTGATATCCCGCGGCGCCGGACCGGTGCCACCAGTGGTAATCACCAGACAACACCGCTGCCCGTCACACAACTCTTTCAGTGCGTCCTCGATCAGCGGCTGCTCATCGGGAACAACCCGGGGTACCGTCACATAGTCGGAACTCAGGACCTCGGCCAGATAAGCGGCGATGGCCGGCCCTCCCCGGTCTTCGTAATCACCGCGACTGGCCCGGTCTGAAACCGTCACGATGCCAATACGGGCCTGTTGTTTTTTCACGACAAAACCTCCTGACTGCTGTGTTTGGTTTCGGCCGGCGGACGACTCCGGCAGGGCCGGAAACCGGCCTGGTGCTGCGGGCCGGAGGGCACTGCCGGGCAGACGGATTGTTGTCGGCGCAACCCGGTCATTCGGCAGACATAAATATCTGCGATAGCGCTCTGTTGTCAATGTTCAGCAGGCCCGGCGCTGTATCCGGGCAACCGCCTTGTTCCCCTCATAAAAACACAACCAATGGATATCACTGGTTTCTCTCTGCAACAAAAAAGCCGCGACAAACCTTGACGGTTTTTGTCAGCGGCTTTCTCCATAAAACCTTAAATCCCCGCCGCTCTTTACCCTGCTGCCCTGTCCTGCCCCAACCCAAACAGCTTTCTTAGCTCTTTTCAGCTACTTGCCACAGAGGTCAGCAGATGGGCACGCCCCTTGCTCTTAGGTGTTCATCAAATGAGGCCGCAAGGACTCCGGGGTCATATCTCGACACCCTCGAAAGATACCAAACCCCGTTCAATTTATTCGCGAAGAGGACTTACTCCCTATGAAAAAGCCCACCGGATTGTACGCTGCCACCCTGTTTGTGATGATCGCCAGCCTGTTCGCCTTTGCCGGACCGGTAGCGGCCCAGGATGTCACTCTCGCCTGGAACCCCAGTGAAAGCCCAAACGTGGCCGGCTACAAAATCTACTACAAGGCCGGCGACACCCAACTGCCCTACGACGGCATCGAGGCGTTGCAGGGGCCGTCCCCCATCGATGTGGGCAACGTCAGTTCCGTCACCCTCACCGAATTTCCGGAAGGCCAGGTCTACTACTTCTGGGCCACCGCCTACGACAGCGAAGGCAATGAAAGCGGTTATTCCAACATGGTGGCCAGCGAATGGATTCCCGCCCCCATCTCGCCGGAGCAGGACGACTCGACCACCACTCCGGCTACCCTGGTCTGGACCGCCGCCCCCAACGGCAGAAACATGACCTACACCATCGCCTACGGTACCAGCAAAAACCTCAAGCCCAAAAAGACCCTGGCGGTTCCCGTCAGCGGCGGGCGCTTCTTCGGCGGGCCCGCCATGCCCGGCCCCGCTCCTGTTGCGGCGCTGCTGGTGGTGCTCATGGCCACGGCTCTGAGCCGGCTTTCCGGCCCCCGCCGCAGACGCCGGCTGCTGGCCGGAGCCCTGTGCCTGGGCCTGACCTTGGCCACCGCCAGCTGTGGCGGCGGCGGTGGCGGTAGCGGTGACAGCAGCAGTCCGTCGGTGAGCCTGTCGCAGGACGACGACACCGTTGTTGTGGCCGGTTTGACCGACAACTATTACGTCACCGAGGAACTGGAACCGGGCGTCACCTACTACTGGCAGGTGACGGCCGTGGACCAAGACGGTCAGGAGCACCAAAGCGTGATCAGCTCCTTCATCGCCCAATAGCCGACGGCTCGCGCCGGCGAACGAGACCACGAAATATCCTTTTCAGCAATCCGATAAATCCCGCCGGGGGATGGGGAGGTTCGCCTCCTCATCCCTCGTCCCGATCCAACTGCACACCGTGTTTTTTCATCAGGTCGTAGAGGGTGGGTCGACTCACCCCCAGAACTTCCGCCGCCCGCACAATATTACCGCCTTCCTGCTCCAGCGCCACCAGCAACAACTCCTTTTCCACCTTTTGCCTGGCTTCCCTGAGTGTCAGTCCCGCCAGTTCAAAAGAGGTCCTCGAGCCCTCCGGTAAAGAAATTTCCGCCGCAGCGGGGTTTTCAAAACCGAGGTCGGCAGGTTCAAGAAAGGGCTGATCGGTCATCACCACCGCCCGCTTGATGCGATTTTCCAGCTCCCGCACATTGCCCGGCCAGTCGTAAGCCCGCAGGGCCTCCATGGCGTTATGGCCGATGCCCCGCACCTTCTTGCCGAACTCGCCGTTGTAGCGCTGCAGAAACAGGTGGGAGAGCAGAAAAATATCCTCCTCCCGCTCCCGAAGCGGGGGCAGCTTCAGGCTGATCACTCCCAGCCGGTAAAACAGATCGTCCCGAAAATGACCGGCATCAATAGCCTCCTGAATATCGATATTGGTGGCGGCCACCACCCGCACGTCCAGCGCAATGTCCTGTCGTCCTCCGACCCGCTGAATCACCCGCTCCTGCAGAAAGCGCAACAGCTTGACCTGCAGGGCCGCCGGCATTTCACCGATTTCGTCGAGGAACAGGGTGCCCCCTTCGGCAAATTCCACCTTGCCCCGAACCTGGGACTGGGCTCCGGTAAACGCGCCCTTTTCATGACCAAAAAGTTCCGATTCCAGCAGGTTTTCCGGAATCGCTCCGCAGTTGATGGGGACAAAAGGCCCCTGCCTGCGCAGGCTGTTTTCGTGCAGGGCGCGGGCCACCAGTTCCTTGCCGGTGCCGCTCTCGCCCAGCACCAGAACCGGCACGTCCACCGAAGCCACCTTGCGAATGGTGGTGAACACCTCTTCCATCCTGGAACTTTCGCCGAAAATACCCGACAAACAACGGTGCTCCGCCCGCCGGGAACGGAGCAAAGCCTGGTTTTCCTCCTCCAGAGCCGCCACATGAAAGGCCCGTCCAAGAATAATCTTCAGCTCGGCCAGTTCGATGGGCTTGCTATAAAAATCGTAGGCGCCCAGGCCCACGGCCTTGAGGGCGTTTTCCCGCTCTTCGTTGCCGGACAGCACGATCACCTTGGTTGTCGGAGCTTCGGCAAGAATCGCCGCCAAACCCCGCAGCCCTTCGGTGACGCCGTCAACGTCCGGCGGCAGGCCCAGATCCAGGGTAACCACCCGAGGCCGATGGCTGGAGAACAGGCGCAAGCCGTCTTCCACATTCTGGGCCTGCAGCAGCTTGTAGTCCTTCTTCAGCCCCCACTTGAGCTGCTGCTGAATCTCCGGGCTGTCATCGATAATCAAAAGCTTTTCCATGGTACCTTTTCGGGACTTTTACAGGCAAAAGTGGACAGAACGGTGACACAAAAAACGCCGATTGCAAGGACCGACGGTCTGGAAAAAGCAAATCCATTGCCCGTCGCCTCGGTTCGTCAGGTCCAACCTTCAGGCAACCGGCGGATGTTTTCAAGCCTGGCAGGTCAGTCGCCTTCCGCCCCCGGCACGCAGGAATCTCCGGGAAGCCACACGGTAAAACAGCTGCCCGCCCCCGGACGACTCTCCACTTCGATTCGGCCGCCGTGGGCCTCGACGATGCTGCGGCACTGGTAAAGGCCGATACCGAACCCGGCGGCCTTGGTGGTCTGAAAGGGCTGAAACAGCCGCTGGCGGATAAACTCTTCTTCCATGCCCTTGCCGTTGTCGCGTACCCGCACATAGGGCACATCGCCGCAACCGACCTCCACCCAGATGGGCGCCTCCGGCGGGCTGGCCTCCCGAGCATTGATGAGCAGGTTCTGCAGCACCTTCTGGATCTCGTTGCCGTCCACCAGCGCGTAAACCGATTCACCCGACAGCATCACCGGTTCACAGCCGGCCAGCTTGCAACTGTTTTCGGCCATCTGCCGCAGGTCGTTGGGCGTCAGGTTCAATGCCCGAGGCCCGGCGACATTGCGCAACCGGGCGATGAGCTCCTTCATGCGCGCCACAGTGCCGTGCAGAGTCTCCAGCATATCCCGCTGAAAGTCCGGATCGTCCAGGTACTCGGCGGCATTGTCCGTCACCATGGCCAGATTGGAAACCAGATTTTTCAGATCGTGCACCACAAAGGTCGATACCCGGCCCATGGCCGCCATCTCCCGGGCACTGTTCAGCTGTGCCGACAACCTGAGGCTGAACAAAGTCGAGGTGGCCTGGCGGGCCAGCATCTTCATCAGGTCAAAATCCTCGTAAATCAGATCTTCGTCGGGGTTGGCCGGCCGGCCGAGAAAAATCACCCCCTCCAGACTGTTCTCAAACAACAGGGGAACCGCCAGGGTGAACTCATGTTCCCGGCAAAAAGCCAGCATCTGTTTCAGTTCCGGGGGATTCTCGTCGGCCACGTTGAACACCCAGTCCCGCTCGGTCAAAAAAGACACGAAGGGACTGCCGCCGGGGATAGACAGCTCCAGGGCGCCGATCTGGTAGCCGCAGGCAAAGTTGTAGCGGTTTTCCCCTTCCCCCCGCAAATAGAGCCCCGCCAGGCCGCAGGCAAAAGTGTCGCAGAAGAAAGAAAGAATTCCCTGCTGCAGCTCCTCCACCGTATGGGCCGCCGACAGATGGCCGGTAAAGCGTCGCCACTCTTCCCGGTAATCGTATTTCTGGCGGTAGAAATGTTTGCTCAGAAAAACCTTGACCCGCCGCCGCAACTTCTCCGAAAGCAGCACCATCACCACCGCCAGGCCGCTCAGGATCGCCACGGAAAAAAACAGCGCCCGCTGCAGACTCACGTCCAGGTAGCGCATTCCCTCACCCAGCAGACCGAGGCCGACCAGGTACAGGCTCACCGCCAGCAGCACCAGCGAACGGAAGGCCATGTCCCGGGAGACCCGCACCCCGGCCACCACGGTTCCCCGCAGTCGCGAAAAGCCGATGAGCAACGTACCGATGGCCAGCACCAGAGAACGCACCGGCACCAGCCCCATGTCCAGCGACCGGTAGAACAGGGACTGGCTGTAATAGATGGCCAGCACCACCATCATCAGTCCTGCGCCGACCAGTTCCAGCTTGACCCGCGAACGCTCCGGCCGGTTCAGGGCCACCATGGTGCGTTCCAGATGAAACAGGGCCGCTGCCAGGCCGGCCATCAAAGCGATATAAAAATAAAAGCCGTAACGGGTCAGAAACAGCAGATGCTCGTCACCAAAATCCGGCGAACGGAAAAAAGCTACCGGGGGATTCGTCAGGACCAGCAAGGGCAGGATCAGAGCCGCCGCCAGAAGGCTTTTGGAAAAACGGCTGACCGCCGGAATGCCCCCTGCCCGGGCAAAGGTCAGGGCAAACAACAAAAAGCAGAAGGGCTGCAGGGATTCGGCGATCAGGGTGCCCCTTTTAAGAGACAGCCACTGTTCCGGATTGGCCATGGCCAACAGATCGAACAGCTCGCTTCCGGCACAGCAGAGCAGCGCCGCCGACAGCGCATAAACCGCCACGCCGCCCCGCCGCCGCAGCAGCAGATACAGGGCCAGGGTGAGCAGCAACAGGATGGTCAGCAGTGGCAGATAAAATTCCAGCATGGCGATAAGGCCAACCAATTAGAAGGTTGAGCAGATTCCGGGCTTGAAACAGGACGCCGGTGGCAGCGCGACAAAAACCGCCCCATGTAGCTCGACAGGACGCCATATTAACCCGGCCTGCTTATTTTCGGCAAATTTTATCTTAAAGGGCCTGCCCCGGCGCAGGCTGGACGAATATTGAAATTGCCTCGCCAGACATTGTCGGGGTCATAACGGTGTTTGATGGCCTGCAGGCGCTCCAGATTGGTGTCGTAACAACCCTTCACCAGGTTTTCGTGCCCCTCGGCGGCGCCGGGAAAATTCAGATAGACTCCGGGACGGGACACGGACCGCAGCCCGTCAAGAAAATCCCCGACCCAGGCCTTGTTGGTGGCAAAGGCTTCACGACCTTCCCAGTTGGCCTCAACTGCCAGCATGAATCCGCAGTCCCGCTTGCCAAAGGCGGTTTCCTCCACGGGGACCCGGTTCATGGCACCGCCCAGCGCCCAGATATTGACTGAAGACAGCGGCGAGGGACTGTTCTCGGCGCGCTCCACGATCTGATCGACGAGCCCGTCGCCGAGCTGATCAAAAAACAGCGAACCCCAATAGTAACAGCGACCATCGGGATAATCCTTGTCAAACAGGCGCTGCACCTCGAGATGATAATCCCGGGGGCCGGAAAAATCCGCCACCGGCTCGGCCCATTCCCGTAACGGGCGAATGACCTCCTCGCCCCGCTCAAAGGGACCCGAATAGCAGGCCAGAAAGGCCACCACCGGTTGTCTCTCCCGACCCTTTCCCGACAGGCCGGGCATTCCGCCCCGCAGCACACAGAAAGAACTGAGCTCTTCCGGAGCCTCGGCCATAAAATCTTTCCAGAAGCGGATCGCCTCGCGGGCCTTGGCCAGCGGGTAGAGCACGGCGGCGAACCAGACCCGGGGCGGCACCGGCACCGGCCGAAAGTGAAAAGCCGTCACAATGCCGAAATTGCCGCCGCCGCCACGCAATGCCCAGAACAGGTCGGCATGCTGGTCGGCGCTGGCCCGAAGACACTCCCCTTCGGCCGTCACCACCTCGAGGGCCAGCAGGCTGTCCACGGTCAGGCCGTGATGGCGCAGCAGCCAGCCCATTCCTCCATGCAGGGTCAGACCGCCGAGGCCGGTGCGACTCACCACACCCACCGGTACCGCCCGGCCAAAGGGCCGGGTCGCCTCGTCCAGGTCCCCCAGCAAAGCTCCGGCCTGAACCCGCACCGTCTCCAGCGAATCCGCCATCTTCACCTGTTTCATGCGCCCCAGGTCAATGACCAGCCCGTCGTCACACAGAGCCTTGCCGGCCACGTTGTGGCCGCCGCCGCGGACCGACACCCGCAACCGGTGTTGCGTGACGAATCGCACCGCCGCCACCACGTCGGCTACCCCGTTGCAGCGCACAAACAGGGCGGGATAGCGATCAATCATGCCGTTCCAGAGACGCCGGGTATCGTCATAGGCGGCATCGCCGCGACGCACCAGATTGCCCCGCAGACGGCGGGCAAAATCGGCCAGAGTCAACTCGGACAAGGTGACACAGACATCATCCCGAGTAGCTATTTGCAAAGACATGCGGTTCCTTTCCGTTAAAGACCTGTTCTTGTAAGGGTTCGGTTAACCATTCTACCGGAAAACGGGAAGCTTTTTCGATGAGAAGAGGTTTTGTTCTATTTTTTTTCTTGAGGCTGGTGCAGGGATCAGGCACTCTGTGGGCATGCCCAAATCAGCCTTCAGTGCCATAGAAAACAGCATCAGCGCCTTTCTCGGCGGAGTCAAGGTCAGCCTCACCGAACTCGAAGAGGACGAAAAAGTCCCCGAAGCGGAAAGTCTGCGGGACATACAGATTCCCCTTCGCATCGACGGTATCGTCTACCTGTTCCGGACCCGCAGAAAAGGGCTGGACTTTACCGAAACGGAGCGAACCTTCATCAGCGAGCTGCTGGCCGCCTTTGAGGGGTTGTTCGGGGGCTTCTCGGCAAAAAGTTTCGCCGCGCATTTTCGCACCGCACTGCTCACCTCGCTCACCGACATCGCCGTGGCCCGCTATATCCGCGGCGACCGCAAAGGCATCTTCTGGCCCACCCAGAGCCTGCTTCAGCTGCTCAAGAGTCTCTCCTATCAGCGCTACGAAGGCTCTCCGGCCACCACCGGCTTTCTGGTTTACCGCTGCCAGCTCGAAGATCTGCTGGCCTCCCTGAAAAAAACCCGTTACGCCTGGCTTGATCTCGCTGAAGACCGGCGGCGGATCGGCAACGACTTTTTTCAGAACCCCCTCTCCTACCGCTTTGTCGACGGCTACCGGTCCCTGTTCGTCTGCGATATTCGCATGAACGTCAAGGGCACCATCCGCACCAGCGCCCCGGGACCCAGCGACACTATCGAACAGCTTGCCAATCGGGAGACCCTCTCGCTGCTGTCCAAGTCCGGCGACGGTGCCTTCGCCATCTATGTCAACAAGGCCTCGGAAGTGGAGGTGGTGCTGGATTCGGACAAGGTTCTGCTCTGGCGCAAAGGCTTCTGGCGCATCTTCGACCCGGACATTTT
>SLLR01000048.1 GCA_007134025.1 Desulfuromonadaceae bacterium | reverse complement strand
GCGTGTATTTTCCCGGCCACTGCATTCCCATGCTGCCCGAGAGCCTGAGCAACGAGATCTGTTCCCTCAAGCCCGATGAGGAGCGTCTGGCGATGGTGGCCGAAATGCTCTTTGACGGCAGTGGACAGCGGCAGGAAAGCCGCTTTTATTCGGCGGTGATTCGCATTCAGGCGCGCCTGACTTATACCCAGGTGCAGGAGGTTCTGGACGACACGGAGTCCGATTTCGGGGACCAGCGCCCTGATGGTCCGGAGCACTTGGGTTTGATGGAAGAACTGGCTCGGCGGTTGACGGCCATGCGTCACGGGCGGGGCAGCCTTGATTTTGATCTGCCCGAGGCCGAGGTAGTGCTGGGTCTGCGCGGGCGTCCCGAGTCTATTGTTCGCGCCGAGCGGAACCGGGCGCATCGCATCATCGAGGAATTCATGCTGGCGGCCAACGAGGCGGTGGCGACTTTTTTGAGCGAGGGCGAGGTGCCCTTGCTGTATCGCGTTCACGAGCCGCCGACGCAGGAAAAACTTCAGGCCTTTCAGGAGTTCGTCGCCCATCTCAATTACGGTCTGGTGCTGGACGACGGGAAGAAGGTGGCCCGCCGGCTGCAGGACCTGCTGGAGCGCGTCGCCGACCGTCCCGAAGAGCGTCTGGTTAATCAGGTACTGCTGCGCTGTATGAAACAGGCGCGCTATGACGCTGAAAATACAGGTCACTTCGGTCTGGCGGCGGAGCTGTATTGCCATTTTACGTCACCTATTCGCCGTTATCCCGATCTGGTGGTGCACCGGGTCCTGCGCGAACTGCTCGAGGACGAAAAAAAATCCCTTCGGCGGCGCCCTTGGTGGCGTCAGAAATTACCGGCCATGGCCGAACACTGTTCGCAGAACGAGCGACGGGCCATGGAAGCGGAGCGGGACATCATTGACCTGAAAAAATGTCAGTTCATGGCCGAGCGCACCGGGGAAGAGTTCGCGGCCACCGTCTCCGGTGTTCAGTCCTTTGGCGTGTTTGTCGAACTGGACCGGTATTTTGTCGAGGGACTGATTCCCATCGCCGCCCTGGACGACGATTTCTACGAATATGAAGAATCCTTGCATCGCCTGGTGGGCCAGCGCCGCCGGCGAATCTATCAGATCGGCATGCCCCTCGTTGTGCGTCTGCGTCACGTGGATACGGAGCGCCGGCAGATGGATTTTGAACCGGTTGTTCCGCCCCAGGCATAAAGGCTGTTGAAAATATCTTCTTGCGGTATTCTATTGATGTTGACATTTTCGGCTTTGCCCTTGTGTCCGCAAAGGACCGATGACAGCACAGCTCTGCCGCGACGAGGATGAGTGACGACTTTCCCATGCGTATAGTCCGAGATCTTGACGAACTGAAACAGCCGCTGCGCAACGCCGTGGTCACCATCGGCAATTTTGACGGGGTGCATCTCGGTCACCGGGAAATTTTTCGCCGGGTCGTGCGCCGCGCTCAAGAATTTGGCGGCCCCTCCGTCGTTCACACCTTTGTGCCCCACCCGCTGAAAGTTCTGGCCCCCGAACGGGCTCCCCTGCTCATCAACACCTATGAAGAAAAGGAACAGCTCATCGAGGCTTCCTGCATCGATGTGCTCGTCTGCACTCCTTTCACAGCAGCTCTGGCCGCGCTGCCGGCCCGGCACTTCGTGAGGCAGGTGCTGGTGGACCGAATCGGGCTGCGGCACCTGATTATCGGATACGACTATCTGTTCGGCAAAGACCGGCAGGGCAACGCCGAGCTGCTGCGGCACATGGGAGAACAACTCGGCTTTTCCGTGGAGGTGCTGCAGCCGATCAGAGGAGAAGGAGAATTGTACAGTTCCACCCGCGTTCGCCAGTTGATTCAGGAAGGACAGGTAGGGCGGGTGGTTGCCCTGCTGGGGCGAAACTTTGCCCTGCAGGGGCAGGTGGTGCACGGTTTCAAAAGAGGCAAGACGCTGGGTTTTCCCACCGCCAACATCAAAACCGACCGGGAACTGCTGCCGGCCACCGGCGTCTACGCGGTGAAGGTCCGACGCGGCGGACGACTCATCGACGGGGTGCTCAATATCGGTTTTAACCCGACCTTCGAAGCGGCTGACCTGTGTATTGAAGTCCATTTACTCGATTTTGACGAGCAGTTGTACGGGGAACAACTGCACATCTATTTTATCGAGCGGCTGCGGGACGAGAAACGCTTCACCGGTCCGGAACATCTGGTACGCTCCATTCAGGAAGATATTCGCCGGGCCCGTTCGATACTGGCGTCGGCGCGGCTTATCGAATATCATGAGTACCTCGATTGCGGCGTCAAGATGCTGACAACCGGGCCTGAAAGACAGGGAAAGTCATGAATTTGACAGGCAAGACCGCGGTTCTGGGAATTTTCGGCGACCCCGTGGGCCACTCCCTGTCCCCCTCCATGCAGAATCGGGCGTTGCAGCAGGCGGGGATTGACGCCGTTTACGTCCCTTTTCACGTCCCCGCCGAGGAACTGGCCCGGGCCGTCGCCGCCCTGCCTGCCCTGGGCATACGCGGTGTCAACGTCACGGTGCCCCATAAGGAAGCCGTTGTTGCCCTGCTGGATGAAGTGGATCCGGCCGCCCGTCGCATCGGCGCCGTCAACACCATCGTCAACCGTCAGGGGCGCCTTATGGGATACAACACGGACGGGACCGGTTTTTTGAAAGCATTGGCCGAAGATTTGCACTTCTCTGCGGCGGGTGGCAGAATTCTGCTGCTCGGAGCCGGGGGCGCCTGCCGGGCCGCGCTGGTTTCCCTGGCCCTGGCCGGCGCCGCCTGGATCGGTCTTGTCAACCGCACCCGAGCCCGGGCCGAGGCCCTGGCCGAAGAGTTTGCCGGCGCCTTTGCCGACACCCGAATCGAGGTTCTGGATCTGTCCAGGGGTGCCCTGAGCGCCCCCCTTCGGCAGGTGGATCTGCTGGTCAATACAACCGCGGTCGGCCTTCAGGGGGAACAGTTCGACGATCTGCCCTGGGACAATCTGAGACCGGCCGCCGCCGTTTATGACATGGTCTACCGGCGGGACGCTACGCCGCTGGTGCAGGAGGCGCTCAGACGGGGCCATCGGGCCGCCGATGGTATCGGCATGCTCGCCGGCCAGGGAGAAGAAGCCTTTTTCCTGTGGTTCGGGCAGCGGCCGCCGGAGGGAATGATGGAACACTGGCTTCGCCAACATCTGGCGGAATAGCTGATCGAATTATTTTAATGTTCCCTGTGAAGGCTTTCTTGACAAAATTGAACCGATTTTTATAGGATGCGCTCCATGAGTCTCCCTTCAGTAGAGGGGGTTAAAAGTTTGACCCCTAAAATACGGCATGATATGAAAACCAATCGACTCGGCGAATTGCTGATTCGCAACGAGCTCATTGACGACAAACAGTTGCAGCAGGCGCTGTCGGAACAGAAGAACCACGGCGGCCGGCTGGGCTCCTGCCTGATCAAGCTGGGTTATGTCAGGGAGGATCAACTCTCCGCCTTCCTCTCCAAACAGTACGGTGTCCCGTCCATCAACCTGTCCGAATTCGAGATCGAATCCGATGTGCTGCGGCACATTCCCGCCGAGGTGGCGCAGAAATACCAGATCGTACCGGTCAACCGTGCCGGCTCCACCCTCATCGTGGCCATGAACGACCCGTCGAACATCTTTGCCATCGACGATATCAAGTTCATGACCGGCTTCAATATCGAGGTGGTGGTGGCCACCGAGTCTTCCATCAAGCAGTCCATCGACAAGTACTACGACCAGAGCGCTTCGCTGGCCGACGTGATGGGCGATCTGGACGATATCGACCTGGAACTGGTGGATGATCACGACGATGTGGATGTGCGGGAACTGGAACGGGCCACGGAAGACGCCCCCGTCGTCAAGCTGGTCAACCTGATCCTCACCGATGCCATCAAAAAGAAGGCCTCGGACATCCATATCGAATCCTACGAAAAATCCTTTCGCGTCCGCTACCGCATCGACGGCGTGCTCTATGAAACCATGAAGCCGCCCATGAAGCTGCGCTCGGCCATCGTCTCCCGCCTCAAGATCATGTCCGAGATGGACATTGCCGAACGGCGCCTGCCCCAGGACGGACGCATCAAGATCAAGCTGCCCGGCGGCAAGGACATGGACTACCGCGTCAGCTGTCTGCCGACCCTGTTCGGCGAAAAAGTGGTGCTGCGTCTTCTCGACAAGTCGAACCTGCAGCTCGACATGACCAAGCTGGGCTACGAGGAGGCCCCCCTCAAGTGGTTCAAGGAAGCCATTCACAAGCCCTTCGGCATGGTTCTGGTGACCGGCCCCACCGGCTCGGGCAAGACCGTCTCCCTGTATTCGGCGCTGGCCGAACTCAACGACAACAGCCTCAATATCTCCACGGCGGAGGATCCGGTGGAATTCAACTTCGCCGGCATCAACCAGGTGCAGATGCACGAAGATATCGGCCTCAACTTCGCCAACGCCCTGCGCTCCTTTCTGCGTCAGGACCCCGATATCATCATGATCGGCGAGATTCGCGATTTTGAAACCGCCGAAATCGGGGTCAAGGCGGCCCTCACCGGCCACCTGGTACTCTCCACCCTGCATACCAACGACGCCCCGAGCACCATCAGCCGCATGCTCAACATGGGCATCGAACCCTTCCTGGTGGCCTCGGCGGTCAACCTCATCACCGCCCAGCGCCTGGGCCGTCGGGTTTGCCCCGAATGCAAGGAAGTAGAAGAGGTCTCCAAGCAGTCCCTCCTCGAAGCCGGCGTTTCGCCGGAAGAGGTGGACGACTACGTCTGTTACCGGGGCAAAGGCTGCGCCACCTGCAACAACACGGGTTACAAGGGCCGGGTCGGCATCTATCAGGTCATGCCCATGTTCGAAGAGATTCGCGAGCTGGTGCTGGCCGGGGCCAACACCGCCGAAATCAAACGGGAGTCCATGCGCCTGGGGGTCAAGACCATGCGCCAATCGGCCCTTTCCAAGCTCAAGGAGGGGGTCACCTCTTTTGAAGAGGTGCTTCGCTCCACCGTGGCCGACGACTGACGTCCGCTGCCGCCGCGAGGCTTTCGTACAAATATAATATGAATGGGGATGACCGCCGATGACTGGAATACGAGAACTGCTTAAAGCGATGGTTGAGATGGGAGCGTCCGATCTGCACATCACCACCGGGGCGCCGCCCCAGGTGCGCATCGACGGGGTGATTCGGGCCTTGCAGCATCCGCCGCTGCAGACCGCCGATACCAAACAGCTCTGCTACAGCATTCTGACCGACGCGCAAAAGCGCAAGTTCGAGGAAGAAAGCGAGCTGGATCTGTCCTTCGGGGTCAAGGGGCTGGCCCGTTTTCGCGGCAACATCTTTTTGCAGCGGGGCGCCATTGCCGGCGCTTTTCGCATGATTCCCTACAAGTTTCTGTCCTTTGAAGAACTGGGACTGCCGCCGGTGGTGCGGGACATCTCCCGCAAGCCGCGGGGTCTGGTGCTGGTCACCGGACCCACGGGCAGCGGCAAGACCACGACGCTGGCATCGATTATCGACGCCATCAATAACGAGCGTCAGGAGCACATCATCACCATCGAAGACCCCATCGAATATATCCATCCCCATAAAAAATGCCTGGTCAACCAGCGGGAGATAGGAGCCGACACCAACTCCTTCAAAAAGGCTCTCAAATACATCCTGCGTCAGGACCCCGACGTGGTGCTGCTCGGCGAAATGCGGGATCTGGAAACCATCGAGGCGGCCCTGACCATCGCCGAGACGGGCCACCTCTGTTTTGCGACGCTGCACACCAATTCCTGTGTGCAGACCATCAACCGCATCGTCGACGTGTTTCCCACCAACCAGCAGACCCAGGTGCGCACCCAGCTTTCCTTTGTTCTGGAAGGGGTTCTGTCCCAGACCCTGATTCCCCGGCTGCAGGGCCAGGGGCGGGCGCTGGCTCTTGAGGTCATGGTGCCGAACATGGCCATTCGGGCCCTGATTCGCGACGACAAGGTGCATCAGATCTACTCGCAGATGCAGATGGGCCAGCAAAAATACGGCATGCAGACCCTCAATCAGTCCCTGTTCATGCTCTACCACAAGAAATTTATTTCGCTGGAAAACGCCATGATACGCTCTTCCGAGCCTGAAGAGCTGAAACAGATGATCGCCAATCCCGCCTCGGTATTGAAGCGGCAGGTCGGTACTCAGAGGTAAGGGTCGCAGCCGGTGGCACAGCGACCCCGCAGGGACAAAGGATTTTTCACTGCAGAAAGTTGCAGATTGAGAACACAGCACGTTTTTATTCAGACGAGGTGACAGATGGCCAAGTACTCATGGGAAGGCAAAACCCGTGCGGGGCAGACCCAGAAGGGCGAGATGGAAGCTCCCAACCAGGGCGCGGTGGCCGCGACCCTGCGGCGCCAGGGCGTGCTCCCCGGCAAGATCAAGGAAAAGGGCAAGGGGATGGACATGGAGATCAAGCTGCCCGGCATGGGCGGTCGGGTCACCACCAAGGACCTGGTCATCTTTACCCGACAGTTCGCGACCATGATCGATGCCGGTCTGCCCTTGGTGCAGTGTCTGGAAATTCTCGGCCGCCAGCAGGACAAGAAAGTCTTCAAGGAGATTCTGGTGCAGATCAAGGACAGCGTCGAATCGGGATCCACCTTTGCCGATGCTCTCAAAAAGCATCCCAAGGCCTTTGACAACCTGTTCGTCAACCTGGTGGCCGCCGGCGAAGTTGGCGGTATTCTCGACACCATCCTCAACCGCCTCGCCGCCTACCTGGAAAAAGCCCAGAAGCTGAAGAAAAAGGTCAAGAGCGCCATGACCTACCCGGCGACCATTGTCGGTATCGCGGTGGTGGTCATCGCGGTGATCCTGATCTTCGTCATTCCGGCCTTCGAATCCATGTTCGCCGATTTCGGCAGCGCCCTGCCCATGCCCACCCAGGTTGTCATCAACCTGAGCAATTTCGTGCAGAAATACATTCTGGCCATTATCGGTGTCATCATCCTGCTGATTTTTGCCTTTAAAAAAATCTACGCCACCACCAGGGGCCGGGATGTGATCGACGATACCGCCCTCAAGCTGCCCATCTTCGGCATTCTGCTGCGCAAGGTGGCGGTGGCCAAGTTTACCCGCACTCTGGGCACCATGATCTCCAGCGGCGTGCCGATACTCGACGGTCTGGAAATCGTCGCCAGGACCGCCGGCAACCGCACCATCGAGAAGGCTATCTACCGGGTCAAGCAGAGCATCAGCGAGGGCAAGACCATTGCCGAACCCCTGGAAAAATCCGGCGTCTTTCCGCCCATGGTGTGTCAGATGATCGCCGTCGGCGAGCAGTCCGGCTCCCTCGACACCATGCTCAACAAGATCGCCGATTTTTACGACGACGAAGTGGATGACGCGGTGGGCAACCTCACCGCCATGATGGAGCCCATGCTCATGCTGTTTCTCGGCACCACCGTCGGCGGTCTGGTCATCGCCATGTATCTGCCCATTTTCCAGATTGCCGGTACGGTGGGCGGCTGATCGGGCGCATCCATGGAAACCAGCCCCGCGCAGGCGCCCTGGGACAAGACCGCCACCCGCTTTTTTTACTGGTACCTGCTGATTCGGCTGCCGGTCATCCTGCTGATTCTCGGCGGCACCGTCATCAACGAGGTCCGCTTCGCCGGCCCCGCCTCCCCGGCGCTGGACTGGCTCTACCTGCTGGCCGGGCTGTGGGTGGTACAGACCGTCCTGTTTGCCGTTCCCTTCAGCCGCGACCGCCGAACCATCACTCTGCTGCGCTGTCAGGTCTGTTTTGACCTGCTGTGTGTCACCGCCCTGATCTTCCTGGCCGGCGGCATCGCCAGCCACCTGTCCTTCCTGTATATCTTCATTATCTTCAGCGTCAGCCTGTTTCTGCCCCGACGGGACGTCTATATCGCCGCCTCGGCGGCGGCGATTCTTTATGGCGGCCTGCTCGATCTGCAGTATTACGCCATGCTGCCGGTGATTTCTTCCGCGCCGCCGGTGGAACTCAGCAGCCGTCAGGTCTTTTACGACATCTTCATCAATGTGCTCGGGTTCTACCTCATCGCCTTTCTCAGCAGTCTGCTGGCGGAAAGGTTGCGGCGCAGCGAGCAGGCGCTGAAAAAACGCCAGATCGACTACGATGAGCTGGAGAACCTCAACCGCATCATCCTGAGCAACATTCCCAGCGGCCTGATCATCGTCAATACCGCCGGCCGCATTCGTTCCGCCAATGCCGGTGCCACGGCCATCACCGGTTACGCCCTTGAAGCCATCTACAACCGGCCCGTGGCCGAACTGTTTCCCGACCTGGTGGTCCTGGAAAAAGGCGATTTCCGTACTGTGGTGCGGGGCGAAACCCGGCTTCTCGACCGGCAGGGCAGTGAGAAACCGGTGGGTTTTACCTCCTCGGTGGTGCGGGATGTCGCCGGCCGGACACTGGGTCTGCTGCTGACCTTTCAGGACCTGACCCCCCTCAAGGAGATGGAAGCCCAGCTTCGCCGGGCTGACCGTCTGGCGACGGTGGGGCAGCTTGCCGCAGGCATGGCCCACGAAATCCGCAACCCCCTGGCCGCCATCAGCGGCTCGGTGCAGTTGCTCATGGAAGGGGACAAACTCACCGGAGAAGATCGCTACCTCATGGGCATCGTGCTTCGGGAAGCCGAACGGCTCAACAGCCTGCTTACCGATTTTCTGGTTTACGCACGAACCTCTCCGCCCTGTCTCGAAGAGGTGGATGTGGTGGAGCTGCTGGACGAACTCATCGCCCTGCTCGATGCCGACGAGCGGTTTAAAGAGATTGAATGGCATCGCGAAGGCGACGGCCCGTTGCTCTGGCGCTGCGACCGCAACCAGTTGCGCCAGGCTCTGTGGAATCTGTTGCTCAACGGCGCCGAAGCCATGAATGCCGGCGGGCGCCTGACCTGCGGCATCGATCGCGACGAAAAGACGGTTTATATCGAAGACACCGGCCCCGGTATTCCCGCCGATATTCGGGAGAAGGTTTTCGACCCCTTTTTCACCACCAAGGATCGGGGCACCGGCCTCGGCCTGTCCACCGTGCACGCCATTGTCGAAGCCCATCGGGGCCGCCTCGACCTGATTCGGGCGGCCGGCGGCGGGGAGCGGTTCGTAATGCGCCTGGAAGCGGTGGAAAAG
>SLLR01000049.1 GCA_007134025.1 Desulfuromonadaceae bacterium | reverse complement strand
GTCGCTACGGCGGCACTGGAAGACTGCATGACCACGGTCATCATCAGGCCCGCCAGCATCATCAGCAGGCGCCCGATCAGTCCTTCGGCAGTCAGCCGCTGTAACTGAAAAAGACCTGAGAGACCCTCCATTCCCACCTGAAGGGTGTCGATGCCGACAAAGATCAGTCCAAAACCGGCCAGGGCCACTCCCAGAGAGCGCCAGCGGCCGTGCCCCAGAAGTTTGACAAAGGCCCCGACACCTATCAGCGGTAGCGCATAGGTGCCGATGCTGATTTTTAGACCCACCACCGACACTATCCAGCCGGTACTGGTGGTGCCGAGACTGGCTCCGATCACCAGGCCGACGGCCTGGGAAAAGCTCAGCAGACCGGCACTGACAAAACCGATGACGGCCACCGTCGTGGCGCTGGAGGATTGCACCAGAGCCGTCACCAGGGTGCCGGAGACGAACGCTTTCACCGGCCGACCGGTAAACCGCACCAGAGCACGGCGCAGAGCGTCCCCGGCGAAGGATTTGAGGCCGTCACTGAGCAGGGACATGCCCAGAAGAAACAGCCCGACGCCGCCGACCAGGCGAAAAATAACCGCAATCATGCCTCGTATTACCTACCTTTCGCTAAAGGATCTGAAAGCGGTGTTGACGCTGGAACTGCCGTTCCGCAAGCCTCTTTGCGGTTCCCTGCGGCCTATAGAGTCAGTGCCGAGGGGTGCCGGGAGACCGTATCGGGGGCGGCGTTTCCACTTTAACCGGGCAGTCAAAGACAATGCGATACCAACTCCAGTAGTAGGGTAGTGGTGAGTGGGGACAAACCCCTTCATCTTGGGACAGAATAGTGGTGGGCTTGATGCGGGTCAGACTTTTTTCAGCGGCGGTCATGGAGGCACCTCCTTGCTCCGCAGGGGCCCGATCTGCAAAGTGCAGCGGTATGCAACGAACGGGAAACCGGGCCCAATGTTTCGTAATTATACCAGCCGAATCGTTGTTGTGGGGCGATTTTCCTCCAATCATGGAGCCAGAATATTGGGGAAAATATCTTCCGGAGGGTGAATGTGGGGAAACATGTATCAGTGCAATGATGACGGGTGTTGTTTGGGATCGCTCAGGAATTTTGACCACCACGTGAGTAGCTTTCCGGTGTCGTTTGCAGAAGAAACAAACCGGAACCGCCTGGATCGCATCCAAAACGCCGACGGAAAAAGGCACAGGCGGGTTATCGGCACTTGTGGCCGGAGAGTGACCGGGCGCTCTGCACAGGAATCGGAGGAAATCGGGTTAAGAATTAATGAAAAAAGCCCGCCCGGTATTTGAGGCTATTCACCGGGCGGACTCTGTGATTTAAATCATCCGTTTTCCAGCCCCGCAATCTGCGGACCTGAAAACGTAACAGATGTCGCCAATCAGGCCAGATCGAAGCGGTCGAGGTTCATGACCTTGTCCCAGGCCGCGACGAAGTCCCTCAGGAATTTATCCTGGGAATCGGCGCAAGCATAAACCTCGGCAACGGCCCGCAACTGGGAGTTGGAGCCAAAAACCAGGTCGATACGGGAGCCGGTCCACTTCAGTTCACCGCTGTGACGGTCCCGACCTTCAAACCGTTCTCCCTCTTCGGAAACAGGTTTCCAGGTTGTGCCCATGTCGAGCAGGTTGACAAAGAAGTCATTTGTCAATGCCTCGGGCCGGGAGGTGAAAACGCCATCCTGGGACTGGCCGTAATTGGTGTTCAAGACCCGTAGCCCGCCGATCAGCACGGTCATTTCCGGCGCGGTGAGGGTGAGAAGTTGCGCCCGGTCGATAAGCAACTCTTCTGCCGATACGGCGAACCGAGTCCGGAGATAATTACGGAAACCGTCGGCAGAGGGTTTGAGTACCGCGAAGGCATCTACATCGGTCTGCTCCTGGGTGGCGTCGGTGCGGCCCGGAGAGAAGGGCACAGTCACCGTCTGGCCGGCGTTTTTCGCCGCCTGTTCCACTCCGGCGCAACCCCCCAGCACGATGAGATCGGCAAGAGAGACTTTTTTGCCGCCGGACTGGGCGTTGTTGAAGTCCTGCTGAATTTTTTCCAGAGTCCGCAGAACCTTCTTGAGTTGATCGGGCTGGTTGACTTCCCAGTCCTTCTGAGGCGCGAGGCGAATTCGAGCGCCGTTGGCTCCGCCGCGCATGTCCGAGCCACGGAAGGTGGAGGCCGAAGCCCAGGCGGTGGAAACCAGTTGTGCAACAGACAGGCCCGAAGCGAGGATTTTTTTCTTGAGTTTATCAATGTCCCCTGCTGCGATGAGGGGGTGATCCACGGCCGGAACCGGGTCCTGCCAGAGCAGTTCTTCGGCCGGAACCTCGGGTCCCAGATAGCGGGAGCGGGGCCCCATATCGCGGTGGGTCAATTTAAACCAGGCGCGGGCAAAAGCGTCGGCAAACTCTTCGGGGTTTTCCAGATAGCGCCGGGCGATGGGCTCATAGATGGGATCAAACTTCAGGGACAGATCCGCCGTAGTCATCATCGGACGGAAACGCTTTTTCGGATCGTGGGCACCGACCACCATGTCCTCGTCCTCCACATCCTTGGCCAGCCATTGATGGGCCCCGGCAGGACTCTTGACCAGTTCCCAGTCGTACTTGAACAGCACCTTCAGATAGCCCATGTCCCATTGCACCGGGTTGGGCTTCCAGGCCCCCTCGATGCCGCTGGAGATGGTGTCGTCGCCCTTGCCGCTGCGGAAGCTGCTGCGCCAGCCGAGGCCCTGCTCTTCAAGGCCGGCAGCTTCCGGTTCGGGGCCTACATGAGTGGCGGGACCGGCGCCGTGGCATTTGCCGAAGGTGTGGCCACCGGCGACCAGCGCAACGGTCTCTTCGTCGTTCATGGCCATGCGGGCGAAGGTCTCGCGAACGTCTTTACCGGAAGCGACGGGATCCGGGTTGCCGTCGGGCCCCTCCGGGTTGACGTAAATCAGCCCCATCTGCACGGCGGCCAGGGGGTTTTCCAGATCCCGATCACCGGAATAACGGCTCTTGGGTTTATCGCTGGTCGCCAGCCATTCTTCTTCGGCGCCCCAATAGATGTCTTCCTCCGGTTCCCACACGTCCACCCGGCCGCCGGCAAAGCCGAAAGTTGTGAAGCCCATGGATTCCAGGGCGCAGTTGCCGGCCAGGATCATCAAGTCAGCCCAGGAGATGCTTTTGCCGTACTTCTGTTTGATGGGCCACAGCAGGCGGCGGGCCTTGTCCAGGTTGACGTTGTCCGGCCAACTGTTGAGAGGGGCCAGTCGCTGGGAACCGGAACCGGCGCCGCCCCGGCCGTCGCCCATGCGATAAGTGCCGGCACTGTGCCAGGCCATGCGGATGAAGAGGCCGCCATAATGCCCGTAGTCGGCAGGCCACCAGTCCTGCGAATCGGTCATTAGATCACAGAGATCCTTTTTAATGGCCTTGAGGTCGAGTTTCTCAAACTCTTCGGCGTAATCGTAAGCTTCCCCCATGGGGTTGGCTTTGGCCGATTGCTGATGGAGGATATGCAGGTTCAGTTGATTCGGCCACCAGTCCCGGTTCGATGTGCCGCTGCCGGCTACCGGGCGTGCCGATTTGCCCGTTACCGGGCACTTGCTGTCTTCACTCATGTTGGTTCCCCTTTCAGGTTCGGGTTGACACAGTCGAACAGGCGATCCAGTCCTCATCCATAGCCGCGAAACTTCCATCTTCCTTCGCAGTTTGGGGTTCACTGACAAAAAGCAACGGGTATCCCCGTCTTAAAATGGTGGAGAGATTGTGTCCCATGGCAAAAATTTAACCGAAAACAGGGCCTTTTCAAGTTTTATACAAAATTCATTTGAACGAGGCCGGGACAGTGCAAACAAAAAATAAAACTTCGCAGATAGTAATTATTACTATGTGCGAAGTTTAAAAAAAGTCAAGTTGATTTCAGGTTTTTTTCCGTTTTTGCCTCTGGCAGTCGTTGCAGACGCCCCGCAACTCCACGTGAACAGAGTCGATTTCACCGAGGCGGGAAATCGTCTGAGGGGTTTTGAGACGGTCAAAATCATCGTCGTAAAAATCCCGGACTTTGTGGCACTGGACGCAGACGAAGTGGTGATGCCGGTTGATGTTGCCGTCAAAGCGCATGCTGTCGCCGGCGGTGCTGACCCGGGCGACAAGACCTTTCTCCTCAAACAGGCGCAGGGTTCGGTAGACCGTATCTAGGGAGATGGTGGGAACCCGCTCCTTGACCGCGGCGTAGAGGGTTTCCGCATTGGGGTGGTCTTCCCTTGCCATCAGCGCCCGGTAAATTTCGGTGCGCTGGTGAGTCGGTTTGATGCCCCGTTCACGACAGCAGGTGATAAAATCCCTGTCGCCGGATTGGCTTGAATCGGATGGTTGCATGGCACTGTTCTCCGTCCGTAAGCTTTTCGATGGGGTCAGTATAGCATGTTTTGCGGAGGCCGACAGGGGAGGTCTTCTGGGCAGACCGATTGGTCGCCAGCAGACCTGTAGCGTACACTTAAGAGGGGATTACAGCAGACCGGTGAATTTGAGCATTAACAGCAGGCCGGTAAACACCGGCGCCGCAAGCAGGGTGGAGAGCACGATGATGGAGGCGGCCAAGCCGGGATTGCCGTCCAGTTCGTGGGCCATGATATAGCTGGCGGCGGCCGTCGGGGTGGTCGCCAGTAATAAGGCAATGGCCAGGTTCTGGCCGGTGATACCCATAAAAATAAGGATCAGGCCGTTAAGCAAGGGAAACAGAATCAATTTGAAGGACGAAGCCAGGGCGGCGCGCAGCAGATCCCCCTGAAGCTGACCCAGAGAGAAGCCGGCACCGATAGCCAGGAGTGCCAGGGGCAGGGCGACCTGGGTCAGAGGCAGCAGAGTGCGTTGCGCCAGTTCCGGCATGGGCAGGGCGAGGCGACTCCAGAGCAAGCCTCCGAGGGCGGCGAGTACCAGCGGATTAAGAAGCAGCTGTTCCCGCCAGGGGGCACGCAGCTTACGGTCGCTCCGGTGAGGCAGCAGCAGGACCACGATGGCCAGAAGGTTGATGAGAGGGACCAGGCCGCCCATCAGCATCCCGGCGCGGGCCAGGCCCTGCTCTCCGTAGGCGGAAAAAATAATGGGCAGACCGACGTAGGCCAGGTTTCCGCGAAAAGCCCCCTGGCAGAAAGTGCCCCGGTCGGCCGCTGCATAACCGGCGGCGACACCCCAGGCGTAGGCCAGCAGGCATCCTGCCAAAAGAGCGGCGGAAGCGCCAAGAACAAGACGCAGATTGAAACTGCCGGCAAAATCAGCCGTGGCTGTTTTGTAAAACAGCAGTGCCGGCAGAAAAACGAAATAGACCAGACGGTTGGCCTGGCGACAGAAATGATCATCGACAATTTTGAGGCGGTGCAACGCAGCACCCAGCAGAATAAGAGCGAAAACCGGAAAGACGATTTTCAGAATGGCGATAAATTGGCTCATGACGGAAAAATCTCCCGGTTCGAAGGCCTGAGCAACCCTTGTCGAAAAGGGGATCTGCCATCGATGACATGGAAGAAAATCAGCACTACAAGTATCGCGAATGACTCGGTGTGTCCATGCGCATCGTTCAAAAGAGAGATGGGCCGGTAAGGGGTGTTGTAAGCGGATGTGTTGCTCCAAAAAAGGTGTGATCTCGAGATGCTGCTGCTACAGCGCATGATCTGCTTTGATCCTTCAGGTTTGGGGCAAGGTTTCACCTGCGTCTGATACGATACAGTGAAAAAGGCCCCCCTGAGGGACCTTTTTTCAAGCAACTTTTCGGTAGTGTTCCTGCTGCGTCATGGTTACTTTGCCATCTCCGGCTCCATTTGAGCCCATTTTTCTCTGGCTTTCTGAAGGTTTCCGGCCTTGTCCTGGTCAAACATCTGCTTGACTTCGGTGGTGTACTGTAGCACCAGGCGACCGTCGACGATCTCCCAGGTATCGATTTCGACCGGAAACAGTACTCTGATGGAGACACCGAAGGCGCAATAACCGCCGAAGGCCGGCAGATATTTTAAAGGATCTTTTTCAAAGGTGGTCTTGTTTTCCTCCGAAGCAAAAACGAACTTGTAATCCCCATATTCGGCCATGATTGAGGGATTCCCTTTCATGGGCTGACCGGTGGAGTGAAAAGCGACCGGATCATATCCCTGCAAGGCGATTTTACCAAACGGGTCGGCATTCAGGATGCGTCTCATCGAAATGTCCTTTCATGGTGGGAGTGGAATGGATGGTCCGGTAATCTTGAGGACAGGAAAAACCGGACCGGCAACTGAACATTTTGCTGATCGCCCAGCAGCTGAGTGCCAACAGTCCAAGCCACATGAGGATCTCGGTGTATGCCATGCGTCATTCACCGTTGCCCGTTGTTGGTTTTGTCAGCGGCCCGCCGTTATCAACGTGTTACTGGTTTTGGAACTGTCTGTTGCAAGATCCTGCTGCATGGATCGACAGTCGCTTCCTTCTCGTATGATGCCCTGATCGTCAAAGTCCAGCTCCACACGACGGCTGCCGCGCCAATGCTTGATGCAATCCTTCGGAACACCGTAGTAGTCCGCCAGTTGGTGTACCGTTACCGGCTCGGGAAGGTTGACCCGTTTTTCATGACGGCCGTAGCGCAACAGGTTGTAGAGACTCCAGGCTATGATGACCAGCGTGATGGTGAGGATGACCAGGCCGTAAGCCAGCAGCAGTTGAAGCAGATCTTCCCAGCCGTGGGCCTCGATCATCACTTCCTGAAAGCGCATATAGCCGAGCAGCCAGACGGCCAGGGTCAGAAAGGGCCGGAAGAAGTAGGCGAACAGGGCCCACAGCAACAGAGTGAGAGCTCGATAACCCCAGCGCCGAGAGGGCGATTGTTCTTCCGGATGTTCGATCAGCAGTGGTTTCATAAGGTGTCTTTTGTGCCGGATTCTTCGACGACGATGCCCCGGTCGACGGTGATCCAACGGGCTCGCTGGCCCCGGGGACGAACGAGGGCTTTGGGCAGAGCCACAATCGAGGTCAGCCAGTTGATAATCCAGAAAGCCAGGGGATACCAGGCCATGACGAAATAATTTCGAAACAGTTTGTGGTCGTAGGCGCGATCCAGAATCATGCTCACGGCGAACTGCAGCAGGCAGGTCAGGGCCAAAACCATGCCGGGCCAGGCCGGCACCAGGGAGACCACCGTCACCTCCGGGGGCAGGGGAAAAAACAGGCCGATGAACCATAGCAGTACCACGGTCAGCATGGTGTAACCCCAGAGGATGCTGACAAAATATTCCAGGCACACGCCCCACATGCGTCGTGACTTCCACTTCAATACGTGGGGCAGATAGCGCAGCAAGGCCTGGTCGCCGCCGACCGCCCAGCGCAGTCGCTGCCGCCAGAGACCGCCCAGGGTTTCCGGCATCAGGATCCAGCACAGCGCCCGGGGTTCAAAACGGATGTCCCAGTGACTCAGTTGCAGTCTCCAGCTGATATCGATGTCTTCGGTCATCATGTCACAGCCCCAGTAACCCACCGAATGCAGGGCCGAGCGGCGAAAGGCGCTGACCACCCCGGAAACCGTGAACACCCGGCCGTAAATCCGCTGGGCCCGTTTGATAAGGCCGAGTATGGCGGAAAATTCCCCGACCTGGATGCGGCCCAGCAGGGTGGAACGGGTACGAATGCGCGGGTTGCCGGTAATCGCCCCGACGCGGGGACCGGTGAGAAAATGGTGCATGATCCAGCGCAGGGCATACCGGTCCAGCAGCGCGTCGCCATCAATACACACCAGATATTCGGCGCGGGCGATGAGAGCCCCGGAGCGCAGGGCCACGGCCTTGCCCTGATTGCGGACCAGGTGCAGCACCCGCAAGTGCGGGCACTGATCGGTCAGGGCGTCAAGCAGAGAGCCGGTGTCGTCGTCGCTGCCGTCATTCACCGCAATGATCTCAAAGGCGGGATAATCCAGCTGTTCCAGTGCGGTAATGGTTTCGTGCAGCTGTCGAGACTCGTTGAAGCAGGGCACGATGATCGAGACCAGGGGGCATTCCGACAGCGAAGGCGGATGATCGGGCCGGGTCCGGCCCCGCTCCCAGCGAAAATAAAAATATATCGCCCCGATCAGCCATAAATAGGCCATGAACAGTGGATAGTAGTAGGCAAAGCTAAGCAGCAGGTCGCTGATGGGATAGTTCATGGTCAGGGCCGGTAGGGAAAGGACTGCAGGGAAAAGGCCGGATGGATGACGTCGGCCCGCGGTTGGTCGACATGAAAGTCATCGGGATAGTAGCCGAAGTTAAGGGCTCCCCGGCGCTGCAAGCGGCCCATGGTGGCGGCCATTTCTCTGCTGGAGACAAACTGATTCGGCTGGCGCCAGTCACGGGCCTGCAGCATGAAGACGGTTTTTTCCAGTCCCTCGGGGTGTTCGGCCACCGCATCGCGGAGTTTGTCCATCCAGCTTCGGGGGTTGGCGGCCTGTTCCATGTACGGCATGGCCATCAGGCAGACATAATCGTAGTGTTCCAGAAACACCGGAAGACTCTGGGCAAACCAGTTTTCCGCGACAGGATTCAGGACCGGTCCGGCAAAAATGTTGCGGGCGGTGGTGAGCCGGGGGCGCCAGATGCGCACTCGGTCGGCGGCCTCGGCGGTCAGGGCGACCAGGGCTTCGGTCTTGGCCCGGCTCCAGCGCTGCATGGCCTCGGCGTCTTCACGTATGGCCGAAACCGAGGCCGGCAGACCCAGTTCTTCGCGATACCAGGCAAGGGCGGCGGGGTGGGCGTCTTCAAAATCGTCCAGCACGCCGTCGTCATGAAACATCAGCCCGTCGAAGTCGGCATGGCGGGCAAGATCTTCGTAAATTTCCAGAATCGCCTGCCGCGCTCGTGGATCGAAGGGGGACAGGCGGCGAAACAGGCCATGTTCGGGACCGCCCTCGGGCCGCTCTTCGGCCTGTACCAGCCACCGGTCGTCACCGAGCTGAAAGCCGAGTACCGGCAGCCAGGCAAAGACTTCAACCCCGGCCCGGGTCTTCAACTGCCAGGCGGCCCGGCTGAAGAGGTCAGAACGCACGGGCAGGTGACGGTTGGGAAAATACAGGGCGTCGGCGCTACCGTCACCGTCGGGGTCGGCAAAAGCCTGCAGGTAGACGATGGAAATCTGCAGGCGGTGAATCCGCTCCACCAGCTTGCTCAGGTTCCGTTCCTGCTGCTCCGGGTCCGG
>SLLR01000066.1 GCA_007134025.1 Desulfuromonadaceae bacterium | reverse complement strand
GGCCGCCGACCGTTGTCGCTTGCGGCTTGGTCTGCCCATCACTCTGACGCTACCGGTATTCTGGGTGGCGCTGGAGTTTCTGCGTTCCTTTCTGCTGACCGGTTTTCCCTGGGCCACTCTCGGTTATTCCCAGCAATCCTTCCTGTTGTTGCTGCAGTCCGCCGACCTGGTCGGTCCTTACGGGTTGAGTTTTCTGCTGATTTTGAGCAATGCCACGCTGGCCGCGCTCTTGCGGTGCCGCAAGCCGCGATCCGCTACGGCTTTTCCCCGCATCGCCCTGACTGTCTGCCTGCTGCTTTTTGTGGGCGGTCTCGGTTACGGAACTCTGCGCCTGACGGAGTCCGTGGATAAGCGGGACCAGACCCTGAACACGCTCCTGGTGCAAGGCAATCTGGACCAGTCGATCAAATGGGATCCGGCTTATCAGCAGCAGACCGTCGACATCTATCGGCATCTCTCTCTGACAGCAGCGGCCGGGTCCCCCGAGTTGATTCTGTGGCCGGAGAGCGCTACGCCGTTCTTTTTTCAGGAAGGCGGCCCGTTGGCCGCAGCAGTCCGTGAGGTGCCCCGTCGCAGCGGCGCATATCTGCTTTTCGGCAGTCCGGCTTTCGAGGTGGCCAATGGGCATCACCGCTACCTGAACAGCGCCTTTCTGTTGGATCCCGACGGGCAGGTTCTGGGCCGCAGCGACAAGGTACATCTGGTCCCTTTCGGCGAGTATGTGCCGCTGGGCCGCTACCTCCCCTTTATCGACAAGCTGGTGGTTGGTATCGGCGATTTCGCCCCGGGTTCATTGCAACCTCTGTCTCTGAACGGTCGGCGTCTGGGGGTTCTGGTGTGCTACGAAAGCATTTTCCCAGAACTGGCCCGGGGGCAGGTGCGGCTGGGTACCGACCTGCTCATCAACATCACCAACGATGCCTGGTTCGGCCGTTCTTCGGCACCCTATCAGCACCTGGCCATGGCCCGTTTTCGTGCCGTGGAAAACCGGGTCTGGCTGGCCCGGGCGGCCAACACCGGAATCTCCGCCCTGATTGCACCCTCCGGACGGATTGTCGATCAGACCGCGCTGTTCGAACGGAGTTCGCTGCAGGGTCAGGTCGGCCTTGGTGCCCGCCCGGGATTCTACACCCGCCATGGCGATCTGTTGCCCTCTCTGATGCTGCTGCTGTGCGGCTGGTGGCTGTGGCGGAGCAGAAAAGCTCCTCCGCCCTGATCTCGACCTTTCCTGTGCGTTTCACTGATCTCTTTCAGAAATTCAGGCACAACCCCTCTTTCTATCCTGTCTCCCTTGAACAAAAGGCTTTCTCAGGACTAATCCGTAAACAAAGAAGGTGAAAAAAGTGCGGCCTCAGCTTTCACTGCCCAGAAACAGCCAGCAGCCGAACAGCAGAAACAACAGATTGGCAAACCAGGCGGCAAGGATCGGGGGCAGGGCGGAGGAGTAACCGAAGGCAAGAGCAATGGCCTGGACAATGAAGTAGGCCACGCCGATCATTACGCTCATGGCAATGCCGAGGGCCAGGCCGCTGCTGCGCCCTTTGCGCAGCGCAAAGGGGATGCCGAGGAAGGCCATGACCAGGCTGGACAGCGGAGTTGCCAGTCGCGCATGCATGTCGACTTCAAAGCGTATCGGGTCATAGCCCTCAGCGCGGAGTCGGGTGGCCAGACGGCGGAGTTCCCGAAAGCCCAGGTCATCGTTGCGTCTGCCGCCGGGAAGATGGAAATCATCGGGGGTGAGGTGGAAATCGACGGTTCGGTCGTAGAGAAGGCGGCTGGCGGTGAGACCCTGATCGTCGAACTCGCGCTCGATGAGAAAGTCCGTTTTCCAGGCCCTGTCGATAAAAGTCGCCCGGGGAATATCGCTGCGCCCGACCAGTTTGAAGTCCTGGTCCAGTTTGAACAGGGACAGTCCGCGCAGTTCCCCGGCATCCGCTTCGACCAGGCGAATGTTGACGATCCGGCGGCCGTCCCGAATCCAGATGCGGCTGCGCTGGACAATAACCGAGGGATCGCCTCGTACTTCAGTGTTGTAGATGATGTTGGCCTGCTTGACGCAAGCCGGGACCACATATTCGGCTGCGGCCAGGGCCAGCAGGGAAACCAGCAGGCCGGTCAGGAGCAGGGGGCGGGTAATGCGCAGAAGGCTGATCCCGGCGCTGTGCATGGCGGTCAGTTCGCTATGGCGGGAGAGACCCCCAAGAGTCATGAATACGCCCAGAAGGCAGGCCAGGGGGGCCACCTGCAGGGCAATGAAGGGGATCTTGAGGGTGAAATAACGTAGGTAGTGGTGTGCCGCGGCGCCGTGCTCGATAAAATTGTCCACCCGCTCAAAAAAATCCACCAGCAGATAGAGACCAATGAAGGCCGCCAGAGCCAGCCCGAAAACCCGAACAAAAGAGCGTAGAAGGTAGCGGCTGATGAGGGTCACGAGCGATCTCCGGGACGTAAAAGGCGCCGAACCGCTCGGCCCAGGGCATTCAATGGGGTTGAAAGCAGGAGCAGGGGACGTTCAATTGCGGCGCGGTGCAGCAGATAGCAGCCGGCTAGCAGAAACAGGCCGTTGGGCAGCCAGAGGGTCAGCGCAGGCCAGCCGGCGTCGGCTACCAGGGTTTGGCCAAAAGACAGGGCCAGGTAGTAGCAGAGGAACACTCCCAGGGCGATGGCGAAATTTCCGCCGCGGCCACTGCGATGGGGCTGAATGCCCAGGGGAACGCCGAGCAGGGCAAACAGCAGCGGCGCCAGGGGCAGGGCCATGCGGGTGTGCAACTCGGCAAGAAGCTCCTGCCTGTCTTCCGGTGCGGCGTCGGCAATAGCGCTGTGCAATTCGTCCATCGCCAGCTCCTTGTTGCGAATGCGCCGCTGCCCGGTTCGGCTTGGTTCCTCCATGTCGATCTGAATGTCGTGACTCCTGAAGTTCAGCACCTGGTAATTTTCAAAGACTGTTTCGCCTTCGTCGCCGCGGGGCTGGCGGTGCATGGTTCCCCGCTCCAGCTGCAGAAACAGGTTCTGGGCAGAGCGATCGGAAACCAGACGACCTGAGTCCGCCACGATGATGGTTGGTGTCTTTGGATGGCGTTCGTCGGAAATAAACACCTCGCGCAGGGTTCCGGTCTGTTCATCGATGCGGTTGGCATAAAGGACCAGGCCCGGAAAGTCGTCGTTGAAAACCTGAGCTTGCAGGGCCACGGAGGCACGGCTGGCAGCGATATCAAACAGTTGCTGGCGAAAGAAACCCTCGCTGGCCGGCCTCAGGTAGAGGGACATTCCTGCGGTCAGAAGGCAGGCCGGAAGGCTCAGCAGAACAACAGGCCGGGTTATCTGATAGAGGCTGACACCGCTGGCCTTCAGGGCCAGGATTTCCCGATCGGCCGAGAGCCGGCCAAATCCCAGCATGACCCCGAGTAGAAAAGCCAGTGGAATGGTCAGCACCAGGAAGGTTGGCATCAGGCTGAGAAAAAGCCGTGCAATCTCCGCCAGGGGGACGCCCTTGGTGATAATCAGTTCCACCAGTCGCAGCAGACGGCCCATCAGCAACACAAAGGTAAAAACCACCAGCCCCATTGCCATGGGGACGGCCGTTTCTGCGAGCAGGTAGCGTTGAATTCGACGGCTTGACATGGAGCGGATAGTAATACAGTTCGGCCTGCCTGTGCAATGGAATCGACGGTCTCTTTTTGACCGGCTTTTCTCCTTGCCATGGACAATAATCCGTGTTAAGTAGACGTGTTGTTCAAATGAGCACGCGTCTGGACCCGACTCAGTGGTGCCTCGCCCGGTGCGGGGTTCTGGCGGGAAGGAAAGGCGCGGAAGCAATCAAAACCGACGCAAGAGGAGAGACCATGTCCCAAATTACCATGAAGCAGTTGCTTGAGGCCGGTGTTCATTTCGGCCACCAGACCAAACGTTGGAATCCGAAGATGAAGCCGTATATTTTCGGTGCCCGTAATGGAATCTACATTATCGATCTGCAAAAGACGGTTCGCTATTTCAAGACGGCTTACGGTTTTCTGCAGCAGACGGTTCAGAACGGAGACAAGGTGCTCTTTGTCGGCACCAAAAAGCAGGCCCAGGACGCTGTTCGCGAAGAGACCGAGAGGACCGGTCAGTTCTACGTCGACAGCCGCTGGCTTGGCGGAATGCTGACCAACTTTAGTACCATCAAGCGCAGCATCGAGCGGCTTAAAAAGATCGAAACCATGTCCCAGGACGGCACCTACGACCTGTTGATCAAGAAAGAGGTGCTCGGCCTGGAGCGGGAGCGGGAAAAACTTGAAAAAAGTCTGGGCGGCATCAAGAACATGAACAAGCTTCCCGGCGCGATTTTCGTCATCGACCCGAAGAAGGAAGCGATTGCCGTCAAGGAAGCGCGTAAACTGGGGATTCCCGTGGTAGCGGTTGTGGATACCAACTGTGACCCCGACGAAATCGATTACATCATCCCCGGTAATGACGATGCCATTCGGGCCATTCGGCTTTTTGTTTCCCGCATGGCCGATGCCTGTGCCGAAGGCGAACAGTCCCGTCAGGCTGCTTTGCGAGCGGACCAGGGAGAGACGGAAGCTGACGGCGAAGAAAGCACGGTGGTCGAGGTTGTCGAAGTGGCATCCGAGGCGGCCGGCGATCAGGCGTAAATCACGGTTGTAAAACCAGAGAGGCGGTCCGGAGTTCTGGCCGCCTCTTTTCTCATTACCTTGACGGGTTCTGCCCGGTGACAGCTGTCTGTCCGTCGTCTCGCCAAAAAGTGTCGGCGGATAAGGATTTAATTCAGGAGGATAAGAGTGGCAAAGATATCTGCATCGATGGTTTCCGAACTGCGCGGCAAAACCGGCGCTGGCATGATGGATTGTAAGAAAGCTCTGGCGGAAGCAGAGGGTAATCTGGACACGGCCGTCGATATTCTGCGCAAAAAGGGGCTTTCCGCCGCGGCCAAGAAGGCCGGTCGGGCGGCTGCCGAAGGCTTGATCGTTGCGGCCGTCGAAGGCTGTTGCGGAGCATTGGTGGAAGTCAACGCCGAAACCGATTTCGTGGCGAAAAATGACGGCTTTGTGGCCTTTGCCCAGGCGGTTGCGGAAACCGCTCTGAAGGAGGCGCCCGCCGACATGGACGCTTTACTGGCCTGCTCTTTTCCCGGTACCGGACGTACTGTGGGGGAAGAACAGACCCATCAGGTGGCCACCATCGGCGAAAACATCAATATTCGTCGATTTGCCCGGTTTGATGTGGCATCGGGGCAGGTGGTCAGTTATATTCATGGCGTTGGCAAGATTGGCGTACTGGTTGAACTGGCTACCGAAAAAGCGAACGATGACAGGGTAGCCGCCCTGGGCCGTAACCTGGCCATGCATGTGGCCGCCGCCAATCCCCAGTATCTGGATCGGGATTCGGTTCCCGCTGATGTGATAGAAAAAGAAAAAGAAATCATGCGGGCCAAAGCCAAGGACAGCGGCAAGCCCGATGAGATCATTGAAAAGATCATCCTGGGTCAGATAAACAAGTATTTTGGTGAGATTTGTCTGCTGGAGCAAGCCTATGTCATTGATCCCGATCACAAGGTAAGCAAGATTATCGCAGGTCTCGGCAAGGAGCTTGGTACCGGAATCGTTTTGAGCCGTTATGCCCGGTTTCAACTCGGTGAGGGTGTGGAGAAGCGGGCCGACGATTTTGCTGCCGAAGTGGCAGCGATGACCAGGTAAGGAACTGAGGACTATGGCCGACCGGAAACCTTGTTATGGCAGGATTTTGCTCAAGCTGAGCGGTGAAGCTCTGGCCGGTGAACGTGGTTACGGCATTGATCCCGAGGTGCTTTCCGGTCTTGCCGTCGAGATTCGCGAGGTTCTGGAACTCGGCGTACAGGTGGCGGTGGTTATCGGCGGTGGTAACATTTTTCGCGGAGTTGCCGCCGCTTCCAGCGGTATGGACCGCGCCGGCGCCGACCACATGGGTATGTTGGCCACGGTCATGAACAGTCTGGCCCTGCAGGATGCGCTGGAGCAGATCGGCGTCATGACACGGGTACAGACAGCCATCGAGATGCGGGAAGTGGCGGAACCCTATATTCGCCGCCGCGCCGTCCGCCACCTGGAAAAGGGGCGCGTAGTGATTCTGGGAGGCGGTACCGGAAATCCCTACTTCACCACCGATACCGCCGCCAGTCTGCGAGCCATGGAACTTGGCGCCGAGGTTATTCTCAAGGCGACTAAGGTGGATGGGGTTTACAGTGCCGATCCCGTCAAACACAAGGATGCGATTCGCTACGCCCGCCTGTCCTATCTGGACGTGCTGAAAAACGGTCTTAACGTCATGGATGCCACGGCGACCTCACTGTGTATGGACAACGACCTGCCTATTATCGTGTTTAAATTGAGCTGTCGGGGAAATATCAAGAAGGTCGTCCTCGGCGAGGAAATCGGCACTATCGTCAAAGGAGATTGATGACTATGTACAACACTGTCATGAATACCGCCAAAAAGGCGATGGAGAAATCCATTGAGGCTCAGAAAAAGGAGTTGCAGCGGGTGCGGACCGGTCGCGCCTCCGTGAATTTGCTTGACGAAGTAAAGGTGGATTATTATGGAACTCCGACTCCATTGAACCAGGTCGGTACTCTGGCGGTTCCCGAAGCCCGTCTGATCACCATTCAGCCCTGGGAAAAGAACCTGATCCCCGAAATTGAAAAAGCAATCTTCAAAGCCGATCTGGGATTGAACCCCGCTTCGGATGGACAGCTTATCCGGATCAACATTCCTCCTCTGACGGAAGAACGGCGCAAGGAAATGGTTAAACTGGTGCGAAGGATGGCCGAGGATACCAAGGTGGCCATTCGCAACGCCCGCCGGGACGCCAACGATTCATTGAAGAGGCTGCAGAAGGACAAGGAAATTACCGAAGACGACCAGAAACGCGGTGAAAAGGAAGTTCAGGATCTCACCGATCAGTTCGTCAAACTGGCCGACGAGGTGGTGGAGAACAAGGAAACCGAGATCATGGAGATCTGAGAACCGCTCCTTCTTGCCGGTCACGGGCAGGAAGTGTACGGTTTCAAACAGGTTGTTATCGCACCGAATGAAGGGGGCGCCGTACTCGGCGCCCCTGTTTTTTCAATACCGCTGAATTCTTGCCGGCTTTTTGGCCTTATGTTAGGGTGTAGCGGTTTTTATCCTGCCCTGTTGGACAGTTTTTACGGTACCTGAGGTCATGAATCTTCCCCGTCATATCGCCATTATCATGGACGGCAACGGCCGATGGGCCGAGCAGCGCCGTCTGCCGCGGATCTTCGGTCATCAGCAGGGGGTAGAAAGTGTTCGCCGAGTGGTGCGGGAATGCCTGTCTCTCGGGGTTTCCCATCTGACCCTGTATGCCTTCAGCTCCGAAAACTGGGGACGCCCCGCTGAGGAAGTCGCGGCTCTGATGGAGTTGCTGGCGCAATTTCTGTCGCAAGAACTGGACACGCTCATGCGGGAAGAGATTCGTCTGCGGGTCATAGGTGACATTGCCCTGTTGCCGCCTGCCGTTCGCCGAGTCCTTGACCAGACGATTGCGCGGAGTTCGGGCAACGGGCGTCTGGTTCTGAATCTGGCTCTGTCCTACGGCGCCCGGGATGAGATTCTGCGTGCCGTCCGCAGTCTGGCCGGCCAGGCCCTGGAGGGCCGTCTGTCCTTGGACGAAATCGACGAGAGGCGCTTTTCCGCCAGCCTCGATACCGCCGGGCTGCCCGATCCGGATCTGCTGATCCGTACCAGCGGGGAAAAGCGGGTCAGTAATTTTCTGCTCTGGCAACTGGCTTATGCCGAATTCTTTTTCAGCGAGGTCCTGTGGCCTGACTTTTCCGCGGAAGAGCTGCGAAGAGCCATCGATGATTTTGGCACTCGTCAGCGTCGTTTCGGCCTGACTTCAAGGCAGGGTCCCGCCGAAACCTGACATTCATTTAAAAGGAGAACGTTATCAAACAGAGGATTCTCACCACCCTGGTGGCATTACCCCTGCTGATTTTGATCCTTCAGTTCAGCGGGCTCTTCGGGTTCACTATGTTGATCAGCCTGGTCGCTGCTGCAGGGCTGCACGAATTTTATCAGATGACTTTGCCCGGGCAGCGTTGTGCGGAGCGGGGACTGGCCATTGCTTTTGGCACCTTTCTGGTTCCGCTGTGCGTCAGGTTCGGTATGCAGGTCCTGTTTCCCGGGTTAACTCTGGCTCTGTTGGGTTTCGGCCTGATTTTTCTTTGGAGGCACGGTGATCTGCAGCGAGTGATTGTGCAGTTGGCTCTGCTGTTTTTCGGATTCGTGTATATTGCCCTGACCTTAAGTCACCTGGTGCTGCTGCGGTCCCTGCCTTCGGGACTGCAGTGGATCTACCTGGTCCTGCTGATTGTCATGGTTTCGGACTCGGCGGCCTATTTCACCGGTATCAATCTGGGCCGCCGCAAGCTGTACCCGGCGATCAGTCCCAACAAGAGTGTCGAAGGAGCTATTGGCGGTCTGGCCGGTGGCCTTCTGGCTGCGTTCGTTTCCCGTTATACCTTTTTTCCAGCTCTAAGCATTTTGGATTGCCTGTTTCTGGGAGTCGGACTGGGAGTCTTGTCCCAGCTTGGCGATCTCTTCGAATCGATGCTCAAACGGGCCTGTACGGTCAAGGACTCCGGTTCCTTGTTGCCGGGCCACGGGGGAATTCTCGACCGTCTCGACAGCCTGCTGTTTGCCTTTCCTCTGGCTTATTACTACGGAAGGTATTTCCTGGGCTGATTGTTTGCGCGACACCCGCCGGGAGAGATCCCGGCCGCCAACAGATTCCGGAAAGGTATGTCGAACCATGAAAAAAATAGCGCTTCTTGGTGCCACCGGATCCATCGGAGTGAGCACCCTCGATATTATTGCCGCGTATCCCGATCAGTATGAAGTGGTGTGTCTTTCCGCCGGCAATAATCTGCGGCGTCTCAAGGAGCAGATCGACCGCTTCCGTCCCAGACTCGTGTCTGTGATCAGTGAGGAGGCAGCTCGCGATTTACAAAGGGAACTCGGGACCAAGGGGCCCGAAGTCTGTTGCGGTGTTGAAGGTCTGATCGCCTGCGCCAGCCACCAGGAGGTCCACATGGTGGTGACGGCGGTGGTGGGGGCGGCCGGCCTGGTGCCGACCATGGCCGCCATCGAAGCCGGCAAGGATATCGCGCTGGCCAACAAGGAGACTCTGGTGGCGGCCGGCCCTCTGGTCATGGCGGCGGTGGCCCGCAAGGGTGTGCGTCTTTATCCGGTGGACAGCGAGCACTCGGCCATTTTCCAATCTCTTCAGGGGCACCGCAGACAGGATGTTCGGCGCCTGATTCTGACAGCCTCGGGTGGGCCTTTTCGGGATCGGCCGCAGGCGGATCTGGCTCGGGTCACACTGGCGGACGCCCTCGCGCATCCGAACTGGAACATGGGTCGCAAAATCACTATCGACTCGGCGACCATGATGAACAAGGGGCTTGAGGTCATTGAGGCCCGCTGGCTTTTTGACCTGCCCGCAGACCGGATTGCGGTCCATATACACCCTCAGAGCATCGTCCATTCCATGGTGGAATATGTCGATGGTGCAGTGATGGCCCAGTTGGGCATTCCCGACATGAAAACTCCCATCGCCTACGCATTGTCCTATCCCGAGCGTCTGCCTCTTGATCAGCCGCCGCTGGATCTCTGTGCATTGAAAAATCTGTCTTTTTTTGAGCCGGATCTGAAAAAGTTCCCCTGTCTCGACCTGGCCTATCAGGCCCTGAGCTGCGGAGGAACCGCCCCGGCGGTGCTGAACGCCGCCAATGAAGTCATCGTGGAGGCTTTTCTGCAGCAGCAAATCGGTTTTCTGGACATCGCAGCGACGCTTCAGGCGGTTCTGGATCGGCACGACTGCGCTCCTCTGGAGCAGATTGATGACGCCCTGCGGGCTGACCTGTGGGGCCGTCAGCAGGCCCGTCGCGTTCTGGCAAAGACGCGCTGAGCGGAGGTTTTATGGTGACGATTCCCGCCGGCATTATCCTGCTCGGCATTCTGGTCTTTATTCACGAACTGGGTCACTTTGCGGTGGCCAAGTTGGCCGGAGTCAAGGTCTTGAAATTCTCTCTGGGGTTCGGTCCACGTTTGATTTCCCGTCAATGGGGGGAAACGGAGTACATGATCTGCGTCATTCCCCTGGGCGGATATGTTCAGATGTTGGGCGAGGGAGGAGAAGAACAAAAACCTCTGTCAAAGGATGAGCAAAGCCGCTCCTTTGCGGAAAAAAGTGTCTGGCGGCGGTTGGGAATTGTGGCCGCCGGACCCTTCATGAATCTGATTCTGCCTTTTTTGATTCTGCCCGTGGCTTTTATGGTCGGCATGCACTGGCCGGTCTATCTAGACCGGCCAGCCTGTGTCGGCCACGTTCATCCCGATTCGGTCGCCGACGCGGCCGGCCTGGTTGGGGGTGACTGCATTGTCGCCGTCGCAGGGCAGTCTGTTGACAGTTGGTCCGAGGCCGACAGGGCCCTGCTGACCCGGGCGGGAGACTCGGTGGTTTTGCAGGTGCGGCGCCAGGGGCAGAGAGAGTCGGTTTATCTTTTCGAGGCGGAGGCCGGCGTTGAAGGCCTGCAGGGACTCGGTCTGTCGCCGGAGCAGGCTGCCGTGGTCGGAGCCCTGGCGCCGGGCATGCCGGCCCATGAAGCAGGATTGGCGGTGGGTGACCGCATTGTCGCCATTGAGGGACAGCCGGTTGACTCCTGGTACGATCTGCGGCCGTTTATTCAAAAGAGCGGGGGTGCTTCGCGAAGTTTTCTGGTGGAGCGCGATGGCCGCCGGCTTGAATTGGATCTGGTTCCGGTCCGTCAGGACGGGCAGGGTGATTTTCTGATCGGCATTGCTCCGCAGCTGGAGATCACCTCCCGGCGATTCCCTGTTCGGGAAGCGCTGAGCCAGGGTACTGCCCGCAGTATCGAACTCATAAAACTGACTCTGGTTTTTATTAAGAAACTGGTTTTTGGTCAGGTGTCCACCAGCAATATCGGCGGGCCGATCACTGTCGTGCAGGTGGCGGGACAGGCGGCTCAGAACGACCTGGCCAGCGTCCTCTCGATCCTGGCCTTTTTGAGCATTCAGCTGGGCATTCTTAACCTTTTTCCCATTCCGGTACTGGACGGCGGCCACCTGCTTTTCGGTCTCTTCGAGGTGGTTTTTCGGCGCCCCCTGTCCCTGCGGGTACGGGAGGCGGCCCAGCAGATCGGCCTGCTGTTGATACTCTTGCTGATGGCTTTGGCTTTCTACAACGACATTTTGCGTTTTTTCGCTGGAGGACAGTGATGGCCGAGTATCTGCTGACTCTGGATACTTCGACGCCGGCAGGCAGTGTCGCCCTCAGTTGTGGCGAGCAGTTGATCGGCGAAATTCTGCTTCAGCTTCCTTCTACTCACAGCGAACGGTTGTTGCCGGCGGTGCAGCAACTGCTGAAAGAGGCCGGCTTGAGGCTGTCGGATCTGGAGGCTTTTGGTGTGGTGCTCGGTCCCGGGTCTTTTACCGGGCTGCGGGTCGGGGTAGCGACGGTCAAGGGTTTGGCCCTCGCCACCGGAAAACCGGTGGTGGGTGTTTCCTCGCTGCACACTTTGGCCCTGCAGGTTCCCTGTCCGGCCCATGCGCTGTCGGTTTGGATCGATGCCCGAAAGCAAGAAGTTTATGCCGGCCGCTACGGCTGGGAGACCGGGTTTCCAGCGCTTATAGGCAAGGAGATCGTGGCGCCACCCGACAGGCTTCTGGAGCAGATATCGGAAGAGACAATTTTTATCGGCAGCGGGACCGAGGCCTACCGCTCCCTGATCGTGCGGCGGCTCGGATCCCGCGCTCATTTTGCGCCCTGGGCTTTGCAGCATCCCCGTGCATCGGCGGCGGCGCTGCTGGCCCTGGCGGCTTTGCGCAACCGCGAGACCATTGCCCTGGAACTACTGGAACCCCGGTATATTCGGCTTGCTGAAGCGGAAATCATGCTCTCCCGTCGAGCCGGTGACAATCCGATTCAAGGTTGACAAGATTCGGGGCTTTGGTTATTTTAAAATCGGTTTTATAGCTCTTTGTCAACTTTTTGCAGGGAGGTGCTGAATGGAAGAACAGGATCTGGCTATGCTCCAGCAATTGTGCGATGCGAAACCCCGTTTTCGTCTTCTTTACGAAGAGCACAGGGTTTTGGAAAGACAGCTGGAGATGTTGAACCAACGACCGTATTTGACCCCCGAAGAAGAGCTTGAACGAAAGAAGATGCAAAAATTGAAATTGGCCGGCAAGGATGAGATGGAGAAGATGATTCGGGCTTGGAGTCAGTAGATTTTTCCCGGTACCGGTTGTGAAAGGGTTTGGGCTGGTTGCTCGAACCCTTTCTGTATTGGGGTCCGTTTTGCGGAATCGTGCTTCCACCGTGCAATGGAGTGCCGCCTTGCCGTTCAGATAATATCCGATGTTTCCTGTCCAATTTAAAGAGAGGTTTTGATCGTATGACAAGCAAGCGCAGTGATGAAATTACCCTTGGTTTCGAACGCGCACCCCACCGAGCTCTGCTGCTAGGTACCGGCATTCCCCGTTCTGAGATGGGCAAGCCTCTGATCGGCGTTGCCACCTCCTTTACCGACCTGATTCCAGGTCATATCGGCATGCGTGACCTGGAACGCTTTATTGAGAAGGGGGTGCACACTGGCGGTGGATACTCCTTTTTGTTCGGCATTCCGGGAGTCTGTGACGGAATTGCCATGGGTCACAAGGGCATGCATTACTCGCTGGCGACCCGGGAATTGATCGCCGACATGGTCGAATCCATTGCCGAAGCTCACCGTCTGGACGGACTGGTGCTGCTGACCAATTGCGACAAGATCACACCGGGAATGCTGATGGCCGCCGCCCGCCTAAATATACCCAGTATCGTTGTCACTGCCGGTCCCATGCTGACCGGTACCGGTCGGGATGGCCGTCGTTATTCCTTCGTTACAGACACCTTTGAGGCCATGGCCCGCTACAAGGCCGGTGCCATCGACGAGCAGGAATTGACTCGCTGCGAAGAGAAGGCCTGTCCCGGAGCCGGTTCTTGTCAGGGGCTGTTTACCGCCAATACCATGGCCATTCTTACCGAAACTCTCGGCATGAGCCTGGTCGGCTGCGGTACGGCGCTAGCGGTCTCTTCGCACAAGCGCCGGTTGGCTTTCGCCTCCGGTGAGAGGATCGTCGATCTGGTACGGAACAACGTTACCCCCCGGCAGATTTTGACTCGGGCCGCCTTTGAAAATGCGATTCGGGTCGATCTGGCTCTCGGTGGTTCCAGCAATACGGTTTTGCACCTGCTGTCCATTGCTCACGAGGCGGAGGTGGAGGTGCCTCTGGAGCTGTTTGACGAGCTCAGCAGGACCACGCCTCAGCTGGCTTCCATGGATCCTGGCGGAAAGTATTTTATGGAAGATCTCGATGCCGCCGGCGGCGTTCCCGGCGTCCTCTCCCAACTGGGGGAACTGGTTCTGGACAACCCGACTTTGAGTGGCCCTACAGTAAAAGAGATCGTGTCCGGAGTGCCGCCGGTGGATGAGACGATCATACAACCTATGAGCGCTCCGGTGCGTGCCGAAGGTGGAATCGCCATTCTCCGCGGCAACCTCGCTCCCGACGGGGCCGTGGTCAAGCAGTCTGGAGTTTCGGAAAAGATGATGCACTTTGAAGGCCGGGCCCGCTGTTTCGACTCGGAAGAACAGGCGATGGCGGCGCTGATGGGCAGTCAAATTGTTGCCGGTGATGTGGTGGTGATTCGTTACGAGGGTCCCAAGGGCGGACCGGGAATGCGGGAAATGCTGGCGCCCACCGCCACCCTGATGGGGCTTGGGCTGGGGGACAGTGTGGCGCTGGTGACGGATGGCCGGTTTTCCGGCGGCACCCGCGGACCCTGTATCGGCCATGTATCTCCCGAAGCCATGGTCGGTGGTCCCATCGCTCTGGTGGAAGATGGGGATTCAGTGCGACTGGATATTCCCGCTCGACGACTTGAACTGCTGGTGGACGAGGAAGAGTTGGCCCGGCGGCTTAAGGCCTGGCAACGGCCAGCGCCGAAAATTGGCCGGGGCTGGTTGTCTCGCTATGCCGCAGCGGTCACCTCCGCCAATACCGGCGCGATCTGCAAGGCGGACTGAGCTGCTTGTTTCCGCCTTATCATTGATGGGGTTTTCTGCAGGAGGTTGTTTGTGAAAAAAACCGGATCACAGATTTTACTGGAGTGTCTGCAACGGGAAGGCGTCGATACCGTTTTCGGCTATCCCGGTGGAACCGTTATCAACATCTATCACGATCTGGCGGATTATCCGATACGTCATATCCTGACCCGACACGAACAGGCGGCGGTACACGCCGCCGACGGCTATGCCCGCACCACCGGCAAGGTCGGTGTGGCCATTGCCACCAGCGGCCCCGGAGCCACCAACACCGTTACCGGCATCGCCACCGCCTACATGGACTCGGTCCCTCTGGTTGTCATTACCGGCCAGGTGCCGACGCCGCTGATCGGCAACGATGCTTTTCAGGAAGTGGACATCATCGGCATTACCCGCTCCATCACCAAGCATAACTATCTGGTGCAGGACATTCAGGATCTGGCCCGCATTGTCAAGCAGGCCTTCTATATCGCTCGGACCGGCCGTCCCGGGCCGGTGCTGATTGACCTGCCCAAGGATGTTCAGATTCAGAGTACACCTTTTGAATATCCCGACAAGGTTGAGATGCGCGGTTACAAGCCGACTTACAGTGGCAATCTGCGTCAGGTGGAAAAGGCCGCCAACCTGATCATGACAGCTCGCAAACCGGTGATTTACGTGGGCGGCGGCGCCAGTGGAGCGGATGCCTCGGAAGAGTTGTTGGCCTTTGCCGAAATGACCCGAATTCCGGTCACCACCACTCTCTTGGGAATGGCGGTCTTTCCGCAGCGGCATACTCAGTCGCTGGGCATGCTCGGTATGCACGGCACTTATTACGCCAATATGGCGGTGACCAACGCCGATCTTCTTATTGCGGTGGGTTCCCGATTCGATGATCGGGTCACGGGCAAGATCTCCTCCTTTGCTCCCCACGCCAAAATTATCCATATCGATATCGACCCGACCTCGATCAAAAAGAACGTGCGGGTCGATCTGCCTATCGTCGGTGATCTCAAAGACGTTCTGAAAAAACTTGCCGATGCTCTGGAAAAGCGCAGCGACCAGTTGCCTGCCCTGATCGATACCATGGAGCCCTGGCGAGAAGAAATTGACGCCTGGAAGCGCGGCTATCCCATGACCTACCAGTCCAGTGACAGTGTAATAAAGCCTCAGTACGTGATCGAGCAGCTGCGGGAACTTTGCAGCGAGGATGCCATTGTTACCACCGAGGTGGGGCAGCACCAGATGTGGACGGCGCAGTTTTTTGCCTTCAGCCGGCCCCGCACTTTTCTCACTTCCGGAGGGCTGGGAACCATGGGTTACGGTCTGCCGGCGGCTCTCGGAGCCCAGGTGGCTTTTCCTGATCGGCAGGTCATCGACATCTCCGGCGACGGTTCTTTTCAGATGAATTCCCAGGAACTCGCTACCCTGGTCCAGTACGGCCTGCCGGTCAAGATCGCAATTCTCAACAACCAGTATCTCGGCATGGTTCGCCAATGGCAGGAATTGTTCTTTGACCGCCACTACAGTCAGACGCGGATGGAGTTGCCCATCGATTTCGTCAAACTCGCCGAAGCCTACGGTGCCACCGGATTCAGCGCTAGTCGTCCGGATCAGGTGCGAGAGGTGATTCGCAAAGCCTTTGAGACGCCCGGACCGGTGATCATGGAATTCAAGGTGGATCGGGAAGAAAATGTCATGCCGATGGTGCCGGCCGGCGCGGCTATCAACGAGATGGTGCTGGCTTCCTAGGCGGCCTTTGATTGCATCAGGGGGATCTTACTAAAATGAAACATACCATATCGGTTCTGGTGGAAAACGAATTCGGGGTTCTGACCCGGGTGGCGGGGCTGTTCTCCGGTCGCGGATTCAATATCGAAAGTCTCTCCGTGGCGCCGACCCTGGATCCAAGCGCTTCCCGCATGACCATTGTTACCAGTGGCGACGATCGGATTCTGGAACAGATCAACAAGCAACTCAACAAGTTGATTGACACGATCAAGGTGACGGACTTTACCGGACAGGATTACGTGGAGCGGGAGATGGCTCTGGTGAAGGTAACCGCCGAAGAGGATACTCGGGCTGAAGTGTTACGGATTGTCGACATTTTTCGCGCCAAGGTGGTGGATGTTACCGCCCGTTCCTATACTCTGGAGATTACCGGCGCCCCGACCAAACTCAACGCGGTGATTGATCTGCTTCGGCCCATGGGCATCAAGGAACTGGTCCGTTCCGGCCCGGTTGTGATGGGGCGCGGCCTCTAAAGGCGACCCCTCGTTAACAAGGTGATCCAGCCATGAAGGTTTTGTATGACGGGGATGTTGACCGGAGCCTGCTCACCGGCAAGACGGTGGCCATCATTGGCTACGGCAGCCAGGGCCGGGCGCATGCCAACAACCTGAAGGACAGCGGCATCGATGTAGTGGTGGGGCTTCGCCCCGACAGCGTTTCCCGCGAACCGGCAGGCCGTGCCGGGTTGCGGGTACTGGAGACCGGTGAAGCGGTGGCGCTCGCCGATCTGGTCATGATGCTGGCTCCCGACGAGTTGCATGGAGCTATCTACCACGAGTCCGTCAAGGATCATCTGAAGCAGGGGGGGTGCCTGGTCTTTGGCCACGGCTTCAGTATTCTGTACGGCCAGGTTGTTCCCCGCCCGGATCTCAATGTTTTCATGGTGGCGCCCAAGGGAGCCGGCCATATGGTGCGTCAGGAATATCTCCGGGGCAGCGGAGTTCCCAGCCTGATCGCTGTTCATCAGGATCCCGGCGGCCTCAGCCGTGGGCTGGCTCTTGCCTACGCTGCCGCCAATGGCTCGGGGCGGGCCGGCATTATCGAGACCAGCTTTCGCGAGGAGACGGAGACCGATCTCTTTGGCGAACAGGCCGTGCTCTGCGGCGGCACTGCAGCGTTGGTACAGGCCGGTTTCGAGACTCTGGTGGAAGCGGGTTACGCTCCGGAAATGGCCTACTTTGAATGTCTTCACGAGCTCAAGCTGGTGGTTGATCTGCTCTATAAGGGTGGCTTGACCGGCATGCTTGATGCCATTTCCAATACGGCCGAGTACGGCGCCCTGACCCGCGGTCGGCGGATCGTCACTGACGAGACCCGTCGGGTCATGGGCGATATCCTGGCGGAGATTCAGGACGGCCGCTTTGCCCGGGACTTCATTCTTGAAAACCAGGCCGGTCTTCCTTTAATGACCGTTCGTCGTCGCCAGCATGCCGAACATCAGGTCGAGCAGGTAGGAGAACGTCTGCGCGGCATGATGGCCAGGATCGAAAAACCGGGGTCGAAACCCTGAAAGAAATCACATTCCGCCAGTCCGATTGCAAAAGAATAAACTTCAGGAGGCTTTTTAAGGGCCTTGCAGGCCATTGATTCGGCTTGACTACTTTTAACAGGCCGCCGTCGGTCGAGGTGCTTTTTCGGGCCTCGCGGCGCGGCTCATCAGAGGTATTTACCATGAAGAATCAGCATCAGCCTGTTGCTTCGGAAGGCTATCCCTTTATTGGTCTGTTCGCTTTCGTGACTTTGGTTTTTGCTCTTCTCGGTTGGGGGCTGCTGACCGTTCTGTTGCTTTCCCTGACCCTGTTCACGGTCTATTTTTTTCGTAACCCCGAACGCCATCTGGACGCCGAAGAGTCGGCGGTGGTCTCTCCCGCGGACGGCAAGGTGGTGTTTGTCGGGCCGGTAACGGAAGAGCGTTATTTCAAAGCCGAGGTTATCAAGGTCAGTATCTTCATGTCGGTTTTTGACGTTCACGTCAACCGGGTACCCTGCGACGGCAAGGTCATCGACAGGTTCTACCACAAAGGGGAGTTTTTCAACGCGGTGCTGGACAAGGCGAGCCTGCAGAATGAACAGGCGGGAACCCTGCTGGAACATCCTTCCGGCAAACGACTGCTGTTTGTCCAGATTGCCGGACTGATCGCGCGGCGGATTGTCGTCTACCCGCAGATTGGTGATCTTCTGTCTCGAGGCATGCGTTGTGGCCTGATTCGTTTCGGTTCTCGAGTGGACGTCTACTTCCCGGCGGATTCGGATATCCTGGTCAATGTGGGGGATCGGGCCAGAGCCGGGGAAACTATTCTGGGTTATTTTAAATGAATGATCCCGCACCGTCATTTGATCGCCGGGGAAGTCTGCGCAAAGGCGTTTATCTGCTGCCCAATCTCTTCACTACCGGCAGTCTGTTTGCCGGATTTTATGGCATTATCGCCACCATGCATGGCAATTACGTCGTTACCGCCTGGTTTATCCTGGTGTCGTCGATCTTCGACGCTCTTGACGGTAAAGTTGCCCGACTGACCGGCACCACCAGCCGCTTTGGTGTGGAGTACGATTCTCTGGCGGACCTGGTGGCCTTTGGCGTCGCTCCCGGTCTGCTCATGTACGCCTGGGCGCTCAAACCCTTTGGTAAACTGGGCTGGCTGGCCGCCTTTCTTTACGTGGTCTGCGGCGCCCTGCGACTGGCCCGTTTCAACGTGCAGGTCGACACGGTCGAATCGAAGCGTTTTCTCGGTCTGCCGATTCCGGCGGCAGCCAGTATGGTGGCCACCTCTGTTCTGCTGTTCTACCATCTGGGGGGGACCGGGACCATTCGCAAGCTGTCGGTGCTGTTGCTCATCTACCTTCTGGCCTTGTTGATGGTCAGCAACGTGCGTTACTATTCCTTTAAGGATCCCGGACTGGTCAAGCGGCAGCCCTTTGGTTTTCTGGTGCTGGCGATCTTTCTGATCATTATCGTGGTGGCCGAACCGCAGATCATGCTGTTTGCCCTGATCGGTGGCTATGTGCTCTCCGGCCCCCTCGGATATCTGGCCAAACTGCCGCCGTTTCGCCGGAACCGGCCTTCGAAAACAGATCAGTAAGTTGCTGGCGTGACAAAAAACTCCAGCCCGGCGTTCCTCTAAAAGCTCACAACTTCGACTGTTTTTTGCCCGGCTTTCCAGCATGAGACTTTTAACACAAAACAGTAAAGTTTTAGATCATCGAAAGCGCGTATTGTTTCCCTTAAAATCGATGATGTTTCAGTGGCTTCGGTTTAATAATCCTTGACAGCCCCGAGGTCGATCTGGTTTAAATGGCCGCAATAAGAAGTTCAAAGGCGTTGAAGAGGAGTAGTAGGCCTGTCCCCTGTTCCAGAGAGCCGGCGGTTGCTGCGAGCCGGTACAGTAAAGGGCTGAACTCGCCTCCGAGCCGTCCGGATCAAGCGTGTGTCTCGAGGACATCCGTCAGTTCGGGCCGTCGTCCCGCGTAAAGGGCTAACGAAGGGCCGCTGTGGCGGTCGAATCAGGGTGGTACCGCGAAGCGAAAGCTCTCGCCCCTGTGTCTGGGCGGGCGCTTTTTTTTGTCTGCAGGGCGCTCGGGTACGAGGTCGGCAGGGTTGACAGAGGCCCCTGTGCATGAACGATTCGGCAGCCTTGGTATCTAACGGGCTGGTGAATGCGGCAGGCGCGGACCTCAACATGAAAACGGAGTACGAACAGAATTACTGGAGGGACCATGGATAGCATCAAAAACATCATAATTTTCGATACCACCTTGCGTGATGGCGAGCAGTCCCCCGGCGCCAGCATGAACATCGAAGAAAAACTGCGCATTGCAGCGCAACTGGAAAAACTGAACGTGGATGTCATCGAAGCCGGCTTTCCCATCGCTTCGGAGGGGGACTTCGAGGCGGTCAAACGGGTGGCCAAGGCCACACGGCACAGTCAGATTTCAGGACTGTGTCGGTCTAATGACAAGGATATCGACTGCGCCTGGAAGGCGCTCAAGCACGCTGGTGAAAGGGGCAGGATTCACACCTTTATCGCCACCAGCGATATTCACATGCAATACAAACTCAAGATGAGCGAACAGCAGGTTATCGACACCGCCGTGGCTGCAGTGCGACGGGCGGTCGGTTACACGCCCAACGTTGAGTTTTCCGCCGAGGATGCGGTTCGAACCCGACTGCCCTTTCTGGCCCGGGTGGTGGAGGAAGTGATCGCCGCCGGCGCCAAAGTGGTCAATATTCCAGACACCGTCGGCTACACCATCCCTTCGGAATACTTCAACATTATCAAGTACCTCAAGGATCATGTAGCGAATGTGGAGCAGGCAATCCTTTCCGTACATTGCCACAACGACCTCGGTTTGGCGGTGGCCAATTCTCTGGCCGCCATTCAGGCCGGCGCCGAACAGGTCGAGTGCACCATCAACGGCATCGGCGAGCGGGCCGGCAATTGCTCCCTGGAAGAAGTCGTCATGGCCCTGCGGACCCGCCAGGACATACTGCCTTATCAGACCAACGTGGTGACGGAGCACATCTACGCCACCAGCCGCCTGCTCTCGACGGTGACCGGGATCGTGGTGCAGCCCAACAAGGCGATTGTCGGCGCCAATGCTTTTGCCCACGAAGCGGGAATTCATCAGCACGGTGTCCTCATGGAGAAGACGACTTACGAGATTATGACTCCGGAATCCATCGGCCTGACTCAGAACAGGTTGGTTCTCGGCAAGCACTCGGGTCGTCACGCTTTTGGTCAGCGCCTGACCGAACTGGGATACGATCTGGGCAAGGAAGATCTCGACAAGGCCTTTGTCCGCTTCAAGACTCTGGCCGACAAGAAAAAGGACATCTATGACGAAGATCTCGACGCTATCGTGGCGGACGAAATCGTTCGTATCGAAGAGCGCTACAGACTGCTGGAAATGAATGTGGCTTCCGGTTCCTTTGCCGCGCCGACTGCTACGGTGGCCATGGAGGTTGACGGCAAGAGGAAGAAGACCGCGGTGATGGCCAACGGACCGGTGGACGCCACCTTCAAGGCGATCAAGAAATTGACCGGAAGTCAGGCGACGCTCAAGGACTTCACTATCGGCGCGATTACCGGCGGTACCGATGCCCAGGGCGAGTGCACCGTGCGACTTCAGCACGACGGACGAGAGGTGCTGGGTCAGGGTGCGCATTCCGACATCATTGTTGCCAGCGCCAAAGCCTACATCAATGCATTGAACAAGCTCGCCAGCGTTTTGCAGCGTACTTCCGGCGGACTTTAACGAACCGGCCGACCCGATGCCGAGGCAGCTGATATGAGGAGTAAGGAAGATGGGACAAACGATTGCACAGAAAATTTTTGCCGCGCATCTGCGGGATGAACCCTTTGAGGGGACCTTCGTACTCGATCTCGATCGGGTACTCTGTCATGAGATCACCACGCCGGTGGCGATTGCGGATCTGCAGTGGCGGCAAAAGGACCGGGTTTTTGACCCATGCAAAATCAAGGCGGTGATCGATCACGTCACTCCGGCCAAGGACAGCAAGACGGCTGTTCAGGGAAAAATCCTGCGGGATTGGGCCGGGCGTCACGGTATCGTCGATTTCTTCGATGTGGGCCAGAACGGCGTCTGCCACGTGCTTTTTCCGGAAAAAGGCTTTATCCGGCCTGGTTTTACGGTGATCATGGGTGACAGCCACACCTGCACTCACGGGGCCTTTGGCGCTTTTGCCGCCGGTGTGGGCACCACCGATCTGGAGGTCGGAATTCTCAAGGGCGTCTGCGCCTTTCGCAAGCCGGTCAGCATCCTGGTGAATATTGCCGGGCAGCTGCAGGATCAGGTGGTGTCCAAAGATGTGATCCTCTATGTGATCAAGCAATTGGGTGTCAACGGAGCCACGGACCGGGTCATCGAATTTCGCGGCCCGGTTGTGGACGCCATGAGCATGGATGCCCGCATGACCCTGACCAACATGGCCATCGAAGCCGGCGGCACCAGCGGCATCTGCTGGCCGGACGAGGTGACCGTGGATTACCTGTGGCCCTTTATCAGCGACGATTATCCGTCCAAAGAGGCAGCGCTGGCCGATTTCAGCAAATGGCATTCGGATGCCGATGCCGAGTACGACCGGGTGCTGAATATCGACGTGACCGACCTGCAGCCCCAGGTCACCTACGACTACAAGCCCGACTGTGTCATGAATGTCCGGGATCTGAGTGATACGCCTGTTGATCAGGTATATATCGGCACCTGTACCAACGGTCGTCTGGAGGATTTGCAGCAGGCGGCGGAGGTTCTTAAAGGCAGGACGCTGGCCCCTGGGGTGCGGGGGATTCTCTCGCCGGCATCGCCGAAAATTTTTCGGGAGGCTATGGAGCTTGGTATCCTCGGGGTTTTTATGGACGCCGGGTTCTGCATTACCAATCCGACTTGCGGTGCCTGTCTCGGTATGAGCAACGGCGTACTGGCTCCCGGTGAGGCCTGCGCTGCAACCAGCAACCGGAATTTCCAGGGGCGCATGGGGCAGGGCGGCATGGTCTATCTCATGAGTCCCGCCACTGCTGCCGCCAGCGGCATCAAGGGTGTGGTAACCGACCCTCGTGATCTGTAAGCCTGACGAGTCCACTACCAAGGAGCGAATACGACATGAACAGAACATTTGGCGGACCGGCGATTTTTCTCGACCGATCCGATATCAATACCGATGAAATCATTCCGGCCCGCTACCTGACCGAAGTAACCAAAGAAGCACTGCAACCTTACCTGCTGGAGGATCTCACCCTGGGTGGTTTTGATCCTCGCGGTGAGGTTCTTAAGCAGGCGGCGGTGATCGTAACTCGTAAAAATTTCGGTTGCGGCTCTTCCCGGGAGCATGCTCCCTGGGCCCTTGAAGTGAACGGCATCTACACGGTGATTGCCGAAGGCTATGCCCGTATTTTCCGTCAGAACATGTTCAATTGCGGCATGCTGGCCATTGAGTTGCCGGCCGCGGACATCGACCGCCTGTTTGCCCTGCAGCAGCAGGGTTCGGTGGCTGTCGTCGTGGATCTGGACCAACAGCGTCTCACTGCCAGCGGCTCCGGCCAGGAACTGCACTTCGAGTTTCCGTTGGCGCCTTTTGACAAAGCGCTGGTGAAAGCCGGTGGCTGGGTTGAATTTGCCGACGCCCGCTACTGAGTCCGGCCGGCTCTTCAACCGTCTCTGCATATTATTTGACAGCGGTTGTACCGGGTTCTATAGTAGCGCCCGGCGGGGGGTCATGCCCTGACCGCAATCCGTATCCGTTGAATGTGATTCTGAGCGAAAGAAAGGAACAGCCCGAAATGAAATCCTATAACATTGCCCTGATGCCCGGCGACGGTACCGGTCCCGAGGTTCTTCGCGAAGGCGTCAAGGTTCTTGATGTCGTCGCCGCCGCCTACGGCTTGAAGATGAACTATGAAGAGTACGATTTCGGCGGTGAACGCTACATGCGCAGCGGCGAGTGCCTGCCGGACTCGGCGGTGGGTGAACTGAAGAAGCACGACAGCATCTTTCTCGGCGCGATTGGTCATCCCGACGTCAAGCCCGGAATCCTCGAACTGGGCATTCTGCTCAAGCTGCGTTTCGCCCTCGACCAGTACATCAACCTGCGCCCCGTCAAGCTGTATCCCAATGTTGAAACGCCGCTCAAGGACAAGGGCCCCGAGCATATCGACTTTGTCGTGGTAAGGGAAAACACCGGCGGCATCTATACCGGCATGGGCGGTGCCACCATGGTCGGCACTCAGGGTGAAGTGGCCACTCAATTGATGGTCTACACCCGTCCGGTGGTCGATCGCTGCCTGCGCTACGCCTACGAATACACCCGCAAGCGCAACAAGAAAAAGACCCTGACCCTGGTCCACAAGTGCAATGTTCTGACCCACGTGGGCGACCTGTGGGTGCGGGCCCACAAGGAGATGGGCGATGCCGAGTTCCCGGACATTAAACAGGACTACAACCATGTCGATGCCTGCACCATGTGGATGGTCAAGAGCCCTGAATTCTATGACGTTATTGTCACCTCCAATCTGTTCGGCGACATCATCACCGACCTCGGCGCGATGATTCAGGGCGGTATGGGTATTGCCGCCGGCGGCAACATCAACCCCGAAGGGGTGTCCATGTTCGAGCCTATCGGCGGTAGCGCTCCCAAATATACCGGCAAGAACATTATCAACCCCCTGGCCGCGATCTGCTCCGCCGGCATGATGCTGGAAACCCTCGGTGAAGAAGCGGCAGCCAAGGCCATCGACAAGGCGGTGAACGATGCCATGGCCTCCGGCAAGATTCAAAGCCTGTCCGCCGGCAGAATGGGCATGAGCACTACCGAGGTTGGCGACTTCGTTGCTTCGCTGATCAAGTAGTCGTTTCTTTCGTTGACAATTCATGCAAGTCAAGGCGGCTCTGTTGCTCGACCGCTTTATTGTACGGTGCCGGCCGCATCGCGTTTTCTCTGCAAAGCGCGATGCGGCCGCAGCACGTTGATGCCGCCGGTTTTAACCCGCAACACATCAAAAGGATTTTCAACCATGGCCAAACCATGCAATGTCGCTGTCGTCGGAGCCACCGGCGCCGTCGGACAGCAGATGCTGGAAGTGCTGGCGGAGCGCAAATTTCCGATCAAGGAACTGCGTCTGCTGGCTTCGGAGCGTTCCGTCGGCAAGTTTCTCGAATATGACGGGGAACAGCACATGGTGCAGTTGCTGGACAAGGACGCCTTCAAGGGAATCGACATCGCCCTGTTCAGCGCCGGGGGGGAGCGCAGTCGGGAATTTTGCCCCATCGCCGCCGCTGCCGGAGCCATCTGTGTTGACAATTCCAGCGCCTGGCGCATGGACCCCGAGGTGCCCCTGGTGGTGCCCGAGGTCAATCCCCAGGATATAGGCCTCTACAAGCAAAAAGGGATCATCGCCAACCCCAACTGTTCCACCATTCAGATGGTGGTGGCGCTCAAGCCCCTTTATGATGCCGCCGGTCTGAAACGGGTGGTGGTTTCCACCTATCAGGCGGTATCGGGAACCGGCCGCAATGCCATCGATGAGCTGCGCGTTCAATGCGGTGAACTGCTCAACGGCCGGCCCGCTGACTGCAATGTCTATCCCCATCAGATCGCTTTCAACTGCCTGCCGCATATCGATGAGTTTCTCGACAGCGGCTATACCAAGGAAGAGATGAAGATGGTCAACGAAACCCGTAAGATCCTCGGTGATTCCAGCATCGGGGTCACCGCCACCACGGTACGGGTACCGGTCTTTTACAGCCACAGCGAGTCGGTGAACATCGAAACGGTCAGCAAACTCAGTGTGTCGCAGGCCCGTGAGTTGCTGGCTCGGAGTCCCGGGGTGAAGGTGGTGGACGATCCGGCAAAGCGGGAATATCCCATGGCCATCGACGCGGCCGGACAGGATCTGACTCTGGTCGGGCGCATTCGCGAAGACGAATCCATTGCCAATGGTCTGAATCTGTGGGTGGTGGCGGATAATTTGCGCAAGGGCGCTGCGACCAACGCGGTGCAGATCGCCGAAATCCTGGCGGAAAAGTATCTCTGATCGGCGCTGTTTTTCGAGTAGAGTCTGGTTGAAACAGAAGGGGGGGCACCTGGCCCCCCTTAGTACATTGACCTTCGGTGGCGGGTGAAGGCGTCATGAGAACCATCAGGCTGACCCTGGAATATGAGGGAACCGATTATGTCGGCTGGCAGCTCCAGCCCAACGGCCTGTCCGTGCAGCAGGTCGTGGAAGAGGCCCTGCACAAGGTCATGGGCGAAGCGGTGCGTCTTCACTCCTCGGGACGCACCGACGCCCGGGTGCATGCCCGCTGCATGGTCGCCCATTTTCGAACCGGTCTGAACCTGCCGCTGGCCGCTTTTCGGGAAGGGGTCAACCGCTTTCTGCCCTGTGACATCGCCGTGCGCAAGGCCGAAGAGGCGCCGCAAGGCTTCCACGCCCGGTTTGACGCCCGCGGCAAGTGGTACCGCTACACCCTCTACCTCAATCCTGTTCGCTCCCCCCTGCATGCCCGGACCTCCTGGCATATCCGCGACCACCTCGATGTGGCGGCCATGACCGAAGCCGTCCCCCTCTTCGTCGGCCTTCACGATTTTGCCGCCTTCCGTACCTCCGGCTGCGCCGCCCGCTGCACTGAACGGGAAATCTATTCCTTCGAGATCATCCGCGAAGGTGATCTGCTCCATTGCGACGTGCGGGGCAGCGGTTTTCTGCGCAACATGGTCCGGGTGATGGTCGGCACCCTGGTCGAGGTGGGGCTCGGCAAGAGGGATGTCGACAGCATCACTTCCCTGCTGAGCGGCCAGTCGCCGCATCCCTCCGGCATGACCGCCCCGCCCCAGGGACTCTGTTTGATGGAGGTCTGGTATTGAAGGCGGAAAGGTGGGGAGAGGTGCGGTTCAGATATAGTCCGCCTTTGCATGCGCCGGGGTCGGTCTTTCATCTTCGGAAAATCCGTTGTCAGGTACAAAAGGCTCGCCAGGCGATATGGCGGGCTTCTCCGGTTTCATTTATCGCTGGACCCTGTTTACGGAAGAGACATCACACCCGATCGTGCAGGAAGGTCACGGGAGCGGCAGCTTCGTGGTCATACGCGCACTGAAAGCCGAGGGAGGAACACCAACATGAAGGTAGGTGTCATTCGTTGCCAACAAACCGAGGACATGTGCCCGGGAAGCACCGATTTCAAAGTCACCAGGGAAGGCACCTTGGCCTTCGAGGAAACCGGTCCGGTGGAGATCATCGGATTTGTTTCGTGCGGCGGCTGCTCCGGGAAAAAAGCAGTGACCCGGGCCAAGATGATGGTTGACCGGGGAGCCGAGGCTATCGTGTTTGCCTCCTGCATGAAGAAAGGCAATCCCATCGGTTCTCCTTGTCCGCACTTTGCAGCCATAAAAGGGGCGGTCGAGAAAAAGCTTGGATCCGATATAAAGATCATCGACTGGACCCACTGAGCATCACCTTTGACGATTTACAAAAAGCGCTTCAAGTTCTGGGTCTGGAAGAGCGCGCCACGCTCAAGGAGATCAAGAGGCGACACCGGGATCTGGTCAAACAACATCACCCGGACCGCAACCACGCATGCGACCCCAAGATCATCCGTCAGGTGAATGCCGCCTACAAGCTACTGCTGGAATACGTTGCCGAATATCACTTCTCATTTGCCGAGGATGAATTTTACGAGCAGAATCCGCAGGAGCGGCTGCGGAGACAGTTTGACAACGACCCGCTGTGGGGAAAGAGATGATTGGTTCTGTCGGCAAGTCCAGGCACGGGTTGAAATGATAGCGAAATGTTGAAAAGACAACATGTGGAAGAAAATCAAACCTGGAGCTATGTCGGGGCATTGGCTGTCGGTGCGGGGCTAGACATGATGGCTGACAGTTGACAAAAAAAGACCTGCCCCTTGCAAACGTGGGTTATGTTGGAATCTCGTGAACCCCAACACAGAGCCATAACCAAGGAGGCAGGTCATGAAGAAGTCTAGCATATTTATAGGATTGGACGTCCACAAAAACTCCATTGAGATCGCTATCGCCGAAGCTGTCCGAAACGGTGAAGTTCGCAGCTACGGAAAAATTAGAGTGAGCAATAGGGTCAGGCTTTGAGGCAATAGTGAGGCAATAGGGTCAGGACTTGATAACTTGAATACTCCGGATGTCACCTTGCCATGGCACGAAAACCACGCATACGCTCTCCGGGAGCAGCATACCACGTCATTCTTCGTGGCAATGCCCTCCAGGATATTTTTTCAGATGACAAGGACCGGTACCGCTTCTACGAGATCCTCCAGAAAGCGCACGAGCGATTTCGGTTCCGGGTGCACGCCTTCTGTTTGATGACCAACCATGTTCACTTG
>SLLR01000062.1 GCA_007134025.1 Desulfuromonadaceae bacterium | reverse complement strand
TCAAGCCTTCCAGAAACAAAAGGTAGCCCAAAAGGTAGCCCATCAATTTTAAAAAGAACAAGGGATTAGCCTGAACTGGCTAACCCCTTGTTTTTACTGGCGGAGGGGGTGGGATTCGAACCCACGGTAGCTTGCACTACAACAGATTTCGAGTCTGTCACCTTCGACCTCTCGGACACCCCTCCGTTATCTTTTGGTCTTTATGCTTCGCCCTGCCCTGGACCCTGCTTGCGCTGCTCCCGCAACTGGCGGAAAAAATCGCTGAGCAGGCCGCCGCATTCGGTGGCCAGCACCCCTTCGGTGACCATAACCCGGTGATTAAACCGGTCATCCCGGGAAAAGTCGTAGATGGATCCCACTGCACCGGCCCGCGGGTCGCGGCAACCGAAAACCAGCCGTGGAATCCGGGCCAGGATAATGGCTCCCATGCACATGACACAGGGTTCCAGGGTGACGTACAGCGTGCAGTCAAGGAGCCTCCAGGAACCGAGGGCCACAGCCGCCTGCCGAATGGCGATCATCTCGGCATGGCCGGTGGGATCGTTGCTGGACTCCCGCAGATTATGGCTCCGACCGACAACTATCCCCCGGTGCACCACCAGCGCCCCTACGGGAACTTCGCCCAGGTCCGCCGCCGCGGCGGCCTCGACAAGACACTCGGCCATCCATTGACGGTGGTTTTCTGCGCTTTGTTCCAAGTTGCGTCCGTCCGGCAAGGTGCGAAACAGGGCCATTTGACTCGAAAGCTGCCAGTTTATAGCGATTTCCCCCTGTTCTGTCAAGCTTGTTCGGGTACAATGGAAAGTGGCAACAAACGCCTTGCTTCCGAACCTTTTTCAGCAAAGGAATCTACATGACCCAGCCTCGCGCCAGCGGCATTCTGCTGCATCCCACCTCTCTTCCCGGTCCTCACGGTCTGGGCGATCTGGGCCGGCGGGCCTATGAATTTGTCGATTTTCTGGTGGCGGGCGGTGTCTCTCTCTGGCAGATCCTGCCCTTGGGACCGACTGGTTACGGTGATTCGCCCTACAGCGCCTTTTCGGCCTTTGCCGGCAATCCCCTGCTGATCAGCCTGGAAGCTCTGGTGGCCTGCGGCGATCTGGAGGCGCAGGACATTGCCGGGGCGGAGTTGGAGGAAGGCCGGGCCGATTTCGCTGCTGCCCGAGAACTCCGGAAGCGTTTGCTACCGCATGCGGCGCGGACCTTTTTCGACCGGGGTACAGCGGCCAGGCGGGAGGCCTTTGACGCTTTTTGCCTGGATCAGGCGCATTGGCTGGAAGATTATGTGCTGTTTCGGTCTTTGCGCCGGCAGTTTCAGGAGCAGAGCTGGGACCGCTGGCCCGACGAGGTTCGCCGTCGTGAAGCGGCGGCACTGAACCGCTGGCGGGAGGAACTGGTCTGGGAGCTGGCTGTGGTTCGCTATGCCCAGTTCGTGTTTTTTGAGCAATGGTTTGCGCTGAAGGCCTACGCCAACGAGCAGGGGGTGCGGCTGATCGGCGATCTGCCGATTTTCGTCGCACCCGATTCGGCGGATGTGTGGAGCCGCCCGGACCTGTTTCATCTTGACGACAACCAACGCCCGACCCGGGTAGCCGGTGTGCCGCCGGACTATTTCAGTGCCACCGGGCAACGCTGGGGCAACCCCCTGTATCGCTGGGAGCGGCTGGCCGAGGAGAATTTCGGCTGGTGGAAGGAGCGGCTGCGCTGGACCCTGTCTCAGACCGACCGGCTGCGCATCGACCATTTTCGCGGATTTTGCGCCTGCTGGGCGATTCCCGCCGAAGAAACCACGGCGACCCGAGGGGAGTGGATGCCGGTACCGGGGGAGGAGCTGTTTGCCGCCCTGCAGGATACCTTTGGCGAGCTGCCGCTGATTGCCGAGGACCTGGGTATCATCAACGAGGAGGTGGAGGCGCTGCGGGACCGTTTCGGCCTGCCAGGAATGAAAATCCTGCAATTTGCCTTTGACTCGGGGCCGGACAACCCCTATTTGCCCCACAACCTGCCCCGCAATTGCCTGGTCTATACGGGCACCCACGATAACGCCACCACCCTCGGCTGGTGGCGGGACCTGGCAGAACCGGCCCGGCGGCAGGTGGTCGCCTATCTGGGTCGGGAAAACCCGCAAATACCCTGGGACCTGATCCATCTGGCCATATTCAGCGTCGCCGACAGCTGCATCCTGCCCTTGCAGGATGTGCTCGGCTGCGACGACCGGGCACGCATGAACCGCCCGGGGCACCCTGAAAACAACTGGAGCTGGCGCTACCTGCCGGAAGATCTGGCTCCCGAACTGGCGGCGCGGCTGCGGGAAATGAATCGCATCAGCGGTCGCTGCAGGGACGACTGAGACCCTTGCGGAGCAGGGCTCAGGCGCCGCTTGTGTCGCGAAGGGTTTCGTAGAGGCGACGCGCCAGCGGTTTTGGCAGACCGGGCACGGCTTCGAGTTGCTCCGGGGTGGCCTGGCGAACCTGTTTGAGACTGCCAAAGTGACGCAGCAGGATCTTGCGGCGCTCGGGCCCGATACCGGGGATCTCCTCCAGAGTGGAGTGCAGGGTCGCCTTGCGTCGCAGCTTGCGATGATGGGTGATGGCAAAGCGATGCGCCTCGTCCCGCAGCCGTTCGAGCAGGAACAGGGCCGCGGCCCCCTGCCGAAGCAGCACCGGATTCTTGCGGCCGGGGAGAAAGAACCGTTCTTCGCTGCGCTCCACCGTTTTACCGCGTACCTGGCTGAGCACCCGGCTTTTGGCCATGCCCACGGCGTCCACCCGCCTGGTCAGGGACAATTCGTCCAGTACCGCGCTCAGCACCGCCAGCTGGCCCTTGCCACCGTCGATGAGAATCATGTCGGGCAGTTCCTGTTCTTCCAGCCCCTTTTGCAGCCGGCGCTTGAGCACTTCGTAAAGGCTGGCGTAGTCGTCGGCGCCGGCCACCGTGCGAATCCGGTAATGGCGGTAGGCGGCCTTGTCCGGCTCGCCGTCGCTGAGAACCGCCATGCTGGCGACGCTGTGCGCCCCCTGGACGTTGGAAACATCAAAACATTCGATACGCCGCGGCAACCGCTGCAGGTGCAGACGTTCAGCCACGTCCCGCAGCAACTGCTGACGGGCCTCGCGGCGGCTGCCTTTTTCCCGGTAAACTTCCTCGGCGTTGCGGTGGGCCATCTCCACCAACTGCCGAGCACCGCCCCGGCGCGGTACCAGCAGCTGCACTCTGCGGCCCCGGCGCTCGCTGAGCCAGTCCTCCAGGGTGGCGGCATCCTCGATGGCCAGGGGCAACAACAGACGGTCGGGGATGACCACTTCGCGGCGGTAGAATTCCCGCAAAAAGGAGGACAGCAGTTCGTCCTCGTCCAGCCGCCATTCGAGACTGTAGCTGCGGCGGCCGATGACCTTGCCCTCGCGGACGAAGAGGATCGCCATCTCCACCTCGCCTTCCTGGCGATGAAGGCCTATCACGTCCTGATCTCCACCGCCGGCATCGGCGACCTTCTGCTGCTCCACGGTCTGCTCGATGGCCCGAATCTGATTACGCAGACGAGCCGCCAGTTCATAGTCGAATCGCTCCGCCGCCTCGCTCATTCGCTGTCGCAACAGGCCGAGCACCTCTTTTTCCCGGCCCGACAGCAGGGCCACGGCGCCATCGACCAACGCCCGGTAGGCCTCCGGTCCGATCAGGTCGTGGCAGGGAGCGCTGCACTGGCCGATCTGGTGATAAAGGCAGGGTCGATCCCGTCGCCGGCAGTTTTCAAGAGGCTGGTGGCGCAGAGGAAAGATCCGGTAGATGAGCTTGAGTGTCTCTCGCACCGCCGATCCCGAGGAATAAGGGCCGAAATAACGGGCGCCGTCCTTCTTGACCCGTCGCACCAGCTGCAGGGCGGGAAACTCTTCCCGCAGGTCGATGCGCAGGGAAACGTAGGTTTTGTCGTCCCGCAGATTGATATTGTAGCGGGGCCGGTGTTCCTTGATCAGGGTATTTTCGAGGATCAGCGCTTCTTTTTCCGTGTCGGTGACCAGGGTGTCCACGGCCGCTACCCGGTTCATCAGAAAGCGGATGTGGGCGCGGCCGTCGCCGGTAGCGGAAAAATAGCTGCGCAGGCGGTTACGCAGATGCTTGGCCTTGCCCACGTAAAGCACTTCCCCTTGCGGCCCCTTCATCAGATAGACACCGGGCGTTGCGGGAAATTTTTTCAGATCGACCTCGAGCATGGCTCTTATTCCTCGATTTTTTAAACCGTTGCTGCTTCGGTAAGGGTTGATGCAGAATACTACTTCGGGCGGCTCGGCGTCAAAACCATGGTCGACGCCGACCGGGCCTGAAATCGGGCCGGCTTGTGGTCTGCGCCTTGTCGGGCTAATCTATGGTAGCTGTTCTGTTTGCCTGGGGGGCGTTCTATGATATCACCTGGTCGCGCTATCGACCGTCGCTGCATTTCAAGACGCGCCCTTCATTCTTTTTCCCGCGCATCGTAATAAGAGATATTCATGCCCCGCCGTCTCCTGACAACACTGCACGCCTGGATGTTTCGCTGGTGGTCCTCGCCGCGCATTCTTAAGCTGCTCGCACTGCGATTGCGTCTTGCAGGGACTTACCGGGTTATCGAACGCTACCAGGTACTGTTCTGGGCCGGACTGGTGGGGGTTCTCGGCGGAATCTCCTCTTTTATGTTCCGCAGAACCCTCGACTTCATGGCCAACCTGCTTTCCGGCCGCCCCGGTCATATCGTCGAAATCTTCACCGCCCTGCCCTTTTGGCAACGCCTGCTGCTGCCCCTGCTCGGCGGGATTCTCGCCGGCGGCATCCTGACTTTCGGCCGCAAGGTGATCCCTTCCCGGGAGAGCACTACCGATTACCTGGAAGCAGTGGTACTCGGCGACGGACGTCTGCCTTTTCGTCTCAGTATCGTCAAGGTGTTCTCCGCCATGTTCTCCATCGCCTCCGGGGGCTCCATCGGTCGCGAGGGTCCCATGGCCCAACTCTCGGCACTGCTGGCGTCCCTGGTAGGGCAGACCCGGCGCTGGTCCGTGGCCCAGACCCGGCTGGTGCTGGCCTGCGGGGTTTCCGCCGGCGTCGCCTCGGCCTATAACGCGCCCATTGCCGGAGCCCTGTTCGTAGCCGAAATCGTCATCGGCTCCATCGCCATCGAGACCCTGGGACCGCTGATTTTCGCTTCGGTTCTGGCTACTCAGACGGTACGATTTCTGGACGGCGGGGCACCCCTCTACGACATCCCTCCCTTTCATCTCGATTCAGGCCTGGAACTGGTCTATTACCTGATTCTCGGGCTCCTCGCCGGCCTGGCCGCGCCCTGGTTTCTGCGCGCCCTGCGGGGCAGTGAAAAACTTTTTCTTCGTACCCGGCTGCCCCTGTTTCTGCGGCTTGGGCTTGGGGGCGTGGTGGTGGGAACCCTGGCCATGGCCTATCCTCAGGTCACCGGCAACGGCTACAGCGTAGTGACCGGGATTCTGCAGGAACAGTGGCTGTGGTCGACTCTCGCCCTGCTGCTGATCTTTAAGGTCATGGCAACCTGCGCCAGCTTCGGCTCCGGGGCGGTGGGCGGGGTGTTCACTCCGACCCTGTTCGTCGGCGCCAGTCTCGGTTATCTCTTCGGCCACGCCTGCCATGCCCTCGGTCTGGCCTATCTGCCTTCGCCCGGCGCTTTTGCCCTGACCGGGATGGGCATGATGCTGGCCGCCACCACCCACGCTCCGTTGATGGCGATTATCATGATTTTTGAAATGACCCTCGACTATCAGTTGATTCTGCCCCTGATGCTGGGGTGCGTGCTGGCCCATCTCACCGCCTCAGGAATCGACAGCCGCTCCATCTACAGTGCTTCCATGGCACGCAAGCGCAAAGCCATTTCGGCCCGGCAACTGGCGCTGCTGCGGGTGGACGGGCTGATGAACCGCGACCCGCTGAAAATTTCTCGGTCCACGCCCTTCGGCGAGATCGCCAAACTGTTTTTGCTCAATTCCTACCGTTATCTTTATGTGGTGGATGAAGAAGAGGTGTATCTGGGGACGGTGGGACTGCAGACGGTCAAGGAATATCTCGGCACCACCGGCCTTACCCACCTGGTCATAGCGGAGGATCTTTTGGAGGCGGGACCGCCGGTGGTACTTTCCAGTGCTTCTCTCGGTGAAGCGCTGGAACGATTCCGCCACTACTCGGGCGAACGCCTGCCGGTGGTGGATAACGCTGCCACACCGCGATTGCTCGGCAGCCTGGCAAAAACCGACCTGCTGCTGGCCCTGGCCGAGCGCCTGCCCGATCCGCTGGCGGCCCGGGAACAAAAAGCATCCTGATTCGGAACCCGCAGAGTGAACTTCAAACAAAACAAGGGAGAAGGGTCTCTACACCCCTCTCCCTGTAAAATTTCATGCGATAAAAAGTAAAAGCCCAAAACGGCGCAGCTTACATACCACCGCTCTTAGGCGACAAGGCCACGACGTCTCCGTCATTCAGCGCCTGGTCCAGAGTGACTTCCTTGTTGTTGACGAAAATGATTTTGATTTCTTCCACATCCAGCTTCAGGGTTTCGGCCAGGTTCTTGACCGTAGCGCCGGCAGCGAGCTCTACCTTCTGCCCGCCATGTTGATCGCAGGACTGACCTTCCGACAGATTTCCAAAACACTTGACATCAACTTTCATGTTTTTTCTCCCAGTTTAAAAAAAGATTCATACATCACCCGGAACATTTCTAACAGATTGTCCGCTCCTGTCAACAAAGGCGGATACAGAACTCGGCAGTAAGGATCTGTCAGGTAAAAACAGCTTGGTCTTCAGACCTTGGGCGACAAGGCGACCTTGTCTCCGTCACTGAGGACATGATCCATGGTCACTTCCTTGCTGTTGACAAAAATGATGCTGGCCTTTTCCGCTTCCAGCTTGAGGGCTTCAACCAGTTGCCTGACCGTAGCACCGGCATCCAGCTCAACCAGCTGCCCCCCGTGCTGGTCGCAGGCTTTCCCTTCAGAAAAAGTTGCAAAACACTTGACATCTACTTTCATGGGTTTTCTCCTTTTTTTCAAAGTCTTTATAAAACAAGTTGTTTCTAAACTTCTAACACAGCGGACGGCCCTGTCAACCAGGAGCGACAAGCAGCAGTCAGCACGTCCGCAGAGCGGTCTTTTTGTTTTTCAGAAACCCGCCGGTGGTTGCTTCGTCGCCAGGTTGCTTCGTCGCCCCTTGCCCTGTTCGATTCGCTGTGGGATGATCAGAACACCTTACAATCCCACCCCGTCCGGAAAATCCAGAGCACCGGGAGCACAACCAGATGAATTCATCCGACAAGCAGCAAGCCATTGTTCATCCCATGACCGAGGCGATTCTGGAGAGCATCTCCGACGGCGTCTTCACGGTCGATCTCGCGTGGCGGATCACCTCCTTTAACCGTGCCGCCGAAGAGATCACCGGCGTTTCCCGCAAGGAAGCCATTGGGAGGCTCTGCTCAGACGTGTTTCGCTCCAGCATGTGCGGTGCCGGCTGTGCGCTGCAGCAGACCCTCACCGTCGGTGAGCCGGTGATCGGCAAATCGGGGTATATTGTCAGTGCCTCGGGAGAGCGGATTCCCATCAGCGTTTCCACGGCGGTTCTGCGAGACGCCGACGGACGGGTCATCGGCGGTGCCGAAACCTTTCGCGATCTGTCCGAAATCGAGGCCCTGCGACTGGAACTGGGGGAGAAATTCCGGGTCGGCAACCTGACCAGTCACAGCCCGCTGATGCAGCGCCTGTTCAAGGTGCTTCCCGCCGTGGCGGGCAGTCCCAGCACGGTGGTCATTCTCGGTGAAACCGGCACCGGCAAGGAGGTCATGGCGCGCACCATTCACGATCTCAGCCCCCGCCGAAAAGCCCCCTTTGTCGCCGTCAACTGCGGCGCCCTGCCCGACAACCTGCTGGAGTCGGAACTGTTCGGCTACAAGGCCGGAGCCTTTACCGGTGCCACCCGGGACAAACCCGGTCGCTTCGCCCTGGCCCGCGGGGGGACTTTGTTTCTGGACGAAATCGGAGAAATCAGTCCGGCCCTGCAGGTGCGCCTGCTACGGGTGCTGCAGGAAAAAACCTACGAACCTCTGGGAAGCACCCGCACGGAAACCAGCGACGCCCGGGTGATTGTGGCGACCAACAGAAATCTTGTCGAACGGGTTCGCCAGGGGCTGTTCCGGGAGGATCTCTACTATCGCATCAACGTGATCGGTCTCGAACTGCCGCCGCTGCGCCGCCGCAAGGAAGACATTCCCCTGCTGGCGGATCACTTTATCCGCCGCTTCAACCAACTGCAGCAGAAGTCGGTGCGGGGACTCACCGCAGAGGCCCTGTCTCTGCTCATGGCCCACGACTGGCCCGGTAATATTCGTGAACTGGAAAACGCCATCGAACGGGCTTTTATTCTCTGTACCGAGGCAGAGATCGGCATCGCCCACCTGCCCGAGGAATTGACCGCCCAGGGCATCCTGCCGGTCCTGCCCACCGATATCCGCTCGGCCCACGACATTCTGGACGAACAGGCTATTCGCGCCGCTCTGGAGCGCAATGCCTTCAACCGGCTGGCGGCAGCCCGGGATCTCGGCATCCACAAAACTACCCTGTTTCGCAAGATGAAAAAACTGGGGATCGTCACTGCGAAACAACGTGATCCAGGCACCGATTGAGCGCCAAGGTTGCAAAACCGCACCTTAATCCCGCTCCAAAGGTAGCAAAAACGCTACTATTGCTCCTCCTCCCCGTTCACCGAACAATTCTATACAATCCAATAAATTCAATCAATTGAGAGCCTTTCGGGCACCTCTTTTTGTTTGGCACTTCCCTTGCTCTATAAGTGGGTGCAGCCATCACCCTCTTTCAAGGACGCCCCATGAGAACCGCTTTTGCCTTCTGGCGGCAACGGATCGCGCCGGTATTTGACACGGCCCGGCATCTGTACATCGTTGATGAAGAATCCGGGCGCGTTGTTCGCGAAAGCCGGGACTTCCTTGCCGAGGACTTTCCCGCTCAGCGGGTGCAGAGGCTGCTGGAATTGAAGGTGGGTGCCCTGGTTTGCGGAGCGATTTCCCGGCCCTTGTTCGGACTGCTGGCCGCGGCCGGAATTCCGGTGTTTCCCTTTGTGGCCGGTGATTTGAATGAGGTCGTTCGGGCCTGGCTGGACGGCACTCTTCAGCAGGAAAATTTTTCCATGCCCGGCTGCTGTGATCGGGGTGGAAGGCACTTTCGCCTGATGCAGGGCCGAAAGAGAAAGGAGAACACCATG
>SLLR01000122.1 GCA_007134025.1 Desulfuromonadaceae bacterium | reverse complement strand
CCCTATTGCGTGGATCTTATCGGCGGCCCCTATCTGGTGACCAACGAAGCCCGTCTGCGAGCGTTCCGGCCTCCGTCCGCCTCCGTTTCAAAGGGTTCCGGGGACGCTTGCTGAGAATCGCCGGGACTCTCCTGGGCGAAATTTAACTTCTAAGCCGCTCTGCTGACCTGCGGGCTGGTGGTGCCCCTGTTTGATGTGGTGTTCAACCAGTTGCCCCTGTGGCTGGGAGAAACCGGCGGGGTCGCCTTGTGAGAGAGATTCGTTCTCTGATCGGAACCGTTTGATGACAACACACGCACTGTTCGCCTCCGCCCCCAAGGGGCTTGAGCCGCTGCTGGCCGATGAACTCCGGAGTCTGGGAGCGCTGGATGTGGCCGAGACCCGGGCCGGGGTCGGCTTTTCCGGTGACCTGGCCGTAGCTTACCGGGTCTGCCTGTGGTCGCGCCTGGCCAGCCGGGTGATTCTGGCCGTGGCCCGTTTTCCTGCCGGCACCGTCGAAGAGTTGTATGCCGCCGCCCTGAACCTGCCCTGGGAAGAGCATCTGTCCGCCGACGATACCCTGGCGGTTTCCTGTCAGTCGCTGCGGTCGCAGATCAGTCATTCCCGCTACGCCGCCCTCAAGGTCAAGGACGCCCTGGTCGACCGTTTTCGGCAGCGGTGCGGTCGGCGGCCGTCCGTTGATGCGGAACGGCCCGCAGTGCGAATCAACCTGCATCTGGACCGGGATCAGGCGACTCTGGGCATCGACCTGTCCGGGGACAGTCTGCACCGTCGCGGCTACCGGGTCGAGGCGGGACTGGCGCCGCTCAAGGAGAACCTGGCGGCGGCGATTCTGATTCGGGCCGGCTGGCCCGAAATGGCCGCCCGGGGCGGAAGTCTGCTGGATCCCGTGTGCGGTTCCGGGACGTTGCTCATTGAGGCGGCGCTGATGGCCGCCGATATCGCCCCGGGCCTGCAGCGTCCCTATTACGGTTTTGAAGGCTGGGCCGGTCATCGCCCGGAACTGTGGAAGGAGCTGCTGCTGGAAGCCCTGGAGCGGCGCAAGGCCGGCCTCGCCCGGTTGCCCCTCATCGCCGGTCGTGATCGGGATTCCAAAGCGGTGCGGGCCGCCCACCTGAACGCCGACCGGGCCGGCCTGGGGGGACAAATCCATTTTGCCACCGCCGATCTCGGCGATCTGCGCCCGCCGCCGGAGATGGCAAAGCGCCCCGGCCTGGTCATCGCCAACCCCCCTTACGGGGAGCGCCTTGGAGAACAGCAGGAGTTGGCGGCTCTCTACGGTGCCTTTGGCGACAACCTGCGGCGTCACTTTATCGGCTGGAAGGCGGCCCTCTTTACCGGCAATCCCGACCTGGCCCGTGAGCTGGCGATCCGTGCCCGCCGCAAACATTCTTTTTTTAACGGCGCTCTGGCCTGTCAGCTGCTCCACTTCGATATCGAAGAGGCCTGGTTCTACGGTGCCGAGAAGAGCCGAAAACCTTCCCCGGCGCCGGTTGCGCCGAGCGACGGGGCGCGCATGTTCGCCAACCGGCTGGTCAAGAATCGCCGTCAGATCGGCCGCTGGGCAAAAAAGAACGGCATCAGCTGCTATCGGCTGTACGATGCCGACATGCCCGAGTATGCTGTGGCCGTGGATCTCTATGGCCCCTGGGTGCATGTGCAGGAATACCAGGCCCCCGATACGGTGGACCCGGTCATGGCCCGCAAGCGCCTTCGGGAGATACGAACGGTGCTTGCCGAGGCTCTGGAGGTGACTGCCGAGCAGGTATTTTACAAGGTGCGCAGTCGCCAGTCGGGGACCTCACAGTATCGCAAGCTGCAGGAGCAGGGTCGGTTTCATGAGGTGACCGAAAGCAACTGCCGCTTTCTGGTGAATTTTACCGATTATCTCGATACCGGTCTGTTCCTCGACCACCGGCTGACCCGGCAGCGGATACAGGAGTCGGCCGCCGGCAAGCGTTTTCTCAACCTCTTTGCCTACACCGGCAGCGCCACCGTTCATGCCCTCAAGGGCGGCGCGGTCTCTTCCCTGACTGTCGATATGTCCCGCACCTATCTCGACTGGGCTCGGCGCAATCTGGAGCTGAACGGCTTCACCACCGGCGACCGGCATCGCCTGCTGCAGGCCGACTGCCTGGAGTGGCTGGCGCAGGCCGAAGGGTCTTTCGATCTGATCTTTCTCGACCCGCCGAGTTTTTCCAACTCCAAGTCCATGAGTGGCACTTTTGATGTGCAGCGGGATCACGTGCCTCTGCTGCGCCAGGCGCTGCGGCTGTTGGCCGCCGGCGGGGAGCTGATCTTTTCCAACAATCTGCGCAAATTCAGGCTTGACCGGGAAGCTTTGAGCGACCTGGTGATGGAAGATCTGACCGCCGCCACCCTGCCCAGGGATTTCGCCCGCAATCCGCGGATTCACCATTGCTGGAGTATTCGAATCCCGAGGGGCGAGGCGGTAGTTTAGGGAATTATCAGAGGCTTTGTTCAGAGTGCGCTGAAGTGGTTGGCGAGAATCCGGCAGCCGATACCGATCAGGATCAGTCCGCCGAGGATTTCCACGGGCTTGCCCCACAGGGTGCCGATGCGGCGGCCCAGCAGCATGCCGACCACGGTGAGAAGTCCGGCCACCAGTCCGATGATCGCTGCCGGCACCCACACCGAAACCCCGAGCACGCCCAGGGAAAGGCCCACGGCCAGGGCATCGATGCTGGTGGCCAGGGACAGAATGACCAGCGACAGGCCGCGGGTGGGATCCCCCGGGTCGCGCTGCTCCTTCGTGTGAAAGGCTTCGAAAATCATCTTGCCGCCGATGAAGGCGAGCAGGCCAAAGGCGATCCAGTGATCGAAGGCGGCCAGGTGCTGGTGTATGGAGGTGCCGGCGAGCCAGCCGATCACCGGCATCAGAGCCTGAAACAGGCCGAAGTGAAAGCCGAGGCGAAACAGATGACGGCCGGTGAGGGGAGAGACCGCCAGGCCGACGGCGAGAGAAACGGCAAAGGCGTCCATGGCCAGGGCCAGAGCGATGCCGAGCAGGGTGATGAAGTCCATGAAAATCGCCTCGCGAAGTCTTTTTTTTCAAGCCGGCCCGGCGGAAAAGAGCCTTTTTTCGTGCGGTGGCCAGTGTAGTGCGGCTTTGGTAAAAAGAAAAGGCCCTTTGCTGCGGGATCGATGGTATCGTGGGCGCTCCGCTCTCGAGGCGACTAATACCTTGCCATGGTCGCGGGTTTTTGATAAAAGACGGCATCAACTTTTTTTCAGGAGGGTGAGACTATGGGTCTGATGGCCGGGAAACGCGGCATTATTTTTGGCGTCGCCAATGACTTGAGCATTGCCTGGGGAATCGCCAGGCAGTTACGGGCGGCCGGGGCCACCCTGGCTTTTACCTATTTGAACGAGGCGTTGGAAAAGCGCGTGCGGCCGCTGGCCGAGAGCCTGGATGCGGAACTGATTCTGCCCTGCGACCTGTCCAGGGACGAGGATATCGAGGCAGTTTTCAAGACCGTGGGAGAACAGTGGGGCGATATTGACTTCGTCGTTCATGCCGTTGCTTTTGCCAACCGTGAAGACCTGAAAAATCCCTTCAGCCAGACCAGCCGCGCCGGTTTCACGCTGGCTCTGGATATCAGCGCCTACACCCTGGTGGCCGTAGCCCGTTCCGCGGCGCCGTTGATGAAAAACGGCGGCAGTATCGTTACCATGACCTATCTTGGTGCCCAGCGGGCGGTGCCCAGCTACAACGTCATGGGCGTGGCCAAGGCCGCGCTGGAGGCTTCGACCCGCTACCTGGCCGCTGAATTCGGCGAGCAGGGCATTCGGGTCAACGCCATTTCCGCCGGCCCCATCAAAACCCTGGCGGCTTCGGCCGTCGGTAATTTCAAGGAAAAGCTCAGGGTCATGGAAGAGCGGGCCCCTCTGCGGCGCACCGTTACCCAGGACGAGGTGGGCAAGTCGGCCCTGTACCTGCTTTCCGATCTGGCCAGCGGTGTGACCGGTGAAGTTCACTTTGTCGACGCCGGCTTCAGCGTCGTGGTCGGCTGACCGGATTGTTGCGCATCCCGTTAAAGAGGGCCCCTACGGGCCCTTTTTTTGTCAACCATGCGGAGTTTGAGTGATACACGGCAACCTTACCGGACTGAAAACCAGCCAGATCAAAGCTCTGGAGCGCATCTACCGGCGGCGGGTTCCGCCCGGGCAGGTGGTTAGCGGCGAATTGGCCCGGTATCTTACCGAGCTCTCCGAGGAGCTGCGTCGGCAGTTGGGGCTGATTATTGATCGGGGTGGCCTGGTCAAATACGTGGTGGTGGGTGACGATCGGGAGATCGTGATTCCCGATCTGTCGGATTTTGCCCTGGGCCGCAGCGGTCTGCGGGGGCTGCGCTGCGTGCACACCCACCTGCAGCACGAGGCCCTGAGCCCCGACGATCTTACCGACCTGGCCCTGTTGCGTCTCGATCTCATGCTGGCTATCGAAGTGGGCGAGGGGGGCCTGCCGGGGCCGGTGCACTACGCCCATATTCTTCCCGCCAACCGCGCCGGTAAATCCGTGGAGGTTCTGCGGGCGCCGTCCGTTTACGATCTGGACCTTGATCTGACCGTCTTTCTGCGGGCCCTTGAGGGGGAACTGGAACAGAAGATGGCCGAGACCCACGACCTGTCCGACGCGCGGGAAAAAGCGATACTGATTTCCGTCAGCCAGGAACCCCGCAGGGAAACGGACGATTCTCTGGACGAACTGGCGGAACTGGCCCGCACTGCCGACGTGCTGGTGCTGGATCGCTTTATTCAGCGTCCCCGCCGTATCAACCCCAAATATCTGATGGGGGAGGGCAAGGCCCGGGAGGTGGTGATCAGCGCCCTGCAACAGGGTGCCACGCTGCTGATTTTCGACCAGGATCTGTCGCCGGGGCAAGTGCGCTCCATTGCCGCCCTGACCGATCTCAAGGTTATCGACCGCAGCCAGCTGATTCTGGACATTTTCGCCCGTCGCGCTCATACTCGCGACGGCAAGGTGCAGGTGGAACTGGCCCAGCTGAAATATATTCTGCCCCGTCTTACCGGCCGCGGCGTGGCCCTGTCCCGACTGATGGGGGGGATTGGCGGGCGGGGTCCGGGAGAGACTCAGCTGGAAATCGACCGGCGGCGAATCCGGGACCGCATCAGCCGTCTGGAGCGGGAACTGCAAAGCCTCTCCAGGGGGCGCCTGCAGCGCCGCAATCGCCGGGTCAAGGCCGGAGTGCCGATCATCTCCATCGTCGGCTATACCAACGCCGGCAAATCGACCCTGCTCAACGCCCTGACCCGGAGCCATGTTCTGACCGAGGATCTGCTGTTCGCTACCCTGGACACGGCTACGCGCCGGCTTCGGTTTCCACAGGAGCGGGAGGTGATCATCACCGATACGGTCGGATTTATCCGCAAGTTGCCGCCCAGTCTGCTTGGAGCCTTTAAGGCCACCCTGGAAGAGATGGAAGACGCCGACCTGCTGCTGCACCTGGTCGATGCGGGCAACCCCCGCTTTGAAGAGCAGATCGCCGCAGTGGAACGAATTCTGCTAGAGTTGGGGTTGGAGGGGATTCCCCGCCTGCTGGTGTTGAACAAAATCGACCTTCTGCCTGCGGCGGAGGGGGCCGCCCTGTGTCGTCGTTTTGGCGCGCTGCCGGTCTCGGCCCTTGATCGAAAGAGCTTTGAACCGCTGATGAAGGCCATGGAGGAGCGTTGCTGGCCCGATGCCGATGCCCCCGCCATTGAGGCCCGGAACGGGACCGAACCGGACAGTGAATCGGATGAGCCTTTTGCCGGTGAATGAGGCGTTTTTTTGCCAGGCCCGGGAAGGGAAGACCCGAGTCAGAGAGGCCTTGCAATGTCCCTGAACGTTTTAAGTCCGGCGCCGGCCTGAGGTGGCCTGTGCCGCTGAAAAAGATCCCGGAGGGACTTTTTCAAGATGCTGTGATGGAGGAGGGTGAGATGGACCGAATCTGTTTTTCGGCCCTGCTGTTGTGGCTGCTGCCTTTGCTGGTCAGCGGCTGTTCCATGGACGAGTTTCGGCGCTCCGCAGCGGTTGGCCAGGTGGAGGCCGAAGGGTCTCAGCTGCTGGTGAGTGATGGCTTGGCAGACCTCAGCAAAGAGCCCGTTTTGAACCAATCGGGTGAAGACCGGGACCGGGTGTCCGGTGATGAGCTCATGGACAGCCTGGACAGGGAGACTCTGGAGGATCTGGCGCTGCTGAAGGCGGCTGATCAAGCGGTTCCGGAGGATCAGGGCGAGACGGTTTCGGAGGAGGATTCCCGGTTTGACCTGCCGATGGTGGACAACGCCAAGGTTCGCCATTATATCGCTTACTACAGCGGTCCCGGACGGTTTGGCTTTCGCCGCTGGCTGCAGCGTTCCGAACGCTATCTGCCCCTGATGCGCGACATCTTCGCCGAAGAAGGTCTGCCCCTTGATCTGACCTATCTGGCCATGATCGAATCGGGTTTCAATCCCCGCGCCGTCAGTCACGCCGGCGCGGTTGGTCCCTGGCAGTTTATGGAAGCCACGGGGCGGGTCTATGGTTTGAACAACGACTGGTGGAAGGATGAACGGCGCGACTTTGTCAAGTCCACCCGGGCCGCCGCCACGTACCTGCGAGAACTTCACCAGCGTTTTGACGGCGACTGGTATCTGGCCGCCGCAGCCTACAACGCCGGGGGCGGGCGGGTCAATCGGGCCATTCGTGCTGCCGGCAGCCGGGATTTCTGGGAAATTTCCCGAGGCGGTCATCTGCCGGCAGAGACCCGCAACTACCTGCCCAAGTTGCTGGCCGTGCTGCATATTGCCAAGGATCCCCAGGACTACGGATTCGACGATCTGCAGTACAAGGAGCCGTTGCACTTTGATGTTTTCAGGTTGCCCGGTACCACCGATCTGGCCCTGATCGCCGAGTTGTGCGGCGTCTCTTACGAAGACCTGGTGGCTCTCAATCCGGAACTGAAGCGCTGGAGCACGCCGCCCGGCGCCGCCGATTACGAGGTACGCCTGCCTGCCGGCAAGACCGAGGCCTTTGCCCGGCGCTATGCCGCGGTTCCCCCCGAGCGGCGCGCCAACTTCCTGCATCACCGGATTGTGTCGGGGGACACGCTGATCGGTATCGCCAATCGCTACGGTATTCGCACTCAGGACATTGTTGCCCTGAACCGGATTCAGAACCCGCGGGCTCTGCGGGTCGGCCGCGACCTGGTGCTGCCCCTGCGCAGCGGCGTGACCCTGCCGGTCGCCGCTCTGGGCGACGATTACGACCGTCCCCGACAGCAGAACTACCGGGTCAAAAACGGAGACAGCCTGTGGGTTATCGCCCGGCGCTTCGACCTGACGGTGAAGCAGCTCTGCGCCCTGAATGGGCTGAACGAAAAAGACATCCTTCGGCCGGGGCGGGTGCTGCGGGTGGCCGGTCCGGTGGTGGCTTCCGACAGCGATCGTCGGCAACTGGTGTATCAGGTGCGCCCCGGTGACACCCTGTGGGCCATTGGCCGCCGCTACAATGTACGAACCGACGACATCATGCGTTGGAACCGCCTCTCTCGCAATGCGATTCTGCGTCCCGGAGATCGCCTGACCCTGTTGGTCAAACCGGGCCGGCAGGGATGAGGCGGCCGCCGTCGGGTTTCGGACCCTCAAGCAAAGACTCTGGCGAAGGGTTTTGTTTTTTTCAGTAACCACTCCCCCGCTCTGCTGCAAACCGTCGTTGCAAAGCGCCTGCGGAGGAAATACCGTTGTTCGCCGCATCACTGTTATTTGCGGGCTTCGTCTGCGCATCGCCCGCCACAGAAAGGAACTCCCTCCATGATCAACCTCGGCATTTCGGTGCTGGTTTATGCCCTGCTTTTCCTTGTCCTGCAATGGGTCACAAATCTTGCGCCCCTCTATCTGGCACTGATTTCCCTGCTCGGTTTCGGCGCCAGCTTCTATCTCCTCAGCCGTCGTACTTCCACCCGCCTGGCGGCGCTGATGGAGGAGGTGCAGCGGGACGTGCAGGCCGGCCGGACGGAAAAGGCGGTCAAAACCCTTCAGGCCGCCCATGCTCTGGGCAAATGGCAGTTTTTTGTCACCTCCCAGATCGAGGCCCAGATCGGCTGCATTCTCTATCTCAAACGGGAGTTCAACCAGGCTTTTGACCATTTGCGCAAGGGCTTCAGCCGCCACTGGGTGGCCATGGCCATGCTCGCCATCTGTTACATGAAGCGGAACAAACCGGAGCAGATGAGGGTTGCCTTTGAGAAGGCCGTGACCTCCACTAAAAACGAGTCGCTGCCCTGGTCCCTGTACGCCTATTGCCTGGAAAAACTTGGAGAGCGCTCAAAAGCCATTGCGATTCTCGAAAGGGCAATTAAGAAAGGGGCCGCCGACGACACGCTGCTGGCCAACCTGGAGGCCCTGCAGGAAGGCCGGAAGATGAAGATGAAAGCTTACGGCGACCTCTGGTACCAGTTCCACCTGGAGAAACAGGGGGCCATGATCCGCCAGCAGACCAAGGCGATGCAGGGGCGTCGGAAAACCGTGAGGCGCTGAAGGTGGGTCGAAACAAAAACAAGCCTTCCGGCGGGGTCGGCAAATTTGAGAGCAGTCCCTTTAAAAACCTCAAAGGCGTGGCTGTCGCCGCAACAGAGCCTGCCGCCGCGGTGAAAAAAACACCACCGGCCCCGGTGGCAAAAAAACCGGAGGAGGATTCTGCCCTGTTTCAGCGTGAGATGGATCTGCTAGGAGTGCGGGAGCGCTTTGACGGGAAGGAAAGCGACAGGCCGCCGCACCTTCCTGAGGAGGTAGAGGACAACCCCCCTGCCGAGGAACTGGACGACGAAGCCCTGTTTCTGGCTTCCATGGGGCAGATGGACAACCTCTTTTGTGACGAGATTCCCTTGCCGGAGGAAGGGGCGGCGACTCCCCGCAGGATGCGTCAGCTGCGACAGGGTCGCCGGTCTCCCGAAGCCCGGCTTGACCTGCACGGAATGACCCGCCTTGAGGCCCGGGACAAAGTGCGGTTTTTTCTCGAAGACGCGGTATTTGCCGGCAAGAAGACGGTATTGATCATTACCGGCCGCGGCAAGGGGTCTGCGCAAGGGCCGGTGCTGCGGCAATTCATGGAGAGCTATCTTTCCAGGGAGGCCAAAGCCTGGGTGGTGGAGTGGGGAAGGGCTCCGGCCCGTTACGGCGGTGAAGGAGCGCTGGTGGCGTTTCTCAGGGGACGGCGGGATACCCGCTAAATGCGAACAAAATAAACAGACAAAAGGCCGAAGCTCTTCACAGCTTCGGCCTTTTGTTATGTGATCAAAGCGTTTCCACCCGGAAACACCGGATGGAGACAAGTTCCTAGGAATCGGAGCCGTTTTGGCTCTGCGCATCCGGAGCCTTCTCCGGTGCTGCTT
>SLLR01000080.1 GCA_007134025.1 Desulfuromonadaceae bacterium | reverse complement strand
TCTGCATACGCACCAGCTCCACAGGCGAGCTGGCCAGACCCCGGGCCTCAAGCCGGTTATTCAGATCGGTGCGACGTTCCCGGGCCTCGTCCTGACGCCGTTCCACGGCCTGCAGCTGTTCCTGCAGGCCTCGACGCAGGCCGCCTTTGGTCAGACAGCGCCGCAGGTGAAGCCCCCAGCTGCCGAGAACCAGCAGCCCGGCGAACCCCCATAAAAAAACAGCGTAAAAGCCGCCGAGCCAAAACCCCGCAGCAGCAGCCGCCAGAATCGCGCCGAGAGTGGCCAGAATCGGCTGCCTGGGGGACGGATTGGCCTGCTGCTTCATTTGCTCCCGCAGAGCTGCTGCCTTGGCTTGAAGTTCCACCAGCTCCCTGCGAAGAGACTCTCCCTCGGCGAGCAACGGCGGCAGGCTTTCGGGCATCTCCCGGGGCAGACCGGTACGGTTCAGTTCATTTTCCAGTTCGCTGCGGCGCCCTTCCAACTCGTCGACCTTGCCGGACTCCCGATCTACCCGGCTGAAGTCCTTGCGCAGGCTGCCTTCCTTCTCCTCCAGCTGCCACTGCTTGCGCACCCAGAGCAGATAGTCCTCTCCGGCGGCCGCGTCCCGGCGGTTCTGTTCCAGGGCCTCGGCCAGCTCGGCCAGTTGCCCCCCCAGGGAGGCCAGCTCCTTGAGACCCTGTTCCGCCGCGAACCAGCGCTGCTCCAGAACCTGCATGCGCTCTCGCAGCTCGTCAAGCTGCCGGGGACGGGTCTTGTCCTTGCCCCAGGGATTGTGGCGGGTGATGTTGAAGTAGTCGTCGCTGAGCGCCTTCAGCACCCGGTCGTAGTCCACTTCTCCGAAGCCGGTCAAAAGGGCCTTGAGGCGGGTGGCCAGACCCTTGCGATCGGCCATTTCCAGATCGCCCTGACCAAAGAAAAGACTGGCGCGAAACAGATCCTCGTCGGCCACCGCCAGCAAACGGCTCAACTGATCGCAATATTCGGCCCGCTCGGAGGAACGTCCCTGGGGCGAAACCTTGCCGTCGAACTGATAAAGCATCTGGTGCAAATCGTCCCGCTCTTCCAACTGCACCCGGTCGCTGATCAGCTCCCGTTCGATACGCACCGTCGTCGCGCCGGTTTCCAGGGACAGGGCGGCCTCGAAGCCGCCCTGGCGCCCCCAGGGACGATAACGGTCTTTGTTGCGCAAGCCGAAAATTACCGCCGGAATCGCCTCCATCAAAGTCGACTTGCCGGACTCATTGGGGCCGACAACCAGATTGAAACCCCGCCGGAAGTCAAAACTCCGCTCGCCGAACTTGCCGAAATGTTTCAGTTCCAGGCTGCGCAAAATCATTGATCACCTCCGCTGAAAGCGCGGAATCGGATCAGCACGTCGCGAAAAGCCTCCTCCACCACCGACCGCTCCTGCTCACCGACCTCGGCCATCAATTTGCGGGCACGGCGGACGAACAGACCCCGCACCGTCTCCTCCGACTCGATGCGGCGGGCGTAGGCACTGTCGAACAGACGGGTCTCGTCCCGCAGTTCGAGATAGAAAAACCCGTCTTCGCAGCGGCTCTGAAGTGCGGAAAGATCCACGGGAGCTTCCAGCATGCCGGTGAGGGTAAGGCGCAGCAGCAGACGATCGTCAGCCAGGGCGGCGACTCGGCCAACGGCCTCTTCCAGATCGGCGCAACCGGACAGGTCGAGTTCCTTTTCGGCCAGTTCACGGCTGTTGACCGGCAGCGGTTCCACCGTCGCCCGGCCGGATTCCACCGTCACCAGGGCGCAGTAACGGGGACCGTTTTCGCCAAACCGCCGGCCTTCGGGAGAGCCGGGATAACAGGCGTAGAGCCGGCCGCCTTCGGTCAGCTCCTCATAACTGTGGTAATGACCCAGGGCGACGTAGTCGAGATTCCAGTTTTTTAAATCGTCCAGGGTGAAGGGAAGGTCTTTCTTGCGATAATTCCATTCCGGGCTCCCCTGCCGGGAACCGTGCAGCAGGCCGATGTGCAGGCCTTCGTCACAACGGCGTCGCAGCCCCGCCAAAGCGTCTTCGGAGCGGAAGCCGCGATAAGCAAAGCCGTACAGATAGACCGACTCGCCGTTGACGGTGAGCGCCAAAGGTTCCTGAACACCGGGTTGGTCGAGGAGTACCGTTCCGGGCAGCGTTGACTGGCGGTAAACGGCGTCGGAAGAGACCAGACTGTCGTGAGTGCCGGGCAGCACCACGGGCTGAATGCCCCGGGCTGCCAGACGCTGCAGGCCGGCCTGCACCTTGCCCAGACTGCGCGGGCCGGGGCGGGGGTGGTCGAAAAGATCACCGGCGATCAGCAGCAGGTGAACCTGTTTTTCCACGGCCAGATCAACGATACGCTCAAAGGTTTCGAGAAAATCGGCCTGCCGCTGGGGCGCCCGGTTGCCCAGGGAGGTAAAACTGCTGTCGAGATGCAGGTCGGCGGTATGCAGAATACGGATCATGAAAAAAAAGCCTCGAACTGATTTTATTTGAAAACGTCCCCCGGTTCCGAAGCAGGGCGTGGCGGGCATCGTCCGTGGGGCACGGCGGGACCGGACCGCACCTCAGCTGGACGCTGAGCCGTCCCGGCCTCGGCGAAGGTCCCACCAACCGCTGTCCACCGCTGCGGTAAGGGAGGCTCCCACCAGAATCAGGATTAGCTCGGAACGCCAACTCCTGTCCTTGGAACAGGTCCCGGACGCCTCCCAAAGAGCCTGAATTGTGTCCAGAGTGCCGCATACCACGCGCTGGTCGGGCAGGCCGATCTTTTGCAAAAGCGCTATGGGTTCGTCCCGTCCGTAACCCTGGCGCAAACGAGCCACCAGATCGGCGAGCGGCAGGTGGTTCATGTAAATGACCAGCGTGACCCCGGGTGCCGCGAGAGACTCCAGGGCCGGGGCGCCGGGCGTCTCTTCCAGGGTTCGGGGAGAAAGGATCAAGGTGTGGCTGCAGATCCCGGAAAGGTTCAGGGTTCTTTTCAGAAGAGCGGATGCGGCATTGGCCGAACTGACACCGGGAACCACCTGAGCCCCGTCGCCCAGAGCCTCGATGAGGCCCTGAAAGGGAAAAAACCAGGTCTGATCACCCGGCACCAGAAACGCTACCGGTTGACGTCGGCGTTCGCACTGCAGCCGCTCCAGCAAGACATCAAAGGCGAAATCAAAGGGGTCGTACAGGGTCTTGCCGGCCAGCAAAGTCGCGAAACTCTCACCATAAGGAGAGAAAGCATAGACGGTGGCGCAGCTCTGCAGCAGGCCCGCACCCCGCAGCGTCAGCAACTCGGGATCACCCGGCCCGGCGCCGATGAAATAGACCTTTTTCAATGAGCCTCCACAGGCGGCGTTGCATCGGCCTGCTTGCGCAGGTGAATTAAAAATTCCCGGTTGCCTTTCGAGCCCAGCAAGGGACTTTCAATCCGCCCCAGAACCGTACAGCCGAGCTCGGCGGACAGGGCTTCGATACGGGCGATCACGGCGGCGTGCTGATCGGGGTTCCGCACCACCCCGCCCTTGCCCACCCGGCCCCGGCCTACCTCAAACTGGGGCTTGATCAGCGCCACCAGGTCGCTGCCTTCGGCGAGCAACCCCAGGGTCGCAGGCAACACCTTGTCCAGAGAGATGAAGGAAGCGTCGATCACCGCCAGAGTCGGAATTTCGGCCAGCCGGGAAGGCGTAAGATGCCGGATATTGGTCCGTTCCATATTGATCACCCGGGGATCCTGGCGCAGAGTCCAGGCGAGTTGGCCGTAACCCACATCGACGGCATAGACCCGGGCGGCGCCCCGCTGCAGAAGGCAGTCGGTAAAGCCCCCCGTTGAGGCACCGACATCAATCGCCACCCGCCCGCGCACTGCCACCGCAAAAGCATCAAGGGCGCCGGCCAGCTTGAGACCGCCCCGCGAAACATAAGGCAGGTCCTCGCCCTTGAGGCGCAGTACCGCTTCAACGGAAACGGCAACGCCGGCCTTGTCGATGCGCTGTTCGTCGACCAGTACCTTGCCGGCCAGAATCAGGCTGCGGGCCCGCTCCCGGGACGGCACCAGACCGCGGGAGACCAGCAACTTGTCAAGGCGTTCTTTTGCTGGCATCGGCGTACTCTCGACGTGAAAAACGGCGGAAAAAAGTGGAACGGAAGAAAGAACCGGGTTCGATTAGATTCGGAAAATCAGCCTATCATAGCGAATCAGCGGGGAGCAACAGCTTAGTTCCCGCCCTTTTGGAACCCCCACAGGGACAGAACCTGGCCTGCACGCTGGAAACGACTGACCAAGCAATAGGTCACACCTTTATAACCCCCGCCCTGTCTTGCCCTGTCCGGCGATTTGACCGCTATGGGAAAAAGGCACAGACAGCCCCGCGCGGCTTTGTTATATTGAAGCAGAAGATTATCGCGGTCGCGCCCCCCAATGGAACACTCACGAGGAATTCATGCCGGGTAAAATTCTGCTCGCCCAACCGGAAATCATGGTCGCAACGCCCCTCTATCAAGTGTTGCGGGATCAGGGCTACCACATCCTGCGGGCCAACGACCTGCTCGAAGCGGAACACCTGCTGAGCCAGTCTCCCGACTTGCTGCTCCTTGATGGCAGCCTGCTGCGAGGCAACCCCGCCGAGCATTGGCAGACCCTGGCCGAGAGCTGCCGAAACCGGGATATCGCCTGCATGCTCTATGGAGCCGTCGACGGTCTTCCGGCACCAAACGGCTTTGCCGAAAGCTGGCTGGACGACGTCATCAGCCGCCCCGATGACCCTGGTGAAGTACTGTTCAAAGTTGCCGCCCAACTGACCATCAGGCGACTCACCTACGAAGCCGACCTGGCCCATAAACAGCTGCTGGAAAAGCAGCGGCAACTGGAAGAATACCAGCGTTCGGCGGCGGAAATCCAGAAAGCCCTGCTGCCTAACAGCCTGCCTGAGATCGACGAACTGGAAATTGCCTGGCGGTTTGTTCCCTGTGAACAGGTCGGCGGCGATCTTTTCAGCCTGGCGCGCCTCACCGAAGACACAGTGCTGGCCTATATTCTCGACGTTAGCGGTCACGGCATTCCTGCCGCTATGGTCACCGTTTCGGTGACTCAGAGCCTCTCGCCCCAGTGCGGGCGCATTGTTCGCAGACCGCTTGACAGGCCGCCCTATTTTCAACTGCTGTCGCCCGCGGAGGTACTGCAGCACCTGGAACGGGAATATCCCCTGGAACGGTTTGACAAACTGTTTACCATCAGCTACCTGCTGATCAACCTTTGCAGCGGCCAGGTGCGCTACAGCAACGCCGGCCATCCACCGCCGCTGCTGGTTCGCGGCGACGGCACTTTTCGGGCTCTCGACGCCGGCGGCTCTGTCATCGGCACCGGTTGTTCCGGTCCCTTTGAAGAAGAGACCCTGCAACTGGAGCCGGGCGATCGTCTGTTTCTGTATTCGGACGGGATGACCGAACACTGCGGACCGCGACAGGAAATGTTCGGCCAACAACGGCTGTTTCAAAAACTGGCTGCCAGTCGCCGGCGCACTTTGGAATCCACCTGCAACCACCTGCTTGAAACACTGATAAGTTTTGGACCGGCTCCGGTCTTTCGGGACGACGTGACCCTGCTCGGAATCGAATACCGGGGGCAGAATCTCCTTTCGGGTTGAATGTTCCGTGAACCGGTCCCGGAAGGGGCATGAAACGGCCCGGCAGCGGTCAATTTGTGAAAGAAGGACCTGTTCATGATAAAGTTGCTGTTTTTTACCGGAAACGTCGACGCGCTTGCTGCCTGCCAAAAAGTCCTGCAGGCTCTTGATGTGACTTGCGAAGGGGTCAGCGAAACACCCGAACTGCACCGGCAATTGGTTGCCAGACCCTGCAGCGGTCTGCTCATCGACGTTCTGGCCGCCGCCCGCTGCTCTGCCAGGGAGCGCGCTCTGCTTCAGGAGCTGACGGAATACTATCCGACCCTCATGCTGCGCTGGAACAGCGCCGCCCGGCAGTTTCGCGGGCTGGTGTTCGGCACCACTCTGGATCGGGACGCTCCGCTGGAGGATTTTGTCAGCCGTTTCTGCTGCGCGGATCGCGCCCGGGTCTTTCGCAACAACAAACGCCGGACTCTGCATTGCAACCTGTTGCTGAGTCCCGATGAAGGATTCGCTGCCGATTCGACGGAAAAAACCGTCACCCTGAATCTCTCCCGCAGCGGCTGTTTCATCGTAACGAGCCGCCACTGGCAGCGGGATTGCCGAGGCTGGATCCGCCTGCTCGAACTGTCCGATCCGACACCCATCGAGGTGCGGATCCGCCAGGTTCTGTCCTGGGGAAAAGAGCGGCGCATTCCCGGTATCGGAGTGTTCTTTACCGGTCTTCGACCGGAACAGTCACGGCAACTGGCAGAACTCTGCGACAACGACTCCCCCTGACCGATCCTTTGTTGCTTCCGTGGAACCCTTGATAAGAAACCCCGATATCAGCCCGGCCGGAACGTTTCATTCACCGTCGGTTCATTGCAGGGTATTGCCGCGTTTCTTGCCCGAGATCAATTTTTTTCCAGCGAAGCGGACTATTCTGGGCTTGCCTGGTTCCCGAGCAACGGGATGTTACTCTTTGGTGACTCCGTTAGGAACGCCCATCTTGCAGGCACGAGACCCAAGACTGTTCCGAGTGCTTTTGAAAAAGAGGTTGCCCATGACCGAAATCCTATCAGCGCCAACCGCCGCTGAAGCGGCGTTTCGACCCTTTCCCAGCAAGCTTTTTGTGGAGACCACCACCCACTGCAACCTGCGCTGCCCCATGTGCGTCAAGCAGGCAGCGGACAATCGGGTAGACGACGGCGATCTCGATGTGGAGACTTTTGCCGCTCTGGAACCGGCCTTTCCGCACCTGGAATCGCTGGTGCTCAACGGCATCGGTGAACCGCTGCTGCACCCCCTTTTGCCGCAGTGGGTTCGCCGGGCCCGGCAGTTGATGCCCGAACCCGGCTGGATCGGCTTTCAGACCAACGGCCTGCTCCTCGACCGCCCACTGGCCCGTGAGCTGGTCAATGCCGGTCTGGACCGAATCTGCCTGTCGGTAGACGGGATTCATCCCGAAACCTTCAGCAAGGTTCGACAGGGAGAAAACCTTGGCGACATGGAACGGGCCTTTGCGGTGCTGGCCGACGCCCGGCACGCTTTTCCTCATGCCCGCCTTCGCGTCGGGGCCGAGTTCGTCACCCTGCGCGACAATCTGCTCCAGTTGCCCGAAACGGTACGCTGGGTCGCCGAACGGGGAGCCGACTTCCTTATCGTCTCCCAGGCCCTGCCCTACGGCCCGGAGCAGACCCGTCAGACCACCTACAACAATGCCAACGCCGCCGCCGTAGAACTTTTCGAGGAATGGAAGCACAAACTGGCCGCCCAGAACCTGGACATCCACCTCTACGACTACATGGCCTGGGAAAAGCAACGCCTGTTGAAACAGCCCATCGACCCCCACACTCTTGAGGTCAACGCGCTGGTCAACAAAATGCGTACCGAGGCCAACCGGCGGGGCATTTTCGTCGATGTCAAACAACTGCTCGGCCGGGACACGGCGATGCAGGCACGGATGGAGGACCTGTATCGGCAGGCACAGCAGGTGGCCGACCAGGTCGGTATCGAACTCAAGCTGCCGGTCACCGTCCCCCGCACCGAACGCAAGTGCGATTTTGTCACCGGCGGATCGGCTTTTATCTCCTGGTACGGCGGCGTCCATCCCTGCTACCAGCTCTGGCACCATTACCGCTGCTACATCAACGACTGGGATCGCCCGGTCCGGGCCAGGGAGTTCGGCCGGCTTCAGGACACCCCGTTGCTGGAAATCTGGAACAGCGATGAATTCATAAGGTTTCGGGAAAATGTGTGTCGATTCGACTATTCCTACTGCACCAACTGCGGCGTCGCTCCTTGCGATCTGATTCAGAAAGAAGATTTTGATCACGACTGCTTTGCCGGCACCGAACCCTGCGGCTCCTGCCAGTGGGCCATGGGTCTGCTCCAATGCCTGCAATAGCCGTCGGTTGAAAAAGTCCCGAAAAAGGTCTTTTTCAACCACCATGCCGAAAACATGGTTCCGGCGGCCAGCGCACTTTTTATCGTACTATGCGATCGCCGGGACCTTTGGCAACCATCCCTACACTGGGAGGAAATCCACTATGCCGATCCCTGAAGAGACCTGCATGCAGGGAATAGGTGACCCTTTTGACTGAACCGCCCAGTCGCGAGGAATTAGAAATGCTCACCAGCCTGCACAGTGCTCGGAATCAGCCGGATTTCAACGGCCTGCCGACCGGCCGACTGACCGCCGACGCCTGGGAACGGATGGATCCGGAGCAGGAGAATGGGCCGACAACCATCTTCGGCGGCTACCTGATTCGCCGGGACTACGAACTGTCCGCTATCTGCTGCGACCAGGTGACGCCGCACCGGGTCATTCCCGCAGCCGTCAATCGCATCAATTTCTTTCATCCGGTGTGCCACGGGGACACCCTGCATTTCTCCACCCGGGTCGTATACACCAACGCCAGCTTCATCTGCGTGGAAGCCACCATCGAACGTTTCAGCCGGAACAAAGGCGGCAGGTCCCTTGCCAATTCCTGTCTCTATAGGCTAAAGAAGAAGACCTTTCCAAAGGACCCAAACATCTGATATATCTCAACATTGATGCTTTCGCAAAAAACCATGAGCTGGCTAAACAAAAGTTTCGTCCTACAAAGCTTGATGTTTTTCAGGGGCCAAGGCATACATCGGGTATGTCGAGGTCCTGAAAAAAGTCTTAACGCCCCTGGACGGACTTTTTGCGACCCCATCAACATTGAGAAATGTCTGAATCTGATTGGTCGTCAACAACGATTTTTTGACCAATTATAATTGACATCGAGGGGGCTGTTCGCGGCACAATGGCGGCAGGCTGTTATCCTGACCATAACAACAATTCCAGCAAAGGAGAGCATGACCATGTCTGAAACCGTATGTCATTGCATGGATGTCGATCGTGATACTATCGTCAAGGCCATCAAGGAAAAAAATCTCACCACTGTTGAGGAAGTCCAGGACGCTACCAGCGCCGGTACCGGCTGTGGTGGCTGTGTTCCGGACATTGAAGAGATCCTGGCGGAAAACAACTGACTTCTTCTTTTTGGATTGATCTGACTCGTTATGTCTATCCGGAATGACCGCCATAGACACAATCATTAGATCTTTCGGCGGCGTTATTACTCACTTAAGCAGCCCCGTTCCGTCTGACCGGGGCTGCTTTTTTATTTAGTTTCTGTCCGGAAACCGTTCTTGCCACAATCTCTGAGTCAATCTGCACAGGTGAACTACCACGCCGCAAGCAACGTGGCTTCCTGGTTCGTCGAGTGGCCTGAATATGGACGAGAACCTGCTGCGGCAACCGGTCTTGCCCGCCTATCCCACCTATGA
>SLLR01000054.1 GCA_007134025.1 Desulfuromonadaceae bacterium | reverse complement strand
TTGCACCTCTAGTGATTGGAGAAGCTCTTTCAACATTTCTGGTCTTTGGTATGTGCCAATGCAGATATCTATGGCAGTTTTTTCTAAAGGCATTTAAATATCCGTTTTTGGTTTTTAAGGTCGCTGACAGTGGGTATGGACAGGCTTGAGGCAGATAGTATCCTGGCATTGTAACCGATTTTTGTATTAACTTTCATTTAACCATGGTTGGCCGATGAATAGTGGCCGGCCACTTTGTTGGGATTTGGGGTAACACTACCATCTTGATTTAACCGAAGCCAAGAGGGCATTGCGTACATTGAGATGACGGGATGGTAATTTGTGTCTCGGTTTGCGCGGTCGCTATGGCCGGCTTCTTTTCAGGATAATTATGATGCCCGAAAATCTCGTTTGTGGTGCTGAATGTGATATTTTATATAAGCTTTTTTTAATTGAGTGGAAACGAAGCAGGCGTTCGAAAAACGCTGTAAGTCTTAAAGTGTCCAATGTCAAAACTTTGCTACGTCACTATGTGATTTTGCTTTTGCGGTGTACTGATGTAGGCCTCCACACAAGGCTTTGATTTAATTGTCACAACGAATAATCGCTCGTTTCCCATATTTAAACTGCGTTGTATTCATTCAAGTTTTGTATGAATACTAGCTAAATATCTGTTTTCACTGGGAAAGGTCGAGGCGCTGCTTGAATACATGTGTTAAAGCTCCGGGGTTTTTTCATGCGCGTTCTGATCGTTAAAATCAGTGCTCTGGGGGATGTGATTCACGCCCTGCCGGCCCTCGATTGGATCAAGGGCCGGCATCCCGAGGCCGAAGTGGACTGGCTGGTGGAGGAAGGCCTTGCGTCTCTGATCGAGGGCCATCCCCTGTTACGGCGGGTGCAACCGCTGGGATTGAAACGCTGGCGCCGTAAAGGGATCGGCGCGGTACTTAGCGGTCTGCGGCGCACCATTACCCGGCTGCGGCGGCAGCGCTACGATGTGGTTCTGGACCTGCAGGGCAACTGCAAGAGCGGCCTCTTCACTCTGTTGTGCGGAGCCCCGCGGCGTTACGGTTTGTGCCGCGAGGGTGTGCGGGAGTGGCCCAACCTGTTGGCCACTAACCGCAAGGTTGCCCTCGGGCCGGACAGCCACCATGTCAGCGACCGCTCCGTCGCCATCGCCCGGGAAGCCTTTCCGGGGGACGCCCGTCCCCGGTTGGCCGGTCCTCTCCACCTCACGGCTTCAGCCGAGGAAGCCGTCGCTGCTCAACTTCAGTCGCTCGGTTACGCCAACGAGCCGCTGGTGGTTCTGCAATACGGCACCACCTGGGTTACCAAACTCTGGCCGTTGGAGAGCTGGCAACAACTGGTTCGTTGTTTGGTTGCCGAGAAGGGACTGCGTCCGCTGCTGATCTGGGGCAACGACGCGGAACAGCAAGCCTGCCGGATTATTGCCGAGAGCGGCAAGGGGCAGGCGCTTATCTGGCCCCGGGGCACGCTTCCCGAACTGGTGGCGTTGCTGGCCCGGGCCGATCTGGTGGTGGGCGGTGACACCGGCCCGATTCACATTGCCGCTGCCGTCGGCACCGCAACTGTGTCCTTGTTTCGCGTCACCGACGGTACCCGCAACGGCCCCCGGGGTGACAACCACCGGCAGCTGCAGGCACCCCTCGATTGTTCGCCTTGTCTGCGCAAGTCCTGCGAGCGGGATGCCGAATGCGGACACAGCATCAAGGCGGACCAGGTGGTTGCCGCCATCGATTCGCTGCTCAAGCGATGCGTCCAGCAATTCGCCTAAGCCATCTTACCGAACCGGAAGTCATGTTTACCTTTCTCCACGCCGCCGATATTCATCTTGACAGTCCTCTCAAAGGGCTGGAAGTCTACCCGGACGCGCCCCTGGAACAGCTTCGCGGGGCCGTTCGCCGGGCTTTTGACAACCTGGTGGAACTGGCACTGGAGGAGCGGGTAGCCTTCGTGCTGCTCTCCGGGGATCTCTACGACGGCGATTGGAAGGACTACAACACCGGCCTCTATCTCATCAACCGGCTGGGAAGACTGCGGGAAGCGGGCATCCCGGTATTTGTCGTCGCCGGCAATCACGACGCCGCCAGTCAGATCACCCGCTCCCTCACACTGCCGGACAACTGCCTGCTGTTTTCTCATAAAGCCCCCGAAACCTACCGCCTGGATGATCTCGGCGTCGCCATTCACGGCCAGAGTTTTTTCTCTCGAACGGTCGATGTCGATTTGACCCGGGCCTATCCTCAGGGGGATTCCGCTTTATTCAACATCGGCCTGCTGCACACCAGCCTCACCGGTCGTCCGGGTCACGACGTCTATGCCCCCTGCAACCTCGACGGGCTGCGTTCCAGGAATTACCAGTACTGGGCTCTGGGTCATGTTCATAAGCGGGAGCTTCTGCATCGGGACCCCTGGATCCTGTATCCCGGCAACCTGCAGGGACGTCATATAGGCGAAACCGGTGCCAAGGGATGCGCCCTGGTGACGGTGGATGAAAGCCGCGTGACCGATGTCGAGTTTCGGGATCTCGACGTGCTGCGCTGGGCTCGCTGCGCCGTCGCTGTGGATGGTTGTGATCGGGAAGAGAGTCTGTTGGAGGCAGTTCACCGGGATCTGGAGCAGGAACGACGGAAAGCGGATGGACGTCCTCTGGCGCTGCGCCTGGTGTTGCAGGGGACCACTGCCCTGCACGGTCGATTGCATGAAAGGGCCGGCCACTGGCAGCAGGAGATTCGCGCCCTGGCCGCCGGTCTCGGAGATGTCTGGCTGGAAAAGGTGCTCTTTGAAACCCGCCGGGAAGGGCCGGCAGTAGAGGCGTTTGACGACGATTCCCCTTTTGCCGCGCTGCAGGAACTCATCGACAGCTACCCGTTCCCTTCGTCGCGACTGTGCGATCTGGTGCCGGCCTTTGAACCGTTGCGTTCCCGCCTGCCGGCGGAGCTGATCAGCGACGGTAACCCTTTTCAGCCCGACGACGAGGTACTGGAAACGTTGCGCCGGGAGGTTCGGGAAATGCTCAGCGCCCGGTTGCAGAAAGGGGGGCGGAATGCGCATTAAACGTCTGGAGCTCAAGGCCGTCGGCCCCTTTACCGACAAAATTCTTGATTTCTCATCAGAGCCTTCCGGCCTGCATATTGTGTACGGTCCCAACGAAGCCGGTAAAAGCAGCTCCCTGCGAGCCCTTCAGGCCCTCTTGTTCGGTTTTCCCCAGCGCACCGACGATAACTTTCTGCACCCTTACGACCAGCTTCTGGTGGGTGGTTGCCTGCAGGCCGGTGACGGTCGGGAACTGCTTTTCTACCGGCGCAAACGAAGCAGAAACAGTCTGTTTGACGAGCAGGACCGGTTGCTTGATCCCGCCGCGCTGGACCCCTTTCTCCACGGGCTCGATCAGGACCTGTTCACCACCCTGTACGGCATCGATCACGAAACATTGATCCGGGGTGGGCAGGATATTCTCGATCAACAGGGCGATGTGGGGCAGGCGCTTTTTTCCGCCGGGACCGGTCTGGCTTCCCTGAAAGCCGTTGTCGATGAATTGGAAGGGGAGGCAGAAGAGATTTTCAAACCCCGGGGCAAGAATCAGCAGATCGCCCTGGCTCTCGCTAATTATAAGGAGATTCAGTCACAAATCAAGGAAGCGACTCTTTCCAGCCGAGTTTGGCAGGAGCACCGGCAGATTCTTGAGGAGGCCGCCGAGACCTTGCAGCGGGTGAACTGTCGACGGCTCGAAATCATTCGGCAGCGGCAGCAGCTGGAACGTTTGCAGCAGGCCATTCCACTACTGGGTGAACGGGGGGTGCTGGGGCACAAAATCGCCGCAATGGGCGAGGTCGCCGAGCTGCCGGCCGATTTTGGCGAGCGCCGTCGTGAGTCGGAACAAGGCTGTCGTGAAGCCTGCGCCCGGCTGGAAACCAACCGGGCCCGGCTGCGGGAACTGGTTGAAAAACGCGATCAATTGGTACCTGATCAGGCCCTGTTGGAGGAGGCCGGGATGGTCGAAATGCTCTACCAGGAGCTTGGTCAATACCGTAAGGCTGCTAGCGACCGTCCCCAGCTGGAAGGTCGTCGCATCGGCTGCCGTTCCGAAGCCGCGGCCCTGCTGCGGCAGATTCGCCCCGATCTGTCCCTTGATGACCTGGAGAGTCTGCGACCGAGCCTGGCTCGGCGCAAAAGTCTTCAGGATCTGGGCGGCCGGCGAGAAATCCTGGATCAGACCCTGGTTCAGGCCCGGCGTCGGTTGCGGTCCGTGGAGCAGAGCCTGCACGCCGTCCTTGAAGAACTGCGGGAATTGCCCTGCGAAGGCGATGACGGCGGACTCAGCCGCGTGTTTCAGCAAGCCCGCAAAGCCGGGGATCTTGACAATGAATGGCAGCGCCGCAGCCGAGAACTGACCACGACCCGCCGTTCCTGTGAAGCTGCCCTGCAGCGACTGGGCCTCTGGTCCGGGCCGCTGGAAGCGACGCTCACTTTGCCCGTGCCCCGCACCGAAACCCTGCAGCGCTGGGAACAGCAGCTGGCCGATGACTTCGAAAGTGTGCGGCGTCTGCGGCAGGACAAAGACAGCCTCGCCGTGGAACGGTTGCGGTATCAGGAACAGCTGGCAGCCCTGACCTGCGCTTCGGAAGTGCCCTCCGAGGAGGAAGTGCAACGCCACCGCCGGCATAGGGAAGACGGTTGGCAGCTGCTGCGACGCCAGTGGCTGAAAGGGGAGAATGTGGCCGAAGCAAGTCGCCTCTACGATGCCGACCAGCCCCTGCCGGATGCCTACGAACAGGCAGTGGCCCGCGCTGACCGCAGTGCCGACCGCCTTTACCGGGAAGCCGACCGGGTACAGAAACATGCCGATCTTACGGTCCGGATCGCGGTTCTTGACGACCGCCTGGCCGAACTGGAGACCGGGCAGCGGCTGGCTGAAGGTCGGTTGCAGAAGATGGAGGACGCCTGGTGCCGATTATGGGCTAACTGCCAGTTGCAGCCGCAAAGCCCTCGGGAGATGCTGGCCTGGCTGGGGAGTTTTGACAAGCTGCGCACGATGGTGAACGATGCGCAAGAACAGGCTGCGGCCTTACGGGAGTTGCAGGAACAGCGTCGGCACTGGCGGGCTCTGCTGCTTAAGGAGTTGGACGACCAGGGCAATGCCTTGCCCGTGGAGGGTGAGCAACTGGAGCCGGTTCTGCAACAGGCCGAGAGGCAACTGGCCTACTTGCAGAAACTCCAGTCTCGCCGTCAGTCCTTGCAGGAACGGCGTCGGGAGTTGGAAAAGCAACGCCAGGCCGCCGCCCTCGAGGAGGCCGAAGCCGAGCAGTCCAGGGATCTGTGGCAGCGCCGCTGGCAGGAGGCGATTTATTCTCTGGGCCTCGACCCGCAGACGGAACCGGCCGATGTGGCCATCTTTGGCGAGACACTGCAGGCCTGTTTTGAACAACTCAAGGCGGCTGATGAGTTTCGAGTACGCATTCAGGGTATTGACCGTGATAGCGCCGCTTTTACCAAGTCGCTGAGGGATTGTCTTGCGCGTTTGGCCCCCGACCTGCAGGATCAGCCGCCGGAAAGGGCCGTGTCGCAGCTTCACGGCCGCCTCGGCAGGGCTCGCGCCGAGCAGGCCCGCAGGCTTCAGCTGGACGAGGAAATGCAGGCGTTGGAGCAGAGTGTCACCGCCGCCCGCGCCCAGGTCGCACAGCTCGAAGAGCAACGGGCGGCGCTGCACCGTCTGGCCGGCTGTGACAGCGCAGAGCAACTCGACGAGGCCGAACGCCGTTCTTTACTGCATCGGCAGCTGCAGGAAAAACTCACCGAGCTAGAGGCGGCCCTCGGGCGGATGGCCGGCGGTCAGTCCCTTGACGCTCTGCAAGACGAGGCCCAAAGCTGCGATGCCGATGAGCTGCCGGGCCGTCTCGCCGCCCTTGGCGACGAACTGGAAAACGGTTTGGAGCCGGAGGTCCGTCGCCTTTCGGAGATCATCGGCCGGGAAAAAAACGAACTTTCGCGCATGGACGGCAATTCCCGGGCGGCGGACCTGGCCGAGGCCGGACAGCAGCAGCTGGCGGCGATTCGTCATCTGACCGAACGCTATATTCGCCTGAAGCTCGCCGGAACCTTCCTGCGGGAAGAGATCGAGCGTTATCGGGCGGAAAACCAGGATCCGGTTCTGGGCCTCGCTTCCCGCTACTTTGAAGAACTCACCCTGGGCTCCTTTGCCGGTCTGCAGGCCGATCTGGACGATCAGGACCGGCCGGTGCTCATCGGCCTTCGCAGCAGCGGTCACCGGGTGCGCGTCGCCGGCATGAGCTCGGGAACCCGTGATCAACTGTATCTGGCCCTGCGCCTCGCCACCCTCGAATGGCGGGCGCGATCCAACGAACCCATGCCCTTTATCGTTGACGATGTTCTGATAAATTTTGATGATCAGCGATCCAGGGCCGGCCTTGCCGCCCTCAGCGAGCTGGCGGCCCGCTGCCAGATCATTCTGTTTACCCATCACCAGCAGATTCTTCAGTCCGCCCGGGAACTGCCCCACGCGAAGCGGGTGTTCATTCACAGCCTGTGAGCCGCGCCGCCAAGGAGGAATACACCACATGGATACCTCGACTCCCTTGGACCTGTCATTACGCAAGGCCACGGTAGAGCGTAGAAAACGGCCGGGGCATCGCTGCCTCGGCCGCCAGCGGGACAACCATTTTGCCCTGCTGATCGGTGTCCCCACAGCCTGTTTTAGTGCCGCTCAACTGCGCAGCCTGGCAGAGATTGTGGATCGCTACGCCCGCTTCAGCCATTTGACCACTGCCCAGAGCGTGCTGCTGGTGGGCATCGCACCGCAGCACTACGAACCTGCGCGGCAGGCGGTGCGGCAAGCCGGATTTCAGATCCGCTCCGTCGGCCGCGACCTGTTTCACGTCAAATGCTGTCCCGGTGGCGACTTTTCTCCCTTCGGCCTGCAGCGCACCTTTGATCTTGTCGCTCTGATTGAAGAGTACTTTCGCGGCCTGCCCACGCCGCAGAAAATCAAGATCGCCCTGTCCGGATGCCCCAACTGCTGCGCCAACAGCCGGCTCAGCGATTTCGGGCTGCACGCCGTAGTCAACGGCTGGAAGCTCTACATTGGCGGCAGAATGGGCTACGCGCCCCTGATCGGCCAGGAACTGGCCGGGCCCATCTCCAGCGACGCGGTGCCCGGCTACCTGGCGGCGGTGCTGCGAGTTTATCGGGAACTGGCCGAGCCTAATGAGCGGCTGTTTCGAACCCTGGAACGGATTGGCCTGGATGATTTTCGGCAACGGGTGGAGGGGTTGCGCAATGAGCCTTACGACGATCTTGTTGAAGAAGCCGCCCGCAGTCGCAAGGCCCTTGAGGAGGGGTTCACCCTCGCCGACCAGGACAAGCAGACCTTGTCATCGGTCGGCTCAGAGGAGAAAGTTTTTCAACCCGGTAAAAAAAATCTGTGCGGCAATGGCCGAGACGAAGAGCCCCGTCAGCTTGGTAAGAATGATCAGCCCCTGCTGGCCGAGCAGCCGCTCAAAGCGCCCGGCGGCCAGTAGCAGGCTGCCCACCGAGAAGACCGCGGCCAGCAAGGCCAGGCTGGCGATGAGCCTGGCGCCGACGCTGTCGAGGTCGGCTCCCATCACCAGCAGCGCGCCGATGGTTCCGGGACCGACGGTAATGGGGATCGCCAGAGGCACCACCGCCACCTCGTCGCCTGCCTCCTGTGGCGAAACCGCCGACTTGCCCCGAATCATGGAAACCGCAGACAGAAACAGTACCGCCCCCGCACCGATTCGAAAGGCGTCCAGGGTGATGCCGAACAGGGCAAAAATGTAGGTGCCGAACAGAAACAGGGCAAAGCAGGTCAGGGCCACCGCCACCGTCACCTTCAGCGCGGTGCGCTGGCGGTCGGTGGCCGAAGCTCCGGGAGTCAGGGACAGAAACGCCGAAACCACAAAAAACGGCGTAAAGATCATGAACAGTTTCAGGTAAACATTGATAAACAGGGTCAGCATAAGGTCCTCGGCAATGGTCAAATCAGGGTGGCGGTCCCGGTTTCATGCCGGGGTTGTCCATAAACAGTGCTTGTCGTTGCCTTGCACGGCAAGGTCAGGGGCAGGGGAGGTCATTTGAAAGTTCCGGCAAGCGAACTTTATAAACGCATGAAACGGTTTCGCCTGCAGATGGATCGCAGCGATCCGGACTGGCAGTCGGCGGTTATCTTCAGTCGTATCAATCAGTATTATTTCACCGGCACCATGCAGGACGGGCTGCTGTGGATTCCCCGGGATGCTCAGGCGGTGCTCTGGGTGCGCAAAAGCATCGAACGGGCCCGGGACGAATCCCGCTTCGAGGCCATCGAACCCATGAACAGTTTCCGCGACGCGGCCCGGTCCGTTTTGTCGATGCCCGAGAGGCTGCACCTGGAATGGGAACGGGTGCCTCTGGCGCTGCTGCGCCGCTTTCAGAAACATTTTCCGATCGAAGATATTCGGCCTCTCGATGAGACCATGTCCGCTCTGCGCGCCCTCAAGAGTCCCTACGAACTGGATCTCATGGAACGTTCCGGGGAGATTCATCGGCGCATTCTGGAAGAGCGCCTGCCCGAGATGCTGCAGGAAGGCATGACCGAAGCCGAGTTGGCCTCCCGTTTGTATCCGGTGATGGTCGCCGAAGGCCATCACGGGGTCGCCCGCTTCAGTATGTTTCAGGCCGAGGTCGCCATCGGCAACATCTGCTTTGGCGAGAGTTCCCTCTACCCCTGCTGTTTCGACGGACCCGGCGGCAACTACGGCATGCATCCGGCGGTGCCGGTACTAGGCAGTCGGCACCGCAAGCTGGGCAAGGGGGATCTGGTTTTCGTCGACATCGGTTGCGGGCTTGAGGGCTACCACACGGACAAGACCCACACCTGCGTATTCGGCGGCAACCTTCCCGAGGAGGCCGTCGTCGCCCATCGGGAATGCGTGGCGATTCAGCACCGCATCGCCGAGAAGTTGCGGCCCGGAGCCGTTCCATCGCAGATTTACAGCGAGATCATGGACGGGTTGAGCCCCGAATTCCTGAGCGACTTCATGGGCTCCGGCCTTCGCCCGGCCCGTTTTCTGGGCCACGGCATCGGCCTTGAGATCGACGAGACGCCGGTTATCGCCGAGGGGTTTGACGCTCCCCTGGAAGCAGGCATGGTCCTCGCCCTGGAACCCAAAAAAGGCATTCCGGGGGTCGGTCTGGTGGGCATCGAAAACACCTTCATCGTCACCACCAGCGGCGGTCGCTCCATTACCGGCAACCATCCCGGTCTGGCCAACGTCTGAGGGCCACGCAAGAAAACTTGGGCCGCAACACACAGGACATCTGCATTGATGTCGCGGGCTGTGTTCAAGATTGGCAAAGAGGCCTTCGGAGAAAGGGCGGTCGCATCGGCTGCCATGGCCATCAATAACGGAAATCGCTCATAAGATCAAATGAATAGCGGAGATACCATGCCAACAAGTTGCCGCAGCGCCGTCAC
>SLLR01000098.1 GCA_007134025.1 Desulfuromonadaceae bacterium | reverse complement strand
GCTGTAGCGCTGCCAGGTGCCGCTGCCTTCGGGGAATTTGCCCCAGTCGTGGCTGAAACCGGTAAACAGCCGGTAGTTTTCCGCGAAGGGAGCGCTGTAGAGGCGTGCCGCAAGATCCCATTTCCGATCTCCCTCGGTGGGCCCGCTACTGTTGGCGAGGCCGGTATCGATGCGCAACTCCCGCATCTGGTGGACCCGCCACAGGGTGTCGAGGCGCTGCACCTGGCGGTCTTCGGGAAACTCCGCCGCCAGATCCGTAATGGTTTGTCCCGCCCGTGCAAAGTAACGGAGTGTCAGGCAGGTTTCGGCCAGACCCATGCGCAGGCCGCGATGCTCCGGATGCCGCGCCAGACCCCTCTCAAGCACCTCCAGAGCCCGGCGCGGCCAGCCTCGGGCCAGATAGACGGTGGCCTGTTCCCGCAGCAGGTCCGGGTTATCCGGCGCCGCTGAGGCCAGGGCCGTGAAGCGGCGCTCGGCTTCGGCCAGGTCATCGGCATAGAAATGACCGAGAGCGGCAAAGGTTTCCGTTTCCAGTCGCCGCCAGTTGGGGCTTCGCTGAACCGCACCGCCGGGATGCAGCCAGACCGGTTCCGCTGCGACCATCTCTTCTACCAGAGCCAGGGCTTCGCGATGCCGCTCGGTTTCCACCAGGGCAAAGAACAGTCCCAGGCGGGCCTCATGATTGACAGCGTCCCGCTCCAGGATCTCTTCATACAGTTTGCGTGCCTGCGCCGGTTGCCGTTCATAGAGGGACGCATCGGCGACAGCGTGCAGCACGTAATCAGGGAACTTAATTCCGGCCGATTGCAGATCCCGGTACTCGGACAGAACCTCGACCATCTGCACCCGGTCACGCAATGCGACCATGCGGTCAAATCGGCTTCGCAGCAGGAATTCGTTCTTCGGGGCAACGTTGCTCCGGAGTCCTGCGAGGGTTTCATCGAGACCTGCCAGAGCCCTGTCCGTATCAACGAAGCGTTCGGCCGGCGCAGCCGGGGGAAGATCGCCCCAGCGCACCGCCAGGGCGTCGGCAGAACCTCTGATGCGACGGATTTCATCGGACGACAGCGTATCGGGATGCTTTTTCGCCAACTCCAGCGCCCGCCGCGAAGCTCCCAGATTTTCGAGCAACAGAATCTGCTGGCGGCGGGCCTGTCGGTTGCGAGGATTTTCAGTCAGAATCTGCTGAGTGACATGCAGCGCCTCGATCCGTCTGCCGGCCTGTTCCGCCACATAGCGTTTAGCCTCCCAGACCTCGGGGGATTCGGGGTGCCGACGCACCAGAGCGAAGACCCGGTAAAGGGCTTCGCCATGGCGGTCGGCATCACTGAGGGTCAGAATAAGTCCGACCTTCAGGTCCATGTCCTGGGGAAACCGTTCAATGCCCTGGCGGTACCAGCGCTCCGCGCCGTTCCAGTCCGCGAGGTTGCGCAGTGACTTGGCCGCTGCCGAGACCACAAACAGCGGGGCGCTATCCCTGGGGACTTCAGCCAGCAGTTCCACCACCTGTCGATCCTGCTCCGCCCATCCAAGAACAGCAATGGTGTCGTATAACAGGGCTCGGTCGGCAGGTGCCCGGCGTCTTAGACGAGTGAGTATTTCAAGGGCTTCCGAAAGGTTTCCCTGGCGGCCAAGGTGCACGGCTTCTGCCCGAAACTCTGCAATACTGTCCAAGCCGGCGCGGGGTGATGAAGGAATTAGGAGCAGTAAAAGAAAGGCGCCGAGGATCGAAAAAAAAACGTTGAAAAAAACCAGGCAGAGAGGCCTGGGTTCGCCCTCAACAGGGCACGGTAAAAGAGCGGATGCCTTTTCGTGCATAACAAGAGATCCCGGCGAGGTAAGAGGGTGTCGTAAAAATACCTGCTTCTGTCTGTTTCAGGGGCTGTCACCGTGCGTGGCAGCCGAGGGCACTTTATCGAACTGTTAAAACTACAGGATAAGACAGAAAAGTGAAGTAAAAAATTTTACACGAGAGGCGGTCCAATTCAAGATGACTGGCCTGCGCTGCTATTGACGAGCAGCATGGCACAAGTCGGGTCTTGAAAAGACAACATGGTCTGGATATTTTGCTATTTCCGCGATTGTCGTTGTAAAATGCCCCGCTGGAGGCCCTTATGGAAACCTGTGACGCGGTTTCCGGTGAAGCACTTTTTTTCTGATAAGCGGCCCGGCAAAACAAACAAGCATTCCTTCCGGGCGAGTCCGTCGCTGTTTTGTGAGAGCCATAGATAATGCCCCTTATACCGTGGAGCCATTTCGCCCGGTACCGTCGTTTCCTTTTCTTGACCCTCGCCCTGGGCTATGTACTGGTGTTTTTTCACCGCCTCTGCCCGGCTGTAGTGGCCACCGACATGATGCGCGATCTTGAGGCCGGAGGCACCTTCATCGGTTTTCTGAGTTCCGCTTATTTCTATCCTTACGCCCTGATGCAGTTGCCTGCTGGACTTTTGTCCGATAGTTGGGGGCCGCGCAGAAGCATCGCCCTGTTTTTGGCCGTGGCCGGCGGCGGCTCCATATTGCTGGGCATGGCTCCGTCGCCGACGGTGGCCTTGATCGGCAGGTTTCTGGTGGGACTGGGGGTTTCGACCCTGTTCGTCTGTACCCTGAAGATTTTTTCCGCATGGTACGGACTGCATGAATTTGTGGTGATGTTTAGTCTGCTGATGGCCATGGGAGGGGTGGGTTCGCTTCTTGCTTCGTCGCCAATGGCGGCGGCGAGTGCCCGTTTTGGCTGGCGCTTCTCCTTTATCGCCATCGGCCTGGTGACCACGGCGCTAACCCTGGCATCCTGGATTATTGTCCGGGATCAGCCCGAGCAACTGGGTTTTGCCCAATGGTCAGGGCAGACCGCCCGAGACACTCAGCAGATTCCGCTGCTTGACGGTGTAGCGCGGGTTCTAAGGCGTCCGGCCTTCTGGCCCCTCGCCCTGTGGTTTTTCTGTACCTACGGCATCTTCACCTCTTTTGCCGGGCTATGGGGCGGGCCCTGGCTGATGCAGGTCTACGGAGTCAGCAAAAGCCGTGCAGGCTCAATTCTTTCCTGGGTGGCGGTAGGAATGATTGTCGGCAGTCCGCTCATCGGCTATTTTTCCAACCGGCTGTTCAAGGGTCGCAAGCCTCTGCTGGTATTGTCGAGTCTGTTCATGGTCATCCTGGTCTCACCGCTGGCCTTTGCTACCGACCGACTGCCCTTGCCCCTCATCGGCCTGCTCTGTCTTGGCTATGGAATATTTACCGGAGCGATAATTGTTTTTGGTTTTACCGCTACAAAAGAACTTTTTCCCGTGCAGATGGCGGGAACCGCCCTGGGCCTGATCAATCTTTTTCCTTTTGCCGGCGGGGCAGTGCTGCAGCCCTGGCTGGGAGCCATTCTCGAGTCTCACGGTCGAGTCGAACAGGCATTTACCACCGCCGGTTACCGGGCCGCCTTCCTGGTCCTTTTTTGGATCTCCCTTACCGCTTTTGGCGCCAGTCTGCTTATGACCGAGACGGCGCCTTCGTCGCGGTGAAGAAGGTTTTGCAGGGTAACCTGGGGGAAGTTTACCTTCGTGTTCTCTGTTCCTGCATGTCGCCTAAACCGGGACGGTTCGAACTGTTTTGGCAACGGGTCGAAGAATTTCTGGTCGATTGTCTCATTGACTTCACCTGGCAGGTTCAATATCGAATCCCATACCCTCAGGCATTTCGTTCAGGATCGCCTCGATACGCCGTTTCTGCAGATCGAGACCGACTATTCCGAACCGCATACCGAACAGATCGATGTCCGCATCGAGGCATTCCTTGAAATTCTGCCGCGACCCCGGTAGACTCGGCTGCCCGGATTTACCGTGCAGAGCGATGAATCGAGGATCATAAAGCCGCGGCAGCCGTGCAGTTATTGTTCGTCCCTTGCCGCGGCAATCGTCACGGCATATCAGGAGATATTTGTTATGTCCGACCGCACCATAGATGCACGGGGCATGCCTTGCCCCCAACCTTTGATGTTGACCAAAAAAGCCCTGGATGGGCTGAACTCGGGAGAGCGAATACGGGTTCTGATCGATAACGATGTGGCCCGTGAAAACCTCATGCGATTTCTTCGAGATCATAATTCAAACCCACAATTCACAGATGAAAAATTGTTTTACTCTATTGCCGCGACAAAGTCCGGGGAGGGTTCCGCTACCGGCGATGTGGCGGCCTACTGCGCAGCACCGGTCGAGTTCGCCGGGCCGGTGCTGGTGCTGAACGGTCAGAGCATGGGATCCGGTTCGGAGGAGTTGGGGAAAATCCTGTTGCAGGCCTGCGTCAATACGCTGAAGGATGTGACCCCGCTGCCCCGGGCCATTCTTTGCTACAATGCCGGGGTGTTTGTCGTCGCCGAAGGAGCTCCGACGGTAGCGGGCCTGAAGCAGTTGGTGGCTCAGGGAGTGACCTTGCTGGTCTGTGGTACCTGTGTGGATTATTTTGGCATCAAGGACCGGATCGCCGTCGGCACCATTTCGAATATGTACGACATTCTGCAGCAACTCTCCAACGCTGCTCGCGTTATGACCCTGTAGAGAAATTTTGATGGCCAATCTGACCTATTTCGACAATGCCGCCACGTCTTACCCCAAGCCGCCTTCAGTCGCCGCGGCCATCACCCGCTATCTCAACGAAGTGGGCGGGCCTTACGGCCGCAGTGCCTACAGCCGGGCCCTGGACGTGTCCCGTACGGTGGAGGCGACCCGTGACCTGCTGGCTGAGAAGATGGGGGCGGGCAAGGCGGAAAACCTGATCTTCGCTCCCAACGCCACCTGCGCCATCAATCTGGTTCTGCGGGGCCTGCTCACCCGACCCGGCCGCGTTCTGATCTCCCCTCTCGAGCACAACGCCGTGACTCGGCCGCTGACCGCTCTGGGGGCTCGCTGCGGCGCGACCTTTGAGCTGTTGCCCCATTTTTCCGACGGCCGCATCGATCCGGATCGAATTGCCGAAAAACTTTCCAAGGATACTCTGCTGGCGGTGATCAATCACCAGAGCAATATCAACGGGGTCATTCAGCCCCTCGCCGAAATTCGGCAACACCTGGGCCCGGTGCCACTGCTGGTCGATGCCAGCCAGTCTTTTGGCGCCACTCCACTGCAGGTTGACGAATGGCAGCTCGACTATCTGGCCTTTACCGGGCACAAGGCGCTGCTTGGTCCCACGGGGATCGGCGGTCTGTATCTGCGCGACGCCGCTGCCATGGAGCCGTTGATCTATGGCGGCACCGGCAGCGATTCGGAGCATTTCGAGATGCCCGATTTTGCGCCGGATCGCTTTGAGGCGGGCACCCCCAATATCGTCGGCATCTACGGTCTGCTGGCGGCCCTGCGGGAGCCGGAATTCTGCCGCCATTCGCGGGAGGAGTACCGGCGGTTTATCGAGGAGTTGAAAGCTGTTCCGGGTCTTCAGGTGCTCTGCGCCGATGCCTTTGAGCATCAGGGGGATGTGTTTTCCCTGCGCTATCCCGGTGAGGACTCGGCCCTGCTGGGCCAGAAGCTGTTTACGGATTACGCCATCGAAACCCGGGTCGGGCTTCACTGCGCTCCGCTGGCGCACAGGACCCTGGGAACCTTTCCAGGCGGTGCCCTGCGGGTCGGTGTTTCCCCTTATCACGATGCCGAAGATTTTGCTTATTTTGTCGGCGCCTTGAAGGATTGCCTGAAGTCATGAGCGTTATTCTGCTGTTTCCCTCGACCCGGGCCGTGATCAAAAGCGAAGAGATCCTCCGCGATCACGGTATCGGGTGTCAGGTGATCCCGGTCCCCAAAAAGATCTCCGCCGAATGCGGCATGGCGGTGACGGTGTCTGAAGATCTTGTGGCCCGAGCCACGACTCTTCTCGAAGAAAAAGGCCAGAGTTGTTCGGTGCATCGTCCCAAGCCGAAGGCCGAACCCCGGTTCGACCTGTTGACCACCGTGGAGCAGGGGGGCTGTTCGGCCAAGTTGCCGGCGGAAGTTCTGTTTGACGCTCTGCAGCGGGTTCCGGTTCAGCAGGATGCCAACCTGCTGGTAGGTCTGGGTACCGGTGACGACGCCGGGGTCTATCGTTTGTCTGACGAGATGGCGTTGATCGAGACCACCGATTTCTTTCCGCCCGTCTGTTCCGACCCTTTCGAGTTTGGTCAGATTGCCGCCGCCAACGCCCTGAGCGATGTTTTCGCCATGGGGGGCCGGGTGCTGACGGCCATGAACCTGGTCATGTTTCCCGCAACGGGAATTCCGTACGAAGTCCTCCATGAGATCATTCGCGGCGGTCAGGAGAAAATTCAGGAGGCCGGGGGCGTTCTGGTGGGTGGACATTCCATTGCCGACTATCCTCCCAAATACGGGCTGGCCGTCTCCGGCATGGTGCATCCCGACCGTATCATTCACAACGGCAACGCTTTGCCCGACCAGGTGCTGATTCTGACCAAGCCCCTCGGCACCGGGACTCTGGTGGCCGGGCAGCGTCTGGGGCAGGCGTCCGAACCGGACTATCGCGGTGCCCTCGACAGCATGAAACAGCTCAATCGCAATGCCGCGGAAATCATGCAGCAGTTTGAGGTTCGTGCGGCGACGGACATTACCGGATTCGGGCTGCTGGGGCACGCCCTGAACATCGCCCGGGCGAGCGGGGTCACTCTGGAAATCGACAGTGCTGCTGTTCCGGCTCTGTCCGGGGCCCTGGATCTGCTGGAGGCCGGTTGTATCCCCGGTGCCTGTTTCCGCAACCTTGAGCACGTAACACATTTCAGTCAATTTGCCCCCCAGCTTTCCTATGCCCGCATGATGCTGACCCTCGATCCCCAGACTTCCGGGGGCATTTTGATGAGCGTCCCGGCGCATCAGGGGGAACCCATCCTGCAGGCCCTGCGGCAGCGGGGCTGTCCCGATGCGGCGCTTATCGGTCGTACCCGGAAACTTGCAACCAGTTACCTGGATGTTCGGTAGGCGTGTTATGACTAAAAGGCATGTCGGAAAAGAGCGGCTTATGGAATGCGACAATCTGGAAAGTGTGAAGGAATACAGCGGCACCCTCGTGACTCGCAACGGTAGCGAAGCGGCCGTCGACACGGTGATGATGGAGCACAGTTTTGATCTTCTGGTGAACGGCATCCGGATTTCCACTATTGCAACCACCGACGAACACCACCGCGAGTTGGCTGCGGGGCACCTGATCTGTGAAGGGGTCATTGATCAGGTGACGGAAATTGAAGCTATTGTAGAAAAGCCGGGTCTTGTGGAGCTGAGTATTCCTGGACGGGATTTTTCCGATTCACGGCATAAAATCCATTCGGCCGGAGGCCTGGGCATCTACTGGAAGCGGTTGGACGAGACCGTTACGGTCCCTCTGCAACAGAAATTTTGCGCTGCCGTGTTGCTGGACAGTCTCGGGTATCTTTCCGATGTGAATCGGAAACGTACTGCCGGAGCCCACAGCGCCAGCCTGATAGCCGCTGACGGCACGCTTCTGCATATGGCCGTCGATGTGGGGCGTCACAACGCTATCGACAAGGTGGTGGGTATGGCGGCGCTTAACGGCGACGATCGGTCCAGGCTGTTTCTCTTGTCTTCTGGAAGGCAACCGGGGGGCATGGTCATGAAGGCGGCGTGGGCAGGCATTCCGCTGATTATTTCCAAGGGGGCCCCGATCAGTTCGGGTATCGAAATCGCCCGGCGCAGCAACGTGACTTTGTGCTGCTTCTCCACGACAGAGAAGACCACGGTTTTTTCTGTTAGCGAGAGGATTGTGATGGATTCTGAAATTTAAAAAAATAAGTTAACATCCAGTTCTTAACATGCCGTTCTTTCAGTGTTTTCGAGGGAACGTTTTTTTGTTCATAGAGCTGGCACGAAACATGGCGGTTTACATACCGTCTTTACTCTGAACGTCCAGCGTAGCGGATTTTTTTGTCGCGTCCGGGCCTTTCGGTGTTCAGTCACCGGGGTCGACTCCCTGCTCCAGCAGGGTGAAAGCTTCAAGCCGCCGCCGCAGCAGACCGTCGGGGCGTTTCAGATTGCGCAGTTCCCGTCCCGGCTGCAGGGACGTGATCACGGTTCGACCAATCAGGTGCCTCTCTTCGCCACGACCGTAGGATCGCGTGCGCAGACCCCAGAGAGTGTGCGCCACCACTGCTTCCCCGTTCGTGTGCCCCAGATACAGCATGATGTGCCCCGGAAGTCCCACCAGGGTGAAAAAGGGCCGGCCTTCCTGGATCAGCAGCTTTTCCCTGGCCGCCGGGGCAAGGTTTCGCAGATCCACCGGCTGGCCGGCTGTGATCTGACGAGCTGAATTACGGGGCAGGGACAGGCCGATAACGGCAAACAGATCCTGCAGGGTCGCCGAACAGTCACGACCGCCATACAGCCCGCCCCAGCCGTAGGACTGTCCGATAAGCTGTTCGAGCAGTTCGGCCACAACCGCTGCCGTTGCCGGCAAAGGCCAGGCCGCGACGGCTTCCGGTGACGCTATTGCCGTGCGCAAAACCGCTTTTCCGTCACCGTCCGCCGCAGCGGTGAGCACCTGCCCCGGCAGGGAATTCGTTCCCACCCGGGGCAGCAGTGCGCCGATGGACAAGGAGCGATGAAATTCCCCCGACATATCGGACAGGAACGTTTCCTCCCGAATGACGGCAAGATAGGAGCCAGTCTGAAAGGCGGCGACGAAGTCCTCGTCAACCAGGGCCAGATCGGAACTGGGAACCCAGCCGCTGACATGGGGGGTCATGACCAGACTCCAGGCGCCGTTTCGGGAGCGATGAAGAATTCGCGCCGGGGTGTCGGCGCGCAGGGCCGAGTACTGAAAATAGTCAAATGGAAACCCTTCGCCTGCCCGCAGCGGATCGGCAAAGCCCGGCTTGTCCGTCGGCAGGGCACGGATATGCGTGTGGCGAATTGATATCGCCCGTTGGGTCTCTGCGGGGAAATTTTCGACGGCGCACTTATCCGTCAGTCGTCTGAGTTCTTCCTGGCGATATGGGAGCAGGTTGGCACCATGAAGAGACCTGGCCATCAACTCATGCAGCGGCTGGAAAACCCTTTCCTCCGGTGGCGCGGCCACTTCCAACTGCCAGGGGCTGAAATAGATTTCAAGGAAGCGCTGGCTTTCCTGGTGTTGAACCGCAGGTGTCATCAAAGGTTTGTCGGCGGTTGCCGGATCCAGGTAGTAGCGGGCGGTCTGAGGCAGACGCCGCAGATCGGCGATGTCGCCCTGCAGGGGTTTGCTCCGGCAGCCCCCGAGGGCCAGCAATATCAGTCCTGACAGGACCGCCAGCTTGAATCTGGGCTGTTTTCCCATACATGTACCTCTTGAACTGTGGTATTAGAAGATTCTTCAGATACTTCTACCGAAGGGCATCGACTCCAGAAGCTTACCTCGTTTTCATCCGGAAACGGCCCTTTTCCGCTGTAGCGGCGTCAATCTACAGGTTTGCTTGTGACTCGGACCATCCCTGGCCCTCGCCCTTCGGGCAGCCAGGGGCTGTCCATTTCCTCTATCCTGTGGAAATGTGCGGCGTACCGATGTACGCCTCCGCGCAACCCTTT
>SLLR01000004.1 GCA_007134025.1 Desulfuromonadaceae bacterium | reverse complement strand
TAAGCTTCGAAGTGACCCAAGGCCAGAAAGGCCCCCAGTCAGCCAACGTGCGCAAGATATAGCGTGTACCACCACGCATAGATCTGCCCGAAAGCCCCGCGATCCGTCGCGGGGCTTTTTTTGTTACTTTCCCCTGACCCCTGACCCACCAGCCACCTCCCGGCCAATTCCACCATAAGCTGCCAAGGGCCCCCCTATCCTGCCAGCGAATGACGATTGCAAAAGCCTCTTTTCCGGTCTAAACTTCCCGGAGTAAAAAGGCGCCGGTGTTTTTCTTCTGCCACCTGGAAAACCGCCTCGACCAAAAGTTCCCTTTGCCTGATTTGCCCTTTCGCCTGCGTTGCCAGGCGCTACTCAAGGAGGCCTTACCATGCATCCGTCATTCCGGTTTTTCATGCCCTGGATTAGTCTGCTTCTTCTGTTGTCGCTCAGTGCCTGCGGCGGCCGCCCAAAAGCCGTCTTCACCGAGCTGGAAGACAAGGATCCCGTTGACCAGCTGATCAGGCTGGAACAGGATCTGGAAGTTGCCCGCCAGGCACGCCTGGACGTTCTCTCACCCAATAACTTTGCCAATGCCGAAGCCCTGTTTCTCGAGGCCCAGTCACTCCTGAAACGGGAGCGTGATCTTTCGGAAATCCTGCTCAAAATCACTACCGGGCGGGTGGAACTGCAGCGGGCGGAACAGACCGCGCAGATCGCCCACGCGGTACTGCCCGATGTGATCAAGGTTCGCGAACTGGCGCTGAGTGCGGGAGCCGCCGAACTGGGACAGGATTTCCTCGCCGCCGAAGAACGTTTTCTACGCCTCACCCGGGCCATCGAAGCCAACAATCTCGATCTTGCCCAACGGGACAAGGCCAAAGTCTTCAACGCTTTTGACCAGCTTGAACTGCGCGCCATCAAGGAACGCTACCTCGGAGAAACGCGGCGCCAATTGGAACAGATCATGACCAACCGGGCGGTTCGTCAGACGCCTTTGGCCCTGGCGGAGGCGCAAAAAAAGCTGGATGAGGCCGACGCCTACATCAACAATCGCCGTTATCAGAGTGAAGACATTCGTCGCAAAGCCGACCAGGCCCTGTTTTTCACCCGGCGGCTGCAACAGGTTCTGGTTTCGACCGAAATGCTGCGCTCTCAGGCACCGGAACAGAATGTCCTGTTCATCGAAGGCCTGCTGCACCAGACCGCGGAACAGCTGAACCTTTCCGACCAACGGGATCGGCCTTTTGAAGGCCAGATGGAGGGTATTCTTACCGCGATTGCCAGCAATCAGCAGCAGGGGCAGGATCAGTTGCTCGAAATCGCCGCTCTGGAAAGCACCATTATCGAATTGCAGCAACGGATCGCGACTCTCGAAGGAACTACCCTGGAAGAGCGGGCGGCCCGCCAGCAATTGGCTGAAGAACGGCGTTTTCAGAGACTGTTCAGCCAGGTGCAGGATCTCTTCAGTGCGGAGGAAGCTGATGTCTATAAGCAGGAGGACCGACTTATAATCCGACTGAAAACCATGAATTTTGCCGTCGGACAATCGGTCATCGAGGTACAGAACTATCCGCTGCTCAGCAAGGTACAGCAGGCCATCGCTCTTTTTGGCCAACCCCGGGCCATCATCGAAGGCCATACCGACAGCACCGGTTCGGCGCAGACCAATCTGGCCCTGTCGCTTCAGCGGGCCGAAGCGGTGCGATCCTACCTGATCGCCAACGGCACCCTGCCCGAAGAAAAAATCGAAGCCATCGGCTACGGCTCGTCCCGTCCGCTGGCCTCGGACCTGACCGCCGAAGGCCGGGCCATGAACCGGCGCATTGACGTGGTGTTGATACCGGTAGCCCCTTGAGTCCTGACGCACACGGTAAAAGTATCTGTAATATTTTGTTGAAGTTCCGGGAAATTCCGGGGACAGGGAGAATTTCACCCTTTAGGAAAGGAGCATGGCAATGGACAAGGGAGTTCATGTGGTTTTTGGTATTCACTTACAGGACAGGATAAAGAATGCACCTGAGGTCCAGAAGATACTGACGGGCTTCGGATGCAACATCAAGACCCGGATCGGTCTTCATGAAGTAACCGACAATTACTGCGCCGGTTCGGGCCTGATCCTCCTGGAAATGGCAGGTGATCCCGCCATGTACGAAGAACTTGCCAATGTGCTGAACGGATTCGACGGTGTGGAGGTTCAAAAGATGGTATTCGCTCACGACTAGTCGCGGCTTCTTCATCTGACTCGAAGACACAGGAAGTGAACTGAACACGGGGGTCATCAGGGGGGCCTGCCGTCGGAATTAGCGGGGTCGGGTTTTGAACAATGTCCATGCCGACCTGCAAGCCGTTGTTTGAGTCTGTTGGCATTGACTGGCGATGCCGGCAATATCTGATCCCCCGGTTGTTGAACCACGCCGACGATTTGCGCAAAATATCGCACCTGCACCAGAAAACCTTGCGCAAGATCCCCGGCATCGGTGCCGCCTGCGCCGGTCGCATCCGGCAATGGCAGAAGCAGGCCCGGTTCAGCGCTGAAACCGAATGGGTAGCGCAATGTTCCAGCAGGATGCCGCCCGCGACCGGTTGCTAAAAAGCATTGGCCGTTATTCGCCGCGACAAACCGTCCGCGGCGATTTCTTTTCGGCAAAAGGCTGAGAAAGACTCCTGAAGAGCCGTCAGATCAATCGGATAACACTTCATCAGCCGTTCGTATGACGGCAGGTCCTGCACGAAGTGTTGATCGTGCAGGGCGTTGCTTGTAAACCTTCTGTTCCAGGTAATGGCAACGCCTTGGTTTGGATTGTCATTCCGAAATAAAAAAGCGGGATTCGCCTGTTGCGACTCCCGCTTTTTTATTTATTCGGCAGAAAATGTGTTGCTTCTCGCCGCAGATTTTGTGTATACGTGAATCGTTCACAAGATTTTTCTGTTCTTTTTCTGTTCTGCTTGCAATGCCGTCGGGATTTCTGGCGAGATTTGCCTGGCGGCGATCCTCCTGAAGCGTTTTATCGACCTCCCTCTTTCGCCCCACACGCAGGAAAGGGAGGCGTTTTTTTGCCTTCTCCGTCCCGCTTCTGCAAAGCTTCTACCGCCCCCCGCCGCCGTTAAAATAACGCTGCTGTAACTTTTTCCGCTGTTCAATCCGTTTTTCCGAAGGCAGTTCCCTGATCTGCTGCCATTCGCGTTGCAACTGCTCCCGCTGGTCCGGCGGCATCTCCTGCAGCCGCCGATGCCGTTCCAGAACCTGCTGCCGGCCTTCCGGCGACATATCCTGAAAGCGTTGGTATTGCTGACGGATCCGCTGCTGTTCAGCAGCGGGAAGTTGCTTAAACTCCTCATAACGACGCTGAATTTCCTGACGTTGCGCCGGGCTCAGTTGCTGCCACCGATCCTGGTCGGAGGAACGGGATACGGCCACCGTTGGGGAGTTGCCCCTGCTGTTGCCGGGAGCACCTCGGGCCCAGACACTCCCTGGCGGGACGCCAGCAAAAATGGCCAGGATTACTATGAACAGGCTCCCTTTCTTCACGGTTTTTCCTCCGGCGATCCTCATCCCTGCCCTTCCGCGCCCTGCAGCAGCTCCAGATCTCGCAACAGGTCCAGATACTGCAGCAACTCCATATCTTGCACCATGGCCAGGTTCGTGGTGGCCCGCCCACTTTCTTCGAGCGGCATTCCCGGGGGTAGCAGCAAGACAAGGAACAGGATCACTCCGGCGGTCGCGGCGGCACCACACAACCACGGAGCCCGCCGCTCCCGACGACTGGTCCGCTCCGTAACCCGTGCGGCAAACCGGCGGGCGGCAACGGCGTCCAGTTTCAGAGTGGGCGTCTCCAGTCCTTCCAGGTCCTGTTGCAGCCGCTGCCACTCCCGAGCACAACCGCTGCAGCCTTGCAGATGCCGCTCCAGGCTTTTGCGTTGCGTCCCGTCCAGCTCTCCGTAGTAGTACAGCAACAGCGCCTGGCTGTCGCAGCTACCGCTTGCCGTCTCTTTTTTCATTTTATTCCTCCCGCAAATCCTCCAGCGCGACCCGTAACGCCTTTACCGCCCGGTGCAGATGCACTTTGACCGTCCCCTCTTCCAGGCCCAGGGTTTCGGCGATCTCCTTGAGGGCCATCCCTTCCTGGTGGCGCAGCACAAACACTGTCCGCTGTCGGGCCGATAGTCCGCCCAGGGCGACCTGCAGCCTCCTTCCCGTCTCCCGGGCCTGCAATCTGTCCCGGGGTGAAGCCGCGTCATCGGCGGCCATTTCCACGGGGTCCAGATCCTCGTTCTGGCGCCGAAAAAAGAATACCTTGCGGCGCAGACGCTCACGCCGCAGGTGATCAATCGCCAGCCGGGTGACAATGCGATACAGGTAACTGGCCAGGCTGCACTCTCCGCGGAAGCGGTGCAAAGACCGGTGCAGGCGCAGAAACCCTTCTTGAGCGATTTCTTCTGCTTCGGCCCGATTGCCGACCAGCCGATAGGCCAGATTGATCAGCCGCGACGCCTGGCTGGCGACCAACTGCTCAAAAGCGCCGGGATGCCCGGCCCGAAGCAGTTCCAGAAGCCCTTCATCCGCATCGTTCTGCAAAACCAGACTGGCCTCCCGTGGCACAAACTCATCAACAACAATGGGGGCAACCCGGGATGTCATTGTTTCCCCTTCCATTGAAAAAAAACGCTTGTTTCCCGCCTCGACGCATGGAGTCGTAAAAAGGTTTACCCGTTGTGCAACCAGATCGGTGAAAGCTGCGGATCGCTGCGCCCTTGTTCAACCGCTCTGCTGCAGAAGCACCAGTGCCCGGCTTACGACTTCGGATACCGTAAAACCGAAGTGCTCCATCAGCTGCTGCGCCGGAGCGCTGGCGCCAAAACCCTGCATGGCCAGAATTCCTCCCCGCTCCCCAACGTAACGCTCCCAGCCAAAAGGCGAAGCCGCCTCAACGGCCAGGCGAACCACGCACTGCGGAGGCAGAACCGATTGCCGGTAATCCGGGGACTGCTCCTCGAAAAGCTCCCAGCAGGGCATAGACACCGCCCGGGTTCCGATGCCCTGCTGCTGCAGAAGTTCCCGGGCCTGCAGGATCAGGGAAACTTCGGAGCCGCTGGCCATAAGCAGCACCTGTAGCGCTCCTTCCGCTTCGGCCAGCACATAAGCACCCCGCAGGGTTTCCTGCGCCGCGCCGTAGCGGGACCGGTCCAGAATCGGCAGTCCCTGTCGGGACAGCACCAGCGCCGAAGGCCGTTGCCGGTTCTCAATGGCAATCTGCCAGACAAAGGCTGTTTCCTGGGCGTCGGCGGGACGCAGAACGTTGAGATTGGGAATCGCCCGCAGAGCAGCCAATTGCTCCACCGGCTGATGGGTGGGACCGTCTTCGCCCAGGCCGATGGAATCGTGGGTGAAGACATAAATGGGAGCCAATCCCATCATCGCCGCCAGCCGCAGGGTCGGTCGCATATAGTCGGAAAAAATCAGAAAGGTCCCTCCATAGGGAATCAGTTCCGGAGTATGGGCCAGGCCGTTGAGAAGGGCTCCCATGGCATGCTCGCGAACCCCAAAGTGGATATTGCGGCCGCTGGCGCCGGGAGCGAAGGACTCCTGGTCACGCAGGGCGGTGTTGTTGGAAGGCGCCAGATCGGCAGAGCCGCCCAGCAAAAAAGGCAGCCGGGGGGCAAGGGCGTTAAGTACCTGGCCACTGGCCTGGCGGGTTGCCATCGGCCCGTCGGCGGGGACATAACGGGGCAATGCCTCCCGCCAGTCGTCGGGCAGCCCCTTTTCCATGGCCTGCAGCCAGGCCGCCAGAGAAGGGGTTCCGCGACGGCTCTCAAGCAGCTGTCGCCAGTGGCTGACCAACTCGTCGCCCCGCTCGGCAACAACCTGCATATGCGCGTCAACGGTCTCTGGAATCTCAAAGAACCGTTCCGGGTCTCTGCCCAGGGCCTGTTTGGTGAGACGCAGTTCTTCGGTGCCCAGGGGAGCGCCGTGAGCCGCTGCGGTATCCCGTTTGTTGGGCGCTCCCTGGCCGATATGGGTACGGGCGATAATCAACGAAGGACGAGGATCCCTTTGCGCACAAAGAATGGCGGCATCGATTTCGGCCAGATTTTCCCCCTCGACCCGCAGCACCTGCCAGCCGTAGGCCAGGAACCGGGTGGCCGTCTCATCGGAAAAGGCCAGATCCGTAGCACCTTCAATGGTAATACGATTGTCGAGATAGAAGTAAATCAGGTTTCCCAGCCGCAGGTGTCCGGCCAGCGACGCCGCTTCGGCCGCGACTCCTTCCATCAAATCACCATCGGAACACATGGCGTAGACCCGATAGTCGAAAAGCTCTGCGTCGACCTGCTGTTGCAGGTAACGGGCGCCCATGGCCATGCCGACCCCCACCGCGAACCCCTGCCCCAGGGGGCCGGTGGTGGTTTCCACTCCCGGCGTGTGTCCGTATTCGGGATGACCGGGCGTGCGGCTGCCGAGCTGGCGAAAGTTCTTCAGTTCGTCCAAAGGCAGATCGTATCCGCTCAGGTGCAGCACGCTGTAGAGCAGCGCCGAAGCATGACCGCAGGACAGAATGAAGCGATCCCGACCCGGCCAGTCGGGATGGCGGGGAGCGTGGCGCAGATGCCGACGATACAGCAGATAGGCGATGGGAGCGGCCTCCATGGGGGTTCCGGGATGGCCGGAGCGAGCCTTCTCGACGGCGTCTGCGGCCAGCAGGCGCAGGGTATCAATCGTCTCCCGGGCCAGGGCCGGATCGATGGGTTCTTGAAACATGGACATGGGAACCTCCTGCAATTCAATCGTTGTATGATGTCCTGGAACAGGGCGTACAGGGCCCAAAGGCGCAGTGCTCCCTGAGAGCCGCAAATCGCTGGGCGCGTGTTCCGTGCCAGCGGGCCAGAAGGCGCTCCGCCAGTGTGATGCCGCTTTGCGCTATCTCGTCAAGGCCGTCGAGAAACCGGACTTCGTCCTGACCCTGATCCCGTTCCCGCCCGTGTCGCTCCAGACCTTCCCGGGCCAGAGCCAGAACGTCCAGCGCCAGAGCCTGAAGCCTGTGGCGGCCCACGGGAGTCTTCAGCCCCAGGCGCCAGGACTGCCGATAGATGTCCATGAAAGCCGCCGTATCCAGGCTGCCAAACAGGCGTTCGATCTCCTTGCGAGCGGCGGCGTCATACAGCACCCCCTTGGCCAGCGCAGCCACCGAAAGACTCAGTCCCGGAGGCAGGCTGTCGGCGCTGCGCAATTCGATGTGCGGACGCAGGCGTACCTCGGGAAAGAGGGTCGAGAGATGCAGGCTCCAATCCGCAAGACAGGCCACATGACCGGCGAATCCCTCAGCCAGAAAACGCCGAAAGGAAAAGCGCTCTCCGGTCATGTCCAGATAACGCTCTTGACGCTGAATAAAATACATGGGCACGTCAAGGGCGTATTCGACGTAACTGTCGAGAGTCGCCCGGCTGTCCAGAAGGGCGGGAATCAGGCCGGTACGATCCCGGTCCGTACGGGACCAGATCTCCCCCCGGGTCGAGAGAAAACCACTGGGGCGTCCATTAAGCAGGGGGGAATTGGCAAACAGGGCATAAAACAGGGGGGCCAGCCATTGGGCGACCCGCAGCTTCTCCATACAGTCCACTTCATCGGCGAAATCCAGATTCACCTGCAGGCCGGCGCTCTGCTTCATCATGTTGTGCCCCCGGTCGCCAACCCGCTCCATGTAACGGCGCATGATGCCGTAGCGGGATTTGGGCAGCCAGTCAATCTCCCGCAGGGGCGTGAAGGGCTGTACTCCCAGACCGAGAAAAAGCAGTCCCAGCGGCCTGGCAGCTTCAAGAGCCGCATCCACATAGGCACAGAAATCCCGGCGACAGCACATAAGATCAGGACACAGGGCCCCGGAGAGTTCCAGCTGACCGCCCGGCTCCAGGGTAATCGAGGATTTCTCTCCCCGCAGGGCGGTCAAACGGCCCTGCTCATAAACCGGCTGCCAGGACCCGGAAACGGCCAGTTGTTCCAACAACGCTTCAATACGAGTAAAGCAGGCGGCCTCGCCGGTTTCGGCGTCAACAACCAACTTTTCCATTTCCGCGCCCACCCCCCATTGCCGGCGGGTGCGGGCACCGGTCAGCAGAAAGTCTCGCAACTGGCGATGGTGCTGAATCGGCTGCTGCAGATCGTCGGGATGGGTTGTCGTCATCGTCTGCCTTGCCTGCATATAAGCATATCCTGTCCGTAGCAAGAGAAAAGGCCGTTGACATTCTACCAGTTAATCGGGCCGGCAGGCAAAGAGTCCCTCGTCCCGTCCCGCGTCCCGGATCGCAAGCCGCTCAAGCCCACCACGGACAGGGGGACGACAGGGCCGTAGCAAAGGCCGCCGCCGGCTTGCCTTTTGTTCTCCGGAACGCTATGATTTGGCGACTTTTAAACCGGCCTATCGTCTGACCCTGGCTCTGTCGACCCTCATTATCTCAAGCTTCTTGCCCGGCCGGCGCCCTTTGTAATGGAGCAGGAAACGCTGGTCTTCGAAAAACTCGTCGCGGAACGCATGGTGATGAGCACATCTCCAGCATCCCGCGGATTTTGTCCGAAGCAAGCCCATGTGAAACGCAAGTCAGGGCCAACACTGGCAAACTCGCCCTGCTTGCCTCGAGAGGATAGCATGATCGACCGCCTGCACGTTCACATTCCCTGTGCGCTCCTCGACGGCCTGCTGCCGCTGCTCTTCCTGCATCGCCTGCAGCCGGAAATCGCCTTTAAATGGTTTGACCTGGAGCGTCCGGATGCCCAGGTGCGGGAATGGGGTCGCCGATTGGCCGAAGCAGACCTTGCCGTCACCGTCCATGCCCCTTTTATGGACCTTAACCCCGGCGCCGTCGACCCGCTGGTACGGGAGGCTACCCGGCGCAGCTTTGCCCGTACGCTGGATCTTGCCGGCCTGCTTCAGGCCCGACTGGTGGTGTTTCACCCCGGTTTTTTCCGATGGCATTACGGCGGTCGCGACGAATTGTGGGTCGAGTCTTCCCTGAGTTTCTGGCCGGAACTGGTGACCCGGGCAGCGGATCTCGATTGCCGCATGGCCCTGGAAAACATTTTCGAGGAAAATCCCGTCACCCTTCAGGCTCTGTTGGACGGCATCGACTCCCCCTGGCTGGGGCATTGTTTTGATATCGGCCACTGGCACCTTTTCGGCCAGGTCCCTCTTGAAGAATGGTTTACGGCCCTCGGACGGCACCTGCAACATCTGCATCTGCACGACAATCTGGGCGACCGGGACGCGCACCTGGCCATCGGTGACGGCAGCGCCGATTTTTCCGAGCTGTTCCGGTTGCTGGAAGGGCAACGGCTCCGCCCCACGGCGACCCTGGAAATCCATGATCAGCAGGCCCTGCTACGAACCATCTCCGTCATCGCCCCCCGCTTTCGGCCCTGAGTGCGGCCCGCTCATCAGCGTGGCGCGCCGCACGCCCCGCTCACCAAACCGCTTTCGCAAGCTGTCCAAGGCCCCGTCAAGGGCCGACAAACGGTCGTTACGCTCCGGCGCAAACAGTTCGCCCTGACCTTTACGGGCGTCCTGCAAGTGGCTCAGGCTGATGCCGAGCAGGCGCACCGGACGTCTTGCCGCCTCCGTTCGCTGCAACAGATCTTCGGCAACCTGCAGAATGGCGAGGGCCGAATCGAGAGGCGCCGGAACCTGCTGGCTGCGGGTCACGGTGGAAAAGTCCCCATAGCGCACTTTGAGCTGGACACTGGCACCGGCCAGTCCGCCGGACCGCAACCGCGACGCAACCCGTTCGGCCAGACCGAGCAGGGCACGGTGCAGGTCGTTCGGATGCTCCAGATCCCGATCAAAGGTGTCCTCGTGACCGATGGACTGACGGCCGACCCGGGCCAGGACCGGCCGGGAATCCTCTCCCCGTATCAGACGATACAAGCTCTTTCCGGTCGACCCGACAATCCGCACCAGTTGCGCCTCGCCGAGCCTTCGCAGATCCGCCACGGAGGTCAGACCGTATTCCTGCAGGCGCCGGCAGGTCGCCGGACCGAGACCCCACAATCGCTCAAGAGGCAGGGACAGAAGAAAATCGTCCGGCGGATCGGCCACCACGAACAGGCCGTCGGGTTTGCCATGAGCCGAAGCCAACTTGGCAAGAAATTTGTTTTTGGCCACCCCGGCGCTGACAGTCAGACCGAGCTCGTCGCGAACCTCCTTACGAATCTTTGCCGCAATGTCAACCGCCTCACCGAACAGCCGCTCACAGCCGCTGACGTCAAGAAAGGCTTCGTCTAGGGAGAGGGGCTCGATACGATCGGTGTAGCGTCCAAATACCGCAAACACCTCGCCGGATAGCTGACGATAGCGCTCCATGCGCGGTCTTCGCAGCACGGCATGAGGACACAGTTGCAGCGCCCGGGCCATAGGCATGGCCGAATGAATACCATAATGCCGCGCCTCATAGGAGCAGGCGCAAACCACCCCCCGATGTGCCGAACCACCCACTACAACCGGGTGGCCCCGCAGTTGAGGCTGGTCCCGCTGCTCGACGGAAGCATAAAACGCATCAAGATCCAGATGCAGGATCCCGTTCTTCACGGCCTGAAGGCCCGCCCGGTGTTTTGCGCCATCGTTGCCCCTTAAAAAAAACGGCCTGGCAGCCGTCTGCCGGCCATTTTCTTGTGTTACTGTGTTGGACAAATCCTTTTTAGGCTAAATCCGTGCCGCTTAGCAAAATTAGAAATTTTTATGCTTGCCGGCCACCTGGATGCGGACCATGGCCCGAGCCAGCGCCTGCTGCATCGCCCGGTATTCCTTCTCTTCAGCGCTCATGCCGGTAAGGGCCTGCTGGGCTCGCCCAAGGGCGGCCCGGGCCCGTTCCAGATCGATCTCGTCTTCCGTCTCGGCGGTCTCCGCCAGTATAACAACCCGGTTGTTCTCGATCTCCACGTATCCCCAGCTGACCGCCAGGTAAAAAATCTCTTTTCCCTTACGGTAACGGAGTTCTCCGGGCTGCAGGGTGGTAAGCATGGGCGCGTGGCCCGGGAGCAGCCCGAACTGACCAAGGCTGCCGGGGGCAAAAATCTCATCCACCTGTTCCGAGAGCATCTGCCGGGCCGGCGTCACCAGCTCCAGGGTAAGTTTGTCCGGCATGTTTCTTCTTCTCCTTCCGCTGATCGCTAATCGGCCATGCGCGCGGCATTTTCAAGCACTTCGTCGATACCGCCGGCCATATAGAACGCCTGTTCGGGCACCTTGTCGTGCCGGCCTTCGACGATCTGCCGAAAACCGCGAATGGTCTCTTCCAGAGGCACATACTTGCCCGCAGAGCCGGTAAAGATTTCCGCCACATGAAAGGGCTGGGACAGGAATTTCTGTATTCGCCGGGCCCGGCCGACCAGTTGCTTGTCTTGCTCGGAAAGCTCGTCCATGCCGAGAATCGCAATAATATCCTGCAGCTCTTTGTAATGTTGAAGAATATACTGCACCTCCCGCGCCACGCGGTAATGCTCTTCGCCCACGACTTGGGGATCAAGAATCCGACTGGTCGAATCCAGCGGATCCACCGCCGGGTAGATACCCAGTTCGGCGATCTGCCGGGACAGCACCGTGGTCGCGTCGAGATGGGCAAAAGTGGTGGCCGGCGCCGGATCGGTGAGGTCGTCGGCGGGAACGTAGATGGCCTGCACCGAGGTGATGGACCCGTCCCGTGTGGAGGTGATGCGTTCCTGCAACTCGCCCATCTCCGTGGACAGTGTCGGCTGATAGCCGACCGCCGACGGAATCCGGCCCAGCAGGGCCGACACCTCGGAACCGGCCTGGGTAAACCGAAAGATGTTGTCGACGAAGAGCAGCACATCCTGATGCTGCCGGTCGCGAAAATACTCGGCCACCGTCAGCGCCGACAGGGCGACCCGGGCGCGAGCGCCGGGTGGTTCGTTCATCTGGCCGTAGACCAGTGCGGTTTTATCGAGAACTCCTGATGCTTTCATCTCGTTCCACAGATCGTTGCCTTCCCGGGTCCGTTCTCCGACCCCGGCAAAAACCGAATACCCCCCGTGTTGCTTGGCGATATTGTGAATCAGCTCCATGATCAGCACCGTCTTGCCCACTCCGGCACCACCGAACAGACCGACCTTGCCACCGCGAGCGTAGGGCGCCAGCAGATCGACCACCTTGATACCGGTTTCAAAGGCCTCGACTTCAGTGGATTGGTCCACAAACCTGGGGGTGGGGCGATGGATCTCCCAGCGGTCATCACAATCCACCGGCCCCATCTCATCCACCGGGTCACCAATGACGTTCAGAATCCGCCCCAGGGTGCCGCGGCCCACGGGAACGGTGATCTGTTGCCCCGTATCCCACACCGGCTGCCCCCGCACCAGCCCCTCGGTAATGTCCATGGCAATGGTCCGTACCCGGTTTTCCCCCAGATGCTGGGCAACTTCCACGACCAGGTTCCAGGGCTCGGTATTGAGCGAAGGGTTGGTGATTCGAAGAGCGTAGTAGATTTCCGGCAATCGGCCTTCGTCAAATTCCACATCGATGACCGGGCCGATAACCTGTAAAATCCTGCCTGTGTTCATGAAATGCCCTCCTGTTAATGGGCGTGATCTACAAAACACGTTCTGCACTCAAACCGATTCGGCGCCGGAGATGATTTCCGTCAGTTCCTTGGTGATGGCCGCCTGTCGCATGCGATTGTACTGCAGGGTCAGGCGTCGAATCATCTGGGTGGCGTTTTTTGTGGCGCTGTCCATGGCGCTCATGCGAGCCCCGTGCTCGGAGGCCAGGGATTCGACAAAGGCCCGATAGATCTCGACCTCGACATATTTGGGCAGGATCGACTCCAGAACCTGGCGCCGGTCCGGTTCGTAGATAAAACGGGATACGTTCTCATCGGCGGTTGTTTCACGGGGCACGATGGGCAACAGCTGACTAACCGTCTCCTGTTGGCAGATGGCGCTGCGAAAGGCGTTGAAAAACAGGTAGGCACCGTCGTAAGTGCGGTCGCAGAAACCGGCGACCACCTCCTGGCCCAACAGCGAAGACACGCCGTAGGAAGCCTTGCTGGTGACTCCCTCATAGATTTTGACGATGTTGTGTCCGCCGTGGTGGGAGAAATAGTCTTTGCCCTTGCGGCCGATGATCATCAGGTCGTAGGCGGCAAAATCGGCGGCCTTATCCTCCACAAAGCGCTCCACCATTTTGATGACGTTCATGTTGAAACCGCCGCACAGGCCCCGGTCGGAGGTCATTACCAGCAACAAGGCCCTTTCCCTGCCGTGCCGCCCCAACAGAGGATGCACGGCTTCTTTTTCCCGAAGCGCCAGACTGGAGAGCACCTGATGAAGCTTTTCCGCATAAGGCCGCGCCGCCAGAACGTCCTCATGGGCCCGGCGAAACCTAGAAGCCGCCACCATTTTCATGGCCTGCGTGATCTGTTGGGTGTTTTTCACCGAACTGATCCGGCGCCTGGTGTTCTTTAAGTTGGCCATCGTTTTGTTTTCGCCCTTTTGCTCAGCCTGAAAAAGTGTTTTTCAACTCCGCAAGGGCCGCCTTGATGTCTTCCTGCAGTTGAATGTCCATAACCTTCTGCTCCCGCAACCGTTCAAGGATTGCCGGATGGCGATTCTGCATGAAGGCGTACAGTTCCTCTTCGTAGCGCTGTAATGCCGCCAGAGGGTAGTCGTCCAGATAGCCATTGTTGGCGGCAAAGATCAACAGCACCTGCTGAGCCACCTGCAGAGGACGGTATTGGGGCTGTTTAAGAATCTCCACCAGGCGGGAGCCGCGGTTGAGTTGCCGCTGGGTCGCTTCGTCAAGGTCGGAGCCAAACTGGGCAAAGGCAGCCATTTCCCGATACTGGGCCAGGGCCAGCCGCAAGGTGCCGGCCACCTGTTTCATCGCCTTGATCTGGGCACTGCCGCCGACCCGGGATACGGACAATCCGACGTTGATAGCCGGACGAATACCGGCAAAGAACAGGTCTGTTTCGAGAAAAATCTGACCGTCCGTAATCGAAATAACGTTAGTGGGAATATAGGCGGAAACGTCTCCGGCCTGGGTTTCGATGATGGGCAGAGCCGTCAAACTGCCTCCGCCAAGGGCGTCATCCAGCTTGGCGGCCCGCTCCAACAGGCGGCTGTGCAGATAAAATACATCGCCAGGGTAGGCTTCCCTGCCCGGCGGGCGGCGCAGCAGCAGAGAAAGCTGGCGGTAGGCAACGGCGTGTTTGGAGAGATCGTCGTAGACGATCAGGGCATGGCGGCCCCGATCGCGAAAGTACTCCCCCATGGTCACGCCGGCATAGGGGGCCATGAACTGCAGCGGAGCCGGATCGCTGGCGCTGGCGGAAACCACGATCGTGTAGTCCATGGCGCCGTGCTCTCGAAGACGGGCGTTCACCTGGGCCACCGTGGAACGCTTCTGGCCGATGGCCACATAGATGCAGACCATGTCCTGGCCCTTCTGGTTGATGATCGTGTCAACGGCCAGTGCCGTCTTGCCGGTCTGACGGTCGCCGATGATCAGCTCACGCTGTCCCCGGCCGATGGGCACCATGGAATCCACCGCCTTGATGCCGGTCTGAAGCGGTTCGTGGACAGACTTGCGAGTCACGATCCCCGGTGCCTTGACTTCCACCTGGGCGGTCTCCATGCCTTCAAGGGAAGCTCCGCCGTCGATGGCCTGACCCAGGCCGTTGACCACCCGTCCAATCAGTTCGTCGCCGACAGGCACCTCGACAATGCGGCCTGTTCTTCGCACGGTGTCGCCTTCTCGAATCGGGTGACACTCACCGAGAATCGCAGCGCCGACGTTGTCTTCTTCCAGATTCAGCACCATCCCCAGCGTTCCGCCGGGAAACTCCAGCAACTCTCCGGACATGGCACTCTCAAGACCATAGATGCGGGCGATACCGTCACCAACAGAAAGGATGGTGCCCTCTTCCCTAAGCTCAATAACACTCTCAAAACCCTCGATCTGCTGCTTGATGATGGCACAGACCTCTTCCGCCCTAATCTCCATGGGATAATCCGCCTTCCGTAATGATCTCCGCCATTCTTGCCAACTGGGCCCGTACAGTTCCGTCGAGAATGCGACTGTTCAGGGTGATTCGCAATCCACCTATGAGAGCAGGATCACAGCACTCGGTCATGACGATGGTCCGGCCTTCGCGGTTCTCCAGAAGCTTCTGCAACCTCAGGCGCTGTTCGGTTCGCAGCGGCGTCGCCGAATCCACTCGAACCCGCTGTATTCCCAGTGCCGCGTCGGCCTGCTCGACAAAAGCCTGGGCAATCCGGGTCACCAGACGAAACCTTCCCTTGTTTCGCAGCACCTGGACAAGATTCCGGACTTGCGGAGTCAATTCGAGATAATCCTCAAACCTGGCGAGCAATGCATCTTTACGCGCCTTGGCGAGGGAAGGACTCTCGAGCAACGGCAGCAGCCTTTTTTCGGTACTGAAAAGACGTTCCAGCCTTTCAAGATCCTGCTGAAAACGATCCAGCATCTGCCGTTCCTGGCCGATAAGCACCAGCGCTTTGGCATACCGCCGGACTAACAGAACCGCGCTCACTGCCGTTTCTCCATTTTCTCAATATTTTCGTGTACCAGCCGCAGACTGTCTTCGGGAGTCGATTTCTCCCGCAACTGTTGTTCAGCGACGGCAACAACCATCCGTGCAGCTTCATGGCGCAGCTGGCGACGTGCCTCTTTGATTTCCCGCTTTGCCAACTCCTCGGTTTCTCGAATTATTTTTTCCGACAATGCCGTTACTTCCTGCAGGGCATTTTCTCTTTCTTTTTGGTTGGCCTTCTCGGCACCATGGCGCATGTCCAGCATTTCCCGGTCTCTTTGTGCCAGTTTCGCTTCCAAGTCTGCCAGCTTGGCTTCCGCCAGGCTTCGAGCTTTTTTGGCTGCCTCGAGATTTTCCCGCAGTTCAAAGCGGCGCCGTCCCAGCTTGTTCTGCAACGGCCTGGCAACAAAATACAGGATAATTCCGCACATAATCGCAAAATTGATGCTGCGGTAGAGAAAGTCTTTCAGCAGCATATCAGCACCTGCCTCTTGGCCGATCGCTGCAGCCGTGGCCATCCCCCCAAGCACAGCGGTCAGGATTGGTACCATCATCACCAACCGACCGGCCAGGATTCTGTATTCTAATCCTTTGTTCACAGGGGCCTCCCGATCACTTTGCGTACGATGCCTTCTGCCAGGTCCTCGGTCTGATCCTGCAAATAAGCCAGTGCCCGATCTTTTTCCTGCCGAATCTGCTCTCGTAGCTCCTCCAGTTGGAGAGCGGCCCGTTCTTCGGTCTCACGCAACCGGCGTTCCGTCTCCGCCGCCAGTTCCCGGCGTACTGTCGCCCTTTCCTGGTCCAGCAGCAGCCGAAGCTCCTGCAGCCGTTGCCGGTCGCTTTCCATCCTTTCCTCAAGGCGGCGATCCAGGCTGTCGGCCTTCTGCTGCTGCTCTTCCCAGGCCTCACGCCGCTGCTGCATGGCCGTTCGCAGGGGCCGAAAAAAAAACCGCTGAAGCGCACCAATGAGAAGAAAAAAATTGGCGACCTGTAACAGAATGGTCCAATCGATTTTGATCACGGGTACCCCTCGTGCTGAAAACGGAACTTGTGGTCAAAAAAAAGGTCTGATGCTTTTGCAAAGACTCGCAGCATGTCCTGACAAAAGTTGGTCCGGCAAGACTGGTTTGTTTTCAGGAGCGCTGATTGGCCTGCGCCTTGTCAACCGCGAGGCAAGACCTGCCTGTCTGGTGGTGCCAATTTGCGACGGTGACTACTGGTTGTGATCGGTACGCTGGCCTTGATGTGTTCTGTGCGGCACGGTGACGGGATGGTGGCGACCCGGGAATTGATATTTTCAGCGCGATCTCTGGTAGATTTGAGCCCCATGATCGGGTTTTTGTGCCGGGACTTTTTTCACCTTTTCGATTCTGTCCGTTGCGGAGCACAGTCTTCCTCCGGGTTGGTAGCCCGGGATCCCCTTCCATGTGCCTGAAAACCACTCAAACAGGATTTGGCGCCCCTTGCTACTCCGTTACGGTATCGACCCTGCTGGTTGCCTGCTGGGTCATGTTGACCGTGCTGTTCATGACAACCCCCTCTTCCACGATCAGTGATGGCGTGGTGATAGCTCCTTCCACCTGGGCCGGTGATCTTAGCTCCACCTTGGCGGTTGCCTGAATCTTGCCCTTAAAACGGCCGCTCAGAATCAGGGTGCCAACGGTGATTTCCGCTTCAATGTCGGCCTTGTCGCCGACAATGAGCGTGTCGTTGGAGGATATCTTGCCGCTGAAGTTTCCGTCCATTCGTACAATATCATCAAATACCAGGGTCCCTTCAAACTGGCTTCCCTCACCAAGAAAGGCTTTGATTTTATCCGCAGCAGCTTCTTTTCCCATGGTTTTTTCCTTTTTTTTTCGCAGCATCGGTTCCGCCCGTCAGGAAATGACCAATCGTTCCAGCAATCGGTCGAGGTCATCATTGTCAAAATAGCGAATTTCGATTCGGCCACCGCGCTTTTTGGGGTGAATCGACACCTGGGTTCCTAGTGCCCGTTGCAGTTCTTCCGCCAGATGGTTCAATTCAGGAGAAAGCGTCTTGCCGACCGGTTTGTGGTGGTGCTGACCGAATTTCTTGATTCGGCGAATCAGTGATTCGGTTTCCCGCACCGACATTTTTTTTCGCACCAGTTGCTCCCGAGCCTCCAGGATATCCTGCTCGTCGTCAAGAGCCAGCAGTGCCCGCGCGTGTCCCATGGTGAGTACTCCGCTGACCACATCCGCCTGAACCCCGCTCGGCAACCGCAACAGGCGCAGGGAGTTGGCAACGGACGAACGGTCTTTTCCGACCCGTTTTCCCGCTTCTTCCTGGGTGAGGTTGTAGCGCTCTATTAGCTGACTGTAGGCCGCCGCTTCTTCGATGGGATTCAGGTCCTCCCGCTGAATATTTTCGATAATGGCCATTTCATAAGCCAAATCATCGGTGACATCCTGAATGACCACCGGAACTTCCCGCAGCGCCGTTTTTTGAGCGGCTCTCCAGCGACGCTCTCCAGCGATGATCTGGTAGTGATCGTCCATGCGCCTCACCACCAGGGGCTGAATAATCCCCTTTTCCCGAACAGAAGCGGTCAATTCTTCCATCTTGCTGTCATCGAAGCTCTTGCGCGGCTGCTGGTCATGTGGGCGCAACTCTTCAATCGGGCAAAGAAAATACTTGCGGCGGCCGTCTTCGTTGGCCGAATTCAGCAAAGCGCCAATACCCTTTCCTAAAGCAGGTCTTTTTCCCATGTCAGTTTCCCGTTGAAATAATCTCTTTGGCAAGGGCCAGATAGGCAGCGGCACCCGACGAGGCAATATCGTAGAGCAGAACCGGCATGCCATGGCTGGGGGCCTCTGAAAGCCGAACATTTCTTGGTATTACGGTTTGAAATACCCGTTCATTATAATGCCGGCGAATTTCTTCGCTTACCTGATGGGATAGATTGTTTCGACGATCGAACATGGTCAGCAGAATTCCCTTTAAAATTAATCCCGGATTAAGCTGACGCTGGATCAGGCGTATCGTCTTGCTGAGCTGCGACAACCCTTCCATGGCGTAGTATTCGCACTGCAGAGGCACCAGAACCCAACTGGCGGCAGTCAGGGCATTGATCGTCAGCAGCCCTAGCGAGGGCGGGCAGTCAATCACTATATATTCGTAATCATTGGATATTTCAGAAAGAAAAGCCCTCAGACGGGCTTCCCGGTTCGGTTCGGACACCAGTTCAATTTCGGCGCCGATCAGGTCGCATGTCGCTGGCAGGATGTGCAGGTTTTCCAGAGAGGTGGGACAAACGATGTCCGTGGCCGCAACCTCTCCCAGCAGCCCGTTGTAAGTTGTGTAGCGCAGAGCAGCCCGATCGATGCCCACTCCGCTACTGGCATTGGCTTGGGGATCAAGGTCAACCAACAGGGTTGGCTTCTCCGCCGCGGCCAGTGACGCCGACAGGTTAACGGCTGTTGTTGTTTTTCCTACCCCGCCCTTCTGGTTGGCGACGGCAATGATCTGCGCCATGGCAGCTTCCTTTTTATTACGCGGACAGCCGGTTTTCCTTTGCAGCACGTTCCTCGAACATCGTTGCTAAGAAGAACCTTGACGGTCTTTTTCTACAACGGAAGAACTCAAGCTTCTCAGCTTAATCCCTTTTGGCGGTGATGAAAAGAAGTTTGTTCGCTACCACTCTCGGAACAGCCTGAATTTTTGAGGTTGCTGGATTTTTTTCATTTTTTCGAGAAAAACAATAACACTCTGCGGGCTTTGCTATGGGGCAGATTTAAGGTCTCCTGTTTTCGACACTCAAAGCGATGCTTAACACCTTGCTGGTTTTTACTGTCTTCCCACTCCCTGATGCCCTCCGCCCCTTTCATCGCGATCACCTGCCCCCGTGGAGAGAGAAGAGGTTCAGCCAGGGTCAGAATTTCGGGAAGCGAGGCAAAAGCTCTGGTGACAATAACATCATAAGAAAACTTTTCCTGCTCGTGAGCCAAATCTTCAACTCGCGCGTGCCGAGCATCAAACTCTCTCAATTGCAGCAACCTGATCACATGTTTTTGAAACGCGATTTTTTTACCAACCGCATCGACGGAACAGACCTTAAGAGCCGGCAGCATGATTTTCAAAGGAATACAGGGAAATCCGCCTCCAGAACCCATGTCCAGCAACCGGCTATCGGGGTGAATAAAGGGCATCACCGTCAGTGAATCGACCAGGTGTTTTTCCAGAATCTCTATTGGACAGCTAATGGAAGTCAGATTTATTTTTCGGTTCCACTTCAGCAACTCATCGCGCAATCGAAGCAGTTTCTTCAACTTCTGCCGATCCGCCCTTATAGCCATTTCAGCCAGCATTTTTTCCAGCACATCAAGGCTGTTCATGCGAGTCCCGTCGCAACAAGATGCCGAGTATGGCAATCGCCGCCGGAGTCACTCCGGGAATTCGAGCTGCCTGCCCCAGATTTAAAGGTTTTATTTTCTCCAGTTTTTCTCGCACTTCAGAAGACAGGGCCTTTACTTCAGCATAACTGAAGGTTTCTGGAATACGTACTTCTTCACTCTTGCTGAAGCGCTCGACCTGCCCTTTCTGCCGCTCAATGTAGCCCTGGTACTTTGTTTCGATCTCCAGCTGCTCCTGCACAGCTTTCGGCAAATCGGCTAATTCCGAATAACAGCCCGCCAACCGCTCCAGAGACATTTCCGGTCGCCTCAGCAACTGCTCCAGGCTGACGCCGTTTTGTAGTTCAGTTAACCCCAGTGCTTCGATGATCTCGCTACTTGCCGGAGAAAGGCGCAAGGATTTAAGCAGTTTTCGTCCCGCCACACAGTCTTCCATCTTCTCCCGGTATCGCTGCCAGCGCCGCTCGGAAACCAGTCCCAGCCCGTACCCCAGCTCGGTCAGCCTCTGATCGGCATTGTCCTCCCGCAACAGCAGACGGTATTCCGCCCTTGAAGTGAACATGCGATAGGGCTCCCGAGCCCCGAGATTTACCAGGTCGTCAATAAGCACTCCCGTGTAGCCTTGATCCCTTCCAAGAATGACCGGCGGCTGGTTCCTGACATATTGGACAGCATTGACTCCCGCTATCAAGCCCTGGGCGGCGGCTTCTTCATATCCGGAAGTGCCGTTAATCTGACCGGCATGAAAAAGTCCCTCAAGCGCCTTGGTTTCCAGAGAGGGCTTTAACTGAACAGGATCGACATAGTCGTACTCAATGGCATAGCCCGGCCGGGTAATTTCCACCTGCTCCAGGCCAGGGATGGTTCGAAGGAAAGCCAGCTGAACATCGGCAGGAAGCGAGGTAGGTACGCCATTGGGATACATCTCGTGGGTATCCAGCCCTTCCGGCTCAAGAAACACCTGATGAGAATCCTTCTCCGGAAAACGCATTACCTTGTCTTCAATGGAAGGACAATACCTTGGACCGATTCCCTCTATGATGCCACTATACAAAGGCGATCGATCCAGCCCTGAGCGGATAATTTCGTGGGTTTTTGAATTGGTGCCGGTTATATAGCAACAGACCTGGGGACCGACAATACGTTCCGTATCAAAGGAAAACGGTTTTGGATCCGGGTCTCCTGCTTGCGCCTCCAGCGTGGAATAGTTTACCGTCTTGCCGTCAATACGTGCCGGAGTACCGGTCTTTAACCTGCCCACCTGGAACCCCAGGGCCCTTAGATGGTCCGACAAACCTTCGGAAGGTGGCTCTCCGGCGCGGCCCCCGGGATAGTGCTGCAGACCCACATGAATCAGTCCTCGCATAAAGGTGCCCGTGGTTAACACCACCGCGCGTCCGCCAAACTCCAGCCCTTCCCTGGTTCTCACTCCCGACAGACGGCCCTCCTGCATCAACAGGCCAGTGACGGATCCCTGTTTCAGGTCGACCAGCGGCTGATTTTCAACCGCGCTCTTCATCCATGCCTGATAGCGCCGCCGATCTGCCTGAGCTCGTGAGGCGCGGACCGCCGGCCCCTTTTTTGTATTCAGCACTCGAAACTGGATACCGGTTACATCAATACACCTGGCCATGGCACCACCTAGAGCGTCTATTTCTTTAACTAGATGCCCCTTGGCCAAGCCGCCAATGGCCGGATTGCACGACAGCTGGGCAACGGCATCCAGGCTTAAATTCAACAACAATACGGTGCAACCCATTCGAGCTGCGGCCAGTGCCGCCTCACACCCCGCATGTCCCGCGCCAACGACTATGACATCGTAGTGCTTACCGTAAGTGTGCATATGTCCCTGCCAATTCGCTTTCCCTGATCAGTGTTTCACGTGGAACGTCGCTACTTGCCGATACAGAAGCGGGAAAAAATCTTGTCAAGAATCTCATCAGGGGCCGTCTCTCCGGTTATCTCTCCCAGAGACTGCAAAGCCTCACGCAGTTCAAGAGCGCTGCACTCCGGTGGATCGTCCCTCTGCAGACCAAGCCTGAATCGACCCAATGCTTCCATGGCCCCCACAAGAGCGTGTCGATGACGACGATCCGAAATCAGCGGGGTGTCTCTTCCTTCGGAACCGCTGCTTCGAGTAAAGTAGTCATAAATCGCATCGAGCAGTTTCGAAACCCCGGCTGGATCAAGAGCTGATACCTCAACAGAGGAAAGGTTCGAGAATTCGGAGGATAAGGGCAGGACCCCTAAGTCAGACTTATTGACCACGAGCAGAGCTTTTTCCGGATCACAGGACGCAAGGGCTTTGAAATCATAGCCATCCAACTCCTGACTACCGTCCACAACCAGGAGAATAAGATCGGCTCCGGCGACTTTAGCCTGAGCCCTTTTAACCCCTAAAACCTCCACAGAGTCAGTGGTGTCACGCACGCCGGCCGTATCGATCAGCCGCAAGGGAAGGCCGCGCAATACCAGACTTTCTTCTACCGTATCCCGGGTTGTGCCCGCAATATTCGAAACAATAGCACGGGCTTCACCCAGCAAGGCGTTCATTAATGAGCTTTTTCCTACATTGGGCTTGCCAAAGATAAGAATCGACAGTCCCTCGCGAAGAATGCGACCTGTTTCAAAGGACTCGGTTATAGTAGAAATCTCCTTGAGCAGAGAATCGGTGATGGAAAGAAGCCGCAAACGATCCGAACAAGGCAGGTCCTCCTCAGGAAAATCGATTCCGGCCTCAACTTCGGCAAGCAGATCGGCAACAGTCTCCTTGAAAGCGTAAGTGCGCCTTGAAAGACCTCCTTCTAATTGACTGACGGCCACTCGACAGGCCGACTCGGAACGGGAACGGATCACGTCCATAACGGCTTCGGCCCGAGATAAATCAATACGGCCATTAAGAAAAGCCCGAAAAGTAAACTCGCCGGGCCGGGCCAATCGAGCACCGCCATCAATAAACCGATCAAGAATTCGACGCAGAACCACAGATCCGCCGTGACAGTGTACCTCGGCTACGTCTTCGCGAGTGTAGGATTTTGGCGCCCTCATCAACACGGCCATCACCTCATCAATCACCCGGTCCGTCGAATCACGGAAATGCCCATAGTAAAGTCGGTGAGACTGAAGTGGACAAGCGCCGGCCAGGGAAACAAAGCAGGAAGCAAGCAATGACTCGGCCAGCGCCCCGGAAAGGCGAACAATACCAATGCCTCCTTCACCGGGTGCGGTGGCAATCGCCACAATCGTGTCGTTGGAATCAGTAATCACGGAGACTGCCGCTTTCATGGAAAAAGGAAAAGAGGAAGCCCGGGCCCCCTCTTTTAATCTCCAACAAAAAAACCAGGGTCCATAAAAAAATCAGGTCTCAACCGGAGAAGGTCGATTGACCAACCACTGTTGAAGAATCGTCAGAAGATTATTGACCATCCAGTAAAGAACCAAACCGGCCGGAAAATTCAGAAACATAAAGGTAAAAATGATGGGCATGAACATAAACATCTTGGCCTGGACCGGATCCATGGTGCTGGGAGTCATTCTCTGCTGGACAAACATTGTAGCACCCATGATCAGGGGCGTAATGTAGTAGGGATCTTTGACGGAAAGATCCTGTATCCAAAAAACAAAAGGCGCATGACGAAGGGCAATAGTCCCCAAAAGAACTTTGTATAGAGCGAAAAAAACCGGGATCTGAACCAACATGGGAAGACATCCTCCCATGGGATTGACTCGGTTGCTGCGGTACAACTCCATGATTTCCTTGTTGAGCTGCTCCTTGTTGTTTTTGTATTTTTCTCTCAGTTTCTGCATTTGCGGCTGAAGCGATTGCATCGCCTTCATGGACTTGTAACTCTTCTGGGTCAGCGGCCAGAACAATATTTTAATGATACAGGTGAGCAAAATAATAGCGACACCCCAGTTCCCCACATATCCTTGAAAAAACTTTAAGACAGAAAGTAGCGGCCGGGCAATGATCCCAAAAAAACCAAAATCAATCGCCCGAACCAACTCGTGGCCCGCCTGTTCCAGAATGTCCGGATCACGGGGGCCGAAAAACAACAGATAACCCTTCTCTAAAGTCTGATCTGGGGAAAGAATTGAAAAGGGTCCGTCAATCCGGCTCTCGACAAGGTCACCACTTTTACGGACATGAAAGCGATCGCCGGCGTCTTCCAGCGCCACCGCTGCCGCCATAAAGTATTTACGCTGAAAAGCGGTCCAGAAAGCCTCACTGCCGTAGCTCGGTGTATTTTTTTGCAGATCCTCGAAATCATAAGACTGGACCTTGTCGCCATCAAAGATGGAAAGATGGACAATAGCCTCACTTTCCTCAACAACGGCGGGATCCCAAGGATGTACAAGACCGAGACTGGTGGATCCTCTCAGCACGACTCCGCCAAGATTGGTGACTCTGACCCGCAAATCGAAATCAAAAGCATCGCCCCTGAAACGATAGATTTTCTCAACTTTCAGTCCGCCCAATGTTCGTGTGGTAAAAATCAACTCCTGCTCATCACCGGCAGAAAGTTCAATCAGATCCTGGTCCGTTGATACGGCGTAGACCGCCTCACTGGAAAGATCAAAATCACCAAGACCCTCGGTACTTAATGTCGCCTGTAAGGGGTAAGCAACATCGACCAACGCCACCGGCAAGGCGTCACTGGCCGTGGACTGACGAAATTCCGGAAGCTTGAGGGACTGAAGGCGCCCACCCACCGACGTAAAAATAGCTTCAAAACGTCCTGTTTTTACCGTAATATTTCGAACTTCGGCGACCGAAGCCATGGTTTCTTCGGCGCCCAAATCACTGCGTTCTTCAGGATCCACAACAGAAAACCGCTGCGCAGGGTCATCGACAGGGGCCGTTTCTTCAGCTGCCTGGTGAGGAATCAAGGGGGTCGAGGGCGAGGAAGGAAAAAGATAATTGACACCCGTCCAGACCAGAAACATCAAGACAAAAGCAAACAGGATATTTTTGTTTTCCATGAAGGCGACTCCCTGGGACGGTTGGCGGCTGCAAAAAAATCACAACGGATCGTAACCACCGGGATGAAAAGGATGACAGCGTCCTATACGCAACGCAGATTTAAACAACCCTCGAAGGACGCCATATTTTTTAACCGCCTCAAAGGCATAGCGGGAACAGCTGGGATAAAATCGACAGGAGGGTGCCTTAAGGGGTGAAAGAAAGCGCTGGTAAAACCTTATCAAACGGAGAACGGCTTGTTCTAACATGACCTCACCATGAACAAAGGGTCACCCCGATCCAGCGTTGAGCAAAAACCTCAATTCATTACAAGCTTGAGCAAAATTCAAAGCCGAGGCGCCCGGCTTGGCGACAATGGAAATATCGGCACCAGGGGGCAAGCGGTGAATATGTAAACGAAAAAATTCCCGAAGAAGCCTTTTTATGCGATTACGCTGAACAGCCCCACCCACCTTGCGACTGACAGTCAGTCCCAGGCGGGTGAGGCTGTTCGATCTATCGAGGACTATAACGATGAAATGAGCCGTATGACGGCGCCTGCCTTCCCGACGAACCTTTTGAAATTCGCCAGGCTTACGTAGATGGAAACATTTAGGAAAAGAATACAGGCCAGCACACATGTCCAATTATTTTTTTGGGATGCTCACAACCAGCTGCTTGCGGCCCCGCGCCCGGCGCCGTTGAATCACGGCGCGACCGTTTTTACTCTGCATCCGGGCTCGAAAACCGTGAGTTCTTTTTCTGCGAATTCTACTGGGCTGATACGTTCTCTTGGACATGATCCGTCTCCTTATTGCTTATTTATTACCCCAGACCGGTCACCAGGGAATTTTACGAATCGCATTATTAACCATGATCTTTTTTTTTTGTCAAGGACTAAAGCCTTTCTGAACGGGACAAAAGGAAAAGATGAAAAAAATAAATCGTAAAACCGGTACATGTTGCCGATCTGGCAACTAAAGGAAGCAGCTCGTGACCATTCAGCCCTTCCATGGATCAAATACCTCTCCCGATGCGCTGAAAACTGAAATCTGTCAGAGGGTTGGCGGTCGTCATATAGCGACAAACATGACCACCTTATACGGTTCCGATCCTATAAGGTATCAATATTCTATATAACTGAAAATAAATGGTTTTTACTAAAAAATTAGATTTTTATGTAAATTTTGCAGCCAGGCTTTCCAGGGGTTTTTGGTCGTCCACAAAACCCTTGCAAAAGCCGAAGTGCTTTGCTAGTTTGAAGGATCACTTCTCCCCAGAATATTCGCGCAAAACAACAGTAGCGCCGTAAAAAAAACAATTATCCACAGCTGTTCACAAAGTTGTGGATATATTATTTCTTCCGACCTTAACTCACTTATTGCGATTTCTGAAATTTATTTATGAACGGACTTTGGGAAAAAACCCTCGGCCAACTAGAGCAGACCCTCACCCCGCAGCACTTTGCAACCTGGATCAAACCCATCCGGTTCGGGGGAATAGAAGAGGATAAACTGATACTGGAAGTTCCGAATCGCTTTGTACTCGATTGGCTCAAAGACCACTACACCTCGACCATCCAGGAGATTGTCGCCAAAATAGCCGGAACAAGCTATTCCATCACCTTAAAAGTAACGACGACACCAAAGTCAGTTGGAGTAAAACACAGCCCAGCACAAAAACCGCAGGTTACAGAAGCGGGTCCAGCCACTTTCAGCCAAAGCCAATCCACAACCAACTGCTTCAATCTCAACCCTAAATACAGTTTTGAGGAGTTTGTTCTCGGTTCTTCCAACCAGTTTGCTTGCGCGGCGGCGATGGCAGTGGCCAACAATCCCGCCACCACCTACAATCCACTGTTTATTTACGGTGGCGTCGGACTCGGCAAAACACACCTGGTAACGGCAATCGGCAATGAAATCATGAAGAACAACCCGAAAATGAAAGTCTGCTACTACACCTCGGAAAAATTCATGAACGAACTGATTAATTCATTGCGCTACGCTAAAATGGATGAGTTTCGCAATAAATTTCGCTCCATGGACGTACTGTTAATTGACGATGTACAGTTTATCGCCGGCAAGGAACGGACACAGGAAGAATTTTTTCACACCTTCAACGCACTCTACGACTCTCACAAGCAGATTGTAGTGACTTCGGATAAATTTCCCAAAGAAATTCCGGGTCTGGAAGAGCGTCTGAGATCCCGCTTTGAATGGGGCCTGATTGCAGATATTCAAGCACCGGACACGGAAACCAAACACGCCATTCTTAAAATGAAGGCCGAAGCAAACGGTATCCTCTTGCCGGAAGATGTTGCTTACTTTCTCGCCAATTCCATCAGCAGCAATGTTCGGGAACTGGAAGGCTATCTGGTAAGAATTGGTGCCTACGCGAGCCTGACAGCAACCCCTGTCACGCTGGAAATGGCACAGGACGTTCTCAAAGATATCCTTATAGAAAAGAAAAAAGAAATCAGCATAGAAGAAATTCAGAAACGCGTCGCTCATCACTACGGCATCAAGATAGCTGAAATAAAATCATCCAAAAGAATGAAGGCGCTGGTACTGCCTCGACAAATTGCCATGTATCTTTCACGACAATTGACCAGTTTTTCCTACCCTGAAATCGGCGATAGATTTGGAGGAAAAGACCATTCAACGATCATTCATGCCATTAAAAAAATTGAAAAGGCCATGGAAGATGACTTCCAGCTGAAAGCTGTTATTAACGACCTCAAAAAAGAGCTTTCTTGCTGATCATGGCACAACTTGTGGACAGAACAGTCGATAAACCGGCTAAAATTGAAAAATCGGACTTTTTCCACAAAATCGCCCTTTTCAACCACAATAAAACGACCACTTTCTCAACAACGTAACTATTTAAATTTTCTTTTATTTTTCTGATTTTAAACGAATCAACAAGCTCTACTGTTATCGACTATTCTTTTAAAAGAAAAAACAATAGAAACAGTACCCTGTTAACAGGAGGCCGTATGCGCTTCACTATCGAAAAGGAAGTTTTTCTCAGAGGTCTGGCCCGTGTGCAAGGAATTGTCGAAAAAAAGAACACCATCCCTATTCTGGCCAATGTTCTCCTGGAGGCCACAAAAGGAGAACTGCAGTTGACCGCAACCGACCTTGAAGTCGGCATGAAATCCAGCTATCCAGCGGAAATCGGCGCTCCCGGAAAAATTTCAGTCTCAGCCAAAAAACTATTTGAAATTGTCAAAGAGCTTCCTGATCTCAGTATCGAATTTCATGCTAGAGAGAATTGTTGGATTGAAATACGTTGTGGTAAATCACTTTTTAATATCGTTGGATTATCTGCAGAAGAATTCCCTTATTTTCCTAATTTTCACAAAGATCAATTTTTCAATTTGGAAAGCAATACTATAAAAAAAATGATAGATAAAACCCTTTTTTCTATTTCAACTGATGAAAGCAAATACAATTTAAGTGGTATTTATTTTATTTCGGTGGAAGAAGAGGGAAAAAATTATTTGCGCCTCGTAGCAACAGATGGACACAGATTATCTTTAATTCAAGAAAATATGGATGTAACTAAAATACAACAATTGAATAAAGGAGTTATTTTTCCTCGTAAGGGAATTTATGAGTTAAGAAAAATAGCAGATGAAAACGAAGATAGTTTAATGATGGGGTTTTTTGATAATAATGCTGTAGTACAAAAAAATAATACTGTAATTGTTATAAGGCTAATAGATGGCGAATTTCCTGATTATAAAAGAGTAATACCCAAAGAAAATAATATTAAATTGAAAGTTGATAAAATTCAATTTCTTCATGCCTTAAAGAGGATGTCTATTTTATCAAGCGATAAATCTAAGGGAATAAAAATAGAACTTAGAGAAGGCGAAATTAATATGTCTTCTTCAAATCCTGAAATAGGGGACGCTAAAGAAGATATAGATGTAGATTATACAGGTGAAAACTTGAGCCTTGGTTTTAATTCCCGTTACATAATAGATATAGTAAACTCACAAGAAGAAAAAGAGATATGTCTATCTTTTAGAGATAAAATATCTCCTGTTTTGATAACATCCT
>SLLR01000149.1 GCA_007134025.1 Desulfuromonadaceae bacterium | reverse complement strand
TATGTGGCGGGAGCATTCTGGCAATGATTCTTTCCTTGAATTCTTTGCAATACTTGGTGTTCACAAGCAATGTCGCTCTCCTTTGCCCCCGAGCTTAACAAAAAAGCTCTCGAGCAGAGACGACATCCATCCTGACACAGGGGGCAACAAAACTCCTTGGGAGAATTTCAATACGGTTCAATATTAGCAGAAAAACATAATAAAATCAGCTGATTGTCAAAGAGCCATGGAAGTTTTTAGGTGCAATAACTCACGGATTCCGGCGGCATGCGGGAAACGATCCTGAATGGAGACGAGGCTACGGCATGTGTTGTCGCAGAAAAAGACGGTGACGCTTTTGCGGATGCTATTGGCCGCCTGTATCGTGGCACCCGCAATATTGACGGTGGTTTGCGGGAAAAAATTCTGAGTCGCTACAATCAGAAAACCAATACGGCCACTATTCTTGCGCTGTATAAACGTCTTGTCGGTCCTTCAGGTCAAGTCGCGGTTCAGGATGCGTCGCGGGGATGCTCGATCGTCAAATAGCACTTGGAAAAGTTTTCTTTACCGTCAACCTTGCGCGCCGGCATCCTATTTACTTAATAAGTGCTATGAGGTAAACCAATGGAACTTTTTGAAGTTAAAGATTATTTCAAAAAACTGAAAGATCTTTTTGAAACTGTCTCCATGGAGAATTCGGCCTGTGTCCTGGAGTGTTGCCGGGTTATTGCCGCGGCTTTGCAAGAGGGTCGCAAGGTACTCATCATGGGCAACGGCGGATCGGCGGCCGACGCGCAACATTTTGCGGCTGAACTGGTCGGAAGGTTTCTGCTGGAGCGAAGAGCTTTGCCGGCCATTGCCTTGACCACCGACACGTCGGTCCTGACGGCAGTGGGCAATGATTACGGCTTCGATGAGATCTTCAAGCGCCAGGTAGAGGCTCTGGCCTCTGCCGGGGACGTGGTGATGGGTATTTCGACCAGTGGTAACTCCAACAATGTTTTTCATGCCCTGACCGCCGCCAATGCCGCCGGTTGCAGAACCATCGGTCTGTTGGGCCGGGACGGTGGCAACATTGCCGGAGTCGTGGATCTGGCGGTGACGGTAGCGGTGAAGCAAACGCCGCTGGTTCAGGCTGCTCATGGCGCAATTATTCATGTGATCTGCGATTTGGTGGAAAGGGAGTTGTTCGCCTGATATTCTGGTTGCCGGCTGAGGAGTTTCGAGTTTGAGGATTGCGGTTATTCGCAAAGGGTGCGGATTAAATCGAGGCGGGGCAGAGCGCTATTGCGCCAACCTCTGCCGCTGCATGGCCGAGTTGGGTCATGAGGTTTATGTGTTGGCGGAGGATTGTGACGCGACGCTGCACCCGGCCATAATGCATGTGCCCGTAGTCTCTAAGGGACTGACGTCATCGGCCCTCAATCGCTCCTTTCATGTCAATGCACAAAAGGTTCTTGCCACCTTGAAGGTCGACCGGGTTTATGCCCTGTCCCGCTCGTGGCCTGCGGATGCTTTTCGAGTATCTGACCCGTTGCATTCAATTTGGCTCGAGCTTCGCTATCCCGGTCGCGTCAGGAACTTTCTGGAGCGCCTGAATCCCCGCAACCGCGCGATTCTGGATCTGGAAAAGAACATCTGTACCCCCGCCCATACGAAAGTAATCATTGCCAATTCGATGCTGGTCAAAAAACAGCTGCTGGCGGCCTATCCGTTTCCGGCGGACCGGATTCGGGTGGTGTACAACGGCGTGGACCTGGAAAAGTTTTCTCCGAAGAGAAACTCCTGGCCAAGGAGGGAATTGCAACTGCTTTTTGTGGCTCAGGACTTTCGCCGCAAGGGATTGGCGATTGTGCTTGAAGTTTTGGCAGGTTTGAAGGCCGCTGCCTTGTCCTGCCGCCTGAAAGTGGTCGGTGGCGATGAGCGGCGCCCCTTTGTGCGCCTGGCAAAGGTTTTGGGCGTAACCGGGGAAGTCGATTTCGTTGGTCCGAGCAGGGCCGTGGAAGACTGTTACCGGGCGGCTGATCTGCTGGTGTTCCCTACGAGAAGTGATCCTTTTGCCAACGTTTGCCTGGAAGCTCTGGCCTGTGGCTGTCCGGTGGTGACGACTTCGATGAATGGCGCCGCTGAAATCCTTAAAGAGGGAGAAACAGGGTTTGTTGTTGATGAAGGACCGGATATGGCCGCCCAGATGGCCGCCAGGATAATGGCTTTCGAAGCCCTGTCTCCAGACCGGCGAAAGAAAATGAAAATGGATTGCCGCCGCAGTGCCGAACCCTTTACCATTTTGCGCAACGCCCGGGAGACATTGGCCATTCTTGAAGACCTGTGAGGGGTCACGTGTCATGGAATTTCTTGCATAAATTGCTCTTTTATGGTAGCGGAATAGCGCCCTTTCGGGACGGATGGGGCTGGAATGAGCCTGACAGGCATGTGACTTCTTCTCGATAATGGACTGTATGATCTGGCTGTGTGTGACAGTCCGTGAAAGAGCAATCAGACGATCCGTTTAGCGAAAGTGAATACAGGCCGATGAATCGTGAAGACATAGAAAAGTTTCTCAACCAGGTCGGGGAGGTTAAGGCACTGGTTGTGGGAGATCTGATGCTGGACGAATATCTTTGGGGCAAGACCGAACGGATCAGCCCCGAAGCCCCGGTTCAGGTCGTCGACATTACCCGGGAGGATCTGCGTCTCGGCGGGGCCGGCAATGTGATCAACAACCTGGTCACGCTGGGCTGTCGCGTGCATGTAGCCAGCGTGCTGGGTAACGGTCAGGATGGCGATCTGGTGCGGGCCATGCTTGAGGATATTCGTGTCGACACCTCGGGCCTGCTTTTTGACGCCGGCCGCCGCACTGGCCGCAAGACCCGTATTCTGGCCAGTCATCAGCAGATGATGCGTTTTGACCGGGAGAGTCGCGAGCCGATCACTGCGGCACAGGAGCAGATTCTGACGGATTTTGTTCGACAAAATGCGGCAGATTTCGACGTGATTCTGATTTCCGACTATCTCAAGGGGGTTTTGACCGAAGGGTTGCTGCAACAGATTATTCAGATCGGCAAAGAGCAGGGACTGCCGGTGGTCATAGATCCCAAGGGAACGGATTATCGAAAATACCGCGGTGCGACTCTTCTGACTCCCAACCGTAAGGAAACCGAAGCGGCTTCCCGGGTGCCGATCGAGGATCTGGACAGTCTGCGCCTTGCCGGTCGTTCCCTGCTGCAGGAACTGCAACTTGAGACCCTGGTGGTGACCCGCAGTGAAGAAGGGATCAGTATTTTCTTTGAGGACGGTCAGGAAGTGCATCTGCCGACGGAGGCCCGGGAGGTTTACGATGTGACCGGTGCCGGCGATACGGTGCTTTCCCTGATCGGGGTCGGCCTGGCTTGCGGCCTGACCATTGCCGACGCGGCGCGCATGGCCAATCTTGCGGCCGGCATCGCAGTGAGCAAAGTCGGAACTTCGACGGTCAATATCGACGAGATTCGGGACTCCTTTGCTCAGCAGTATCTGGAAGGAGATGCCAAGATCAAGGAGCGCAACCGGCTTCGGCAGATTCTCGACAGCGAGCGCCAGCGGGGCAAGACCATTGTGTTTACCAACGGCTGTTTCGACCTGCTTCATGTGGGCCATGTCAAATACCTGCAGCAGGCCCGTCGCCAGGGGGATCTGCTGATACTGGGACTTAACTCCGATGCCTCGATCCGCCGCCTCAAGGGCTCCAACCGTCCCCTGATCAGCGAACAGGAGCGGGCCCACATCCTGGCGGCTCTGACCTGCATCGATTATCTGGTGGTTTTCGACGAAGACACGCCGCTGGCCCTCATCGATCTGCTGCGACCGGATATCCTGGTCAAGGGTGGAGATTATACTCCGGAAACGGTTGTGGGTCGGGAGTTGGTAGAAAGTTATGGCGGCCGCGTCGCGCTCATCGATCTGGTGGATGGTCGTTCCACCACCAACATCATCGAGCAGATTCTCGATCGTTATGAACAGGGATGAGGGCCGGGGACGTCCGGCGGTTTTTCTCGATCGGGACGGCACTGTCAACGAAGAGAAAAATTATCTTTATCGGATCGAGGATTTTCAATTTCTGCCGGGTGCGGTGGAGGCTATCGCCCAATTCAACCGGGCCGGATTTGCGGTGCTGGTGGTGACCAACCAGTCCGGTGTGGCGCGCGGCTATTACTCCCTGGCGGAGGTGGCGGCACTGCATGAGCATCTGTCCCGGCGCCTGGCTGCAGCCGGGGCCCGGGTTGACGGATTCTACGTCTGCCCTCACCATCCGGCGGCCGGGCAGGGCGATTACCAACGCCTCTGCAGCTGCCGCAAGGGCGAACCGGGATTGCTGCTGCAGGCGGCCAGAGAGCGAGGTCTCGACCTGTCCCGTTCCTATATGATCGGCGACAAGGAATCGGACATCGAGGCCGGCGAGCGGGCCGGGTGCACACCGCTGCTGGTGCTTACCGGCTACGGCAGAACGACGGCGCAAGCCGTGACCCCGCAGAGAGCACGACGTTTTGCAGACCTGAAGGAAGCGGCGGAGCATGTCTGCGCCCTGGCTCGGCAGGGGCGCGATCCCTCTCATGGAAACAAAGGATCTGTTCATGATTAAAAGCATGACCGGCTACGGCAAGGGTGAAGCTGACCGCGGCGATATTTCTCTTACGGTAGAAATAAAATCGGTCAATCATCGTTACGGCGATGTGACCGTCAAGCTGCCCCGAACGCTGATGGCCCTGGAAAGCGAGGTGCGCAAGCAGGTCTCGGCCCGTCTCAAACGCGGACGTATCGATGTCTATATCAATCTGGAGTTTGCCTCGGAAGCGGACAAGATACCGGTATTGAACCGCACATTGGCCCAGCATTATCTGCAACTTCTCGAAGGTATGGAGCGCACCTTTGGGTTGAGCGGAGGGCTCAGCGTGCAACTGTTGGCCTCGCAGAAGGACGTTATTCTACTCAAGGAAGCCGAACCGGCCGTTGACGAAGTGCGATTCTGCCTTGAAAGCGCCCTGGAAAAAGCCCTCGCTGCAGTGGAAAAGATGCGGCTTGCGGAGGGGGAAGCGACCTGTGCGGATATGCGGGAACGTCTGGTGATGCTTGACAGTCTGCTTGGCCGGGCAGCGTCCCGGGCACCGGTGGTTCCCGCGGAATGGCGGCAGAAGCTTGAGGAGCGACTGGCCCGGCTGGAGAAGGGGGTGGAATGGGAACCGCAACGGCTGGCCCAGGAGCTGGCAGTGTTTGCGGATCGTTGTGATATCAGTGAGGAGCTGAGTCGGTTTCGCAGCCACCTGGAGCAATTCGGGGAGCTGTTTGAAGCTGCTGAACCTGTTGGCCGGCAAATGGATTTTCTGCTTCAGGAGCTCAACCGGGAGACCAACACCATGGGTTCCAAATCGAGCGATGTGGAATTGACCCGGCAGGTGGTTGCCATCAAGGCGGAGCTGGAAAAAATTCGCGAACAGGTACAGAACATCGAATAGCGACAATGAGGCTTGTCGAAACAATCCACCGGGTTTTAACTGATTATGAAGCAGGTTCACGAGACCCTCCGGCAGCACGGGACAGGGTACAACGGGAAACGGTCATGCACAGAAAAGGTCTTCTTTATATTGTTTCAGCGCCGTCCGGGGCAGGCAAGACATCTCTCTGCAAGGCGATAATTGACATTTTGCCCAATCTGCGGCACTCTGTCTCCCATACAACCCGTTCTCCCCGGCCCGGTGAAGTGCATGGCCGGGATTATTATTTTGCCACCAAAGATGAATTTGATGCCATGGCGGACCGGGGAGCTTTTGCCGAGTGGGCCCGGGTGCATGGCAACTGTTACGGAACCGCTCTGGCAGAACTCGAGCAGGCTCGAGATGCAGGTTGGGACCTGCTGCTGGAGATCGACTGCCAGGGGGCCGCGCAACTGAAAGAAAAATGCCCCGAAGCGGTCTTCATTTTTATTTTGCCGCCGTCACCTGAAGAGCTTGAACGGCGCTTGAGAGGGCGGCAAACGGACACCGGCGAGGTGGTCGAGGAGCGATTGCGCAACGCCCGTGTCGAGATGCGGGAAATGTTCTGGTATGATTATCTGGTGGTGAACGACGATTTTGATCAGGCCCGGCAGCAGTTGCAGGCGATTGTGCTGGCTTCTGCCTGCCGAACGGAACTTCTGAAAGAACCGGTAAAAAAGCTTTTAGCCGAATTCGGGTTATGAGTAAAGGGGCTTTGTCGCGATTTCAATCGATGACGGGCTAATTCCAACATTCAAGAGGACTAAAACTTCATGGCACGTATTACAGTCGAGGATTGTCTGCATCAGATTCCCAACCGTTTTCTGCTGGTCATGGTGGCGGCCAAACGCACCAAGCAGCTTTACAAGGGTTCGCAACCGCTGATTGAAAACAAGGCTAACAACAAAAAAGTCGTGCTTGGCTTGCGGGAGATTGCCGCGGGTAAGATCGATTATGAAATTCCCACCCCCAAAGCCTGATGGTTTTTTCCAACGGCCGGCGTTTTCTTGAGCCGGCCATCCCTTTCTCTGTCCTTGCACCCTGATTTATCGAGGTGTCCTCCGACAGCTTTTGCCATGCGACCTTCCCAGCAATTCAAATCTCTTATGGAACAGGTCCGTAAACAGGACTCAAGTGCCGATCTGAAAGGCCTTGAGCGGGCTTACTCCCTGTGCGAAAAGACCAGCGATGGCCAGTCTGACGTTGCTGGTCTGTCCCGGGCCGTAGAGGTGGCCAGCATTCTCAGTCGGTTCAAGCCCGATGTGGCGACTCTAGTTGCCGGTATGCTTATCGGCGGAGTCGAACAGCAACGACTCGATCCAGAAGCCCTGCGAAAGTCCTTTGGTCGTCAGGTCGGAGAATTACTGGACTGTCTGTCTGGCATTCGAAAGCTGGTGTTCTCGGCGGACCAGGAATCACAGGCGGAAAACTTTCGCAAGATGCTGCTGTCCATGGCCGGCGATATTCGGGTTATCCTGGTGCAGTTGGCCGACCGGTTGTACAACCTGCGCATTCTGGACAGGCGCACGGAGCAGGAACAGCGGCTTTATGCCGCAGAAACCCTGGCCATCTATGCGCCGCTGGCCAATCGGCTTGGTGTCAGCTGGTTGAAGTGTGAGATGGAAGATTTGTGTCTGCGCTATACCCAGCCGGAGGCCTACTTTGACCTGCGGGACCGGGTTGACCGAAACGAGAAGGAGCGGGCCGGCTATATCGAACAGGTCAAAAGACTGCTGCTGGAGAAGATCGGCCGGCATGGCATCAAGGGTGTATGCTACGGCCGTTACAAGCATCTCTATTCAATACATCGGAAAATGATTCGGCAGCAGGTCGGCTTTGATGAAGTTTACGACCTTATCGCGTTTCGTTTGATTGTGCAGACTGTACCCGAGTGCTATGCGGTCCTGGGGGTGATTCATGCGGCCTGGAAACCCGTCTCCGGACGGTTCAAAGACTTTATTGCCATGCCCAAGCCCAACATGTACCAATCCCTGCATACCACGGTGATCGGGCCCTACGGCGAACGCATGGAAGTGCAGATCCGCACCGAGGAAATGCATCGGGTGGCCGAAGAAGGGATTGCCGCTCACTGGCGGTACAAGGAGCAGCAGGCCGGGCATCTGGAGGCTGTAGAAGAGACTTCGTCTGTCATGGCAAGGCAGGCCGAGGCCGCATCGGCCGAACCCCGCAATGAGTTGTGTCTGTTGGAGGCTCTTGACGATGATCTGTTTTCGGACGAAGTGTATGTCTTCACTCCCAAGGGGTCGGTGAAGGCTTTTCCCCGTGGAGCCACTCCCGTCGACTTTGCCTACAGCGTTCACACGGACGTTGGCAATACCTGCACCGGTGCCCGCGTCAACGGCAAGCTGGTTCCGCTGAAGACGGAACTGAATAGCGGCGATATTGTCGAAGTTATCACATCCAGCACTCAACAACCGAGCAAGGACTGGTTGAAATTTGTCAAAACGTCCCGGGCCGCCAGCAAGATACGCCAATGGGTCAAGGCTCAGCAGCATGAAAAGAGCCTTGTCCTCGGGCGAGAACTGCTGGAAAAGCGTTTACGCAAATATGACATGAGCCTGAAGCGGGCTTTGCAGTCCGATGAAATGGTACTGGCCATGGAAGAATTGGGCTATCACAACAGTGAGGATCTGCTGGCCGCTATCGGTTATGGCAAGCTGTCCCTTGGCCAGGTGGTGGGGCGGGTGATTCCGGAAGAACGGCTTAAACCGGAGGTGCCGAAAAAAAACAGTCCCGTGGGCCAGGTCATCGATCGAATTCGAAAAAAACCTTCCAGCGCCATACAGATTCAGGGCATCGACGATGTTATGGTGCGCTACGCCCGATGTTGCAACCCCCTGCCTGGTGATCCCGTGGTCGGTTTTATTACTCGGGGGCGGGGAATTACCGTTCATGCCGCCGAGTGCCCGGGAGTTTTGCAGAGCGATCCGGAACGACAAGTGGAGGTGGAGTGGGACCTGAAAAAGAAGTCGTCACACCTGGTTCGGGTTCGCGTATCCTGTCTTGATCAAAAAGGCATTCTGGCTACGGTCAGTGGCGCGGTGAGCAACTGCGAGGTTAATATCATTTCGGCTAATGTTCATACCAGCAAAGATGGCAGGGCGCAGATTGATTTTACCCTGGATTTGCAGGACCGGGCCCACCTCAATCGGGTGATAAAGTCCCTGCAACAGATTAAAGAAGTGTCTGCCGTCGAACGTCTGCGCAGCTAGCCAATTTTATAAAAACCTTTGGGTAAAAAGCAGTGAAGGAAAAGATCCCTTACCGCAAGCCAGCAAAAGGTTCAAACATTGAGGTTACTCAGGCGAATGAGCAGAAGCGAGGGGAGAAGGAATGAAACACAGAAAGGTTGTTTCTTGCCGGGAGGCGCCGGCTGCTATCGGCCCATATTCGCAAGCGGTTCAGGTTGAGGACTGGGTTTTTATTTCCGGACAGATTCCTCTGGAGTCGAACAGCGGCGAATTGGTGGCAGGGGGAATCGTCGCTCAAGCCGAACAGGTCATGGCTCATCTCGGGGCGATTTTGAAAGCGGCCGATCTGGGTTTCGATGCACTGGTCAAGACCACCATCTACCTGGTTGATTTGCAGGATTTCGCTGTCGTCAACGAGATTTACGGGCGATATTTCTCTGTCGACTTGGCTCCGGCCCGGGCTACGGTACAGGTGGCGGCATTGCCCAAAGGCGCACTAATTGAAATCGAAGGCATAGCTCGTCGCTCGTAACGACTTGTTTCTAAAAGAAGGCTTTATGCCCTCGTTCGAAGCATCGGAGTCAGGCCCCGTTGCCGATAATAACAAAAAGGGAGAACCTCTGGCGGTTCTCCCTTTTTGTTAAGCGTGGGCTGTATGGTCCGTGAAAGGCTGATCAGGCCTTGGTAACGGCTCCGGAGCGCAGGCAGCGGGTGCAGATTTTAACGGATTGCACCTTGCCTTTGTACAACGCTCTTATCTTCTGGAGGTTGGGATACCATACCTTCCGGGTCTTGTTCTGGGCGTGACTGACATTATTGCCGGTCGTGGGTTTTTTACCGCATATCTCGCAAATTCTGGCCATTTTTAAAACCTCCTGTAAATTTGAACGGCTATGACTAGCACGCTTTTAGGTCTGTTGCAACCCTTTTTTCCCGTCGTGTGTTAGCAATGAGGTAGAAGTTTCGGCGTTTCCTGTAATTAGCTAGTGTCCATCCGGAAACTCCGGATGGACACAGCGCAGTTTTCATATGGGAAACGAGCAATTTTTCGTTGTGGCAAGGAAATCAAAGGGTTGCGCGGAGGCGTACATCGGTACGCCG
>SLLR01000035.1 GCA_007134025.1 Desulfuromonadaceae bacterium | reverse complement strand
GCCGGGCTTCGCTCATCATGTTCAGATAAAACTGCACATTATGGATGGCCGCCAGAGTGGCGGAGAGAATCTCGTTGGAGCGGAACAGGTGGTGCAGATAAGCGCGGCTGAAGTTGCGGCAGCAATAGCAGTCGCAGGAAGGGTCTGCCGGAAAGAAATCCCGGCGGTAGCGGCGGTTGGTAAGCCGAATTTTGCCGCGCCGGGTAAACAGTGTCGCGCTGCGTGCGTAACGGGTCGGAATCACACAGTCAAACATGTCCATGCCGCGCTCGACACTCTCCAGAATGTCTTCCGGCAGCCCCACGCCCATGAGATAGCGGGGCTTGTGTTCGGGAAGCATGGGGGCCGTATAGTCCACTACTTTTTTCAGCAATTCCAGTCCCTCACCGACGCTGACCCCGCCGATGGCATAGCCGGGGAAATCCATTTCGGCCAGTTTGCGCGCGCATTCCTGGCGCAAATCCTCGTAGATGCCTCCCTGTACGATACCAAACAGGGCCTGGTCCGGACGCTGCTGATGGCGAAGACACTGCTCCGCCCAGCGCAGGGTTTTGCCGATGGAGCGGGCGGCGTAGTCGTGGCTGGCCGGAAAGGGGATGCACTCGTCAAAGGCCATGATGATGTCGGCGCCGAGAGTATTCTGAATCTGCATGGCTTCCCGGGGTCCGAGAAAGATCTCGTCGCCGGTGTTTTCATGGCGGAAGTAAACGCCCTCTTCGGTGATACGCTTTTTGGGCAGGGAAAAGACCTGGAAGCCGCCGCTGTCGGTAAGAATCGGTTTGTGCCAGTGCATGAACCGGTGCAGGCCGCCGGCTTTTTCCACCAGCCCCTCGCCGGGGGACAGATGCAGGTGATAGGTGTTGGAAAGAATGATCTGCGCTCCGGTTTCCTCGACCTGGGCCGGGGTCATGGCCTTGAGGGCGCCGTGGGTGCCCACGGGCATGAAAATCGGTGTTTCGATGACCCCATGAGGCGTGGTCAGGCGACCGCGGCGGGCGGCGCAGGAAGGATCTGTGGAAAGCAGTTCAAAGGAGAACATAGGCGAACCCTGAAAAATAAGAAAAAAGCCCCGGACAATCCGGCAAGATAGCAGAGCGCGGTACCGAAAACAACCCTCAAGGCCACTCCCGGGTCAGCAATGCGAATATGTTCACGCCAGGGATGCCTCACGCGCCGGGACTGGAACCGCCGCCTGGCGGTTCGTCGGTTGCCAAGGCCTGCATCGTTGATATAATTACAGACAATCTCATTAATGAAGCTTTTGCCGGGTTCGATTCCGGTTTGCGATCGCCGGGTCCCGGCGGTCTCAGCGGCTCAGAACAACCGGTTCGGGCCGCCGTTACGGGCCGGGGAGTGCCGATATGAGCAAAAACCTGTGGCGTCATCTGGCAGTTCTCGCGGCGCTCGTGGTGTTTCTGAATTATGTTTATTTTCGAATGGATCCCTCCGATCAGGAGCCGAAGACCAGTATCAGCTACAGCCGTTTCAAGACGGAATTGGCCCGGGACAATATCGAAAGCGTGGTGTTTCAGGGGGAGAGGATCAGCGGCCGATTCCGGCAGTCCATTGTGTTGGCAAGGCCCGACGATCCTTCCGACCCGCCAGAATTTATTCGGTTCGAAGCTATTCTGCCGCCGGTGACCGATCAGGAACTGCTGCCGGCTCTGGAAGGTCGTGAGGTGGAGATTGAGGCTCTCGAGGAAGAAGAGCCGTCGCCACTGACCAACCTGTTGCTCTATCTGCTGCCCTGGCTGCTGATCATCGGCGTCTGGTTTTTTATCCTGCGGGGCATGCGGGAACGCCAGGGGCCCGGTGGCGGACTGATGGGTGGATTTGCCAAATCCGGCGCCCGGCTCTATGTGCCGCAGCGGTCGCCGGTCACTTTCAAGGACGTGGCCGGATTGGAGGAGGTCAAGCAGGAATTGCTGGAAATCGTGGACTATCTGCGGAATCCCAAAAAATTCAGCCGCATAGGCGGCAAGGTTCCCCGGGGGGTGCTGCTGGTCGGGCCGCCGGGCACCGGCAAGACCCTGGTGGCGCGGGCTGTGGCCGGGGAAGCGTCGGTACCTTTCTTTTCCATCTCCGCTTCCCAGTTTATTGAAATGTTTGTCGGGGTTGGTGCCAGCCGGGTTCGGGACCTGTTCAACAACGCCAAAAAGAGCGCGCCAAGCATCGTTTTCATTGATGAACTGGATGCCGTGGGCCGCTCCCGCGGAACCGGTCTCGGCGGCGGCAACGACGAACGGGAACAGACCCTCAACCAGTTGCTTTCGGAAATGGACGGGTTCGAGCCCCACGAAGAAGTTATCGTGATGTCGGCCACCAACCGGCCCGATGTGCTTGATCCGGCCCTGCTGCGACCCGGCCGCTTTGATCGTCAGGTAGTTCTTGACCGGCCCGACTGGCGGGCCCGCGAGGCGATTCTGGCGGTGCACGTGCGGCAGGTGCCGCTGGCCGAGGATGTGGATCTGCGGGTTATCGCCCGGGCGACCCCCGGTCTGTGCGGCGCCGATCTGGAAAACCTGGTCAATGAGGCGGCGCTGCTGGCCGCCCGGGAAGACGCGGAACAGGTGACCATGAGCCATTTTGACCGGGCCAAGGACCGAGTGGTTCTCGGTGCGGAGCGCAGTCTGGTGTTGAGCGAGCGGGAAAAACGGATCACCGCCTGCCACGAAGCCGGCCACGCTCTGCTGGCGCGCCTTTGTCCCGGTTCAGATCCGATTCACAAGGTTTCCATCATTCCCCGGGGCCGGGCTCTCGGGGTAACCCAGCAACTGCCTGAAAATGATCGCTACCACTACCCCCGCTCCTACCTGATGACACGCATCGCCGTCTGCCTGGCCGGGCGGGCGGCGGAGAAGCTGATTTTCGGCGAAAGTTCCACCGGCGCCGAACAGGATCTCAAGCAGGCCGGCGAACTGGCGGAAAAGATGGTCTGCCAGTGGGGAATGAGCGAAAAACTCGGTCCTCTGGCCTTTGACCGGGGCGAGGAGCATCCCTTTCTCGGACGCAAACTGGCCAGCAGCAAGACGTTCAGCGAACAGATGACCTGGATCGTCGATCAGGAGATCGAAAAGATCATCAAGCAATCAGAGGCCCAGGCCGATGCCATCGTGGCCGCCAATCGCGACGCCCTCGACGCTCTTATCGAGGCGCTGCTTGCCGAAGAAACCCTTGACCGGCAGCGCGTCGATGCCATTCTTTCGGCCGCCGGGGTTACCCTGCCCCAGTCCGAAGCGACTGAGTTCACAGCCCCCGACTGAAAGGCAACAACACCGGTCATTGCCTCCATCGTTCGCACGGAGTAGGATGGCGTGCCGGCGTTTTCTTTGAAGTCCACTCCAGACCTTGATCGGAATCTCACCATGGCCAACCCATTTGTTGCCGTCCATCGCGCTCTGCGAAGTCTTTTCGGTTCCCTGCACTGGTCGCCTCCGCCCTGGCTGGCCGATTTCCGCCGTCGCCGTAAGGAGCGCCCCCTTCGTTTCTGGGGCGGCGTCCTGCTGTTGCTGATCGTCTGTACGGCCCTTGGAGCGGCCCTGGTGGTCCGCCACCGTCCTCCGGACCCCCGGTCGCTGGTCGCCGTCGTCGAGACTCCCGGGCCGACGGTCGATGATCCCCGGGCCCGCCCCGAAGCCCTGCGCATCTATTTTGTCACGGCTGCCGATGCCGGGGAAAACGGGCAGGCGTTTCCCGATGCGCTGACTTCGGCAGCCCGTCTCGACCTGATGGGCAAGGTGCTTGAATCCGGCGTGCGTCTCGATCCCCAGCTGCCGGGCAACTGGCGCTGGGAGGATGACCAAACCCTGGTCTTTGCCCCCGAAGCGGAATGGCCGCCCGGAACCCGCTTTCAGGTACGTCTCGACCGGGCGCTGTTCGCCGAGGATGCCCGTCTGGCCAGCCGTCGGGTCAGCTTTGAGACGCCTCCCATGACCGCGCTGCTGGAGACGCTGGAATTTTACCGCAACCCCGTCGATCGCCAGATTCGCCAGGCGGTGGCGACCCTGCGCTTTTCCCATCCGGTGGATGAGGACAGCCTGCAGCGGCACCTGTCCCTGACCCTGCTGCCCGCTGACGAGGCACCGGCCGAAGCCTTGGAGCCGGTCGCCTTTGATGTCGAGTACGCCGAAACCCGCCGGACCGCCTACGTGCGCAGTGCCCCGCTGGCCTGGCCCGAGCAGTCCCGCTATCTGTCCCTGGCCCTGGCCGCCGGGGTGCGTTCCAGCGTCGGCGGCGCGCCCAGCAGCGAGGGACTGAAGGCCCCCCTGTTGATTCCCGACCGGGGGAGTTTTTTTCAGGTACGGGAAGTGCTCGCCCATATCCTGCGCGACCCCGAAGACCGGCCGCGGCAGATGCTGACCCTGCGATTCAACGACGAGGTCGCCGAGCGGGAGCTGGCCGCCCGCCTGCAGGTCTGGCTGCTGCCGGAGGAGAACCCCCGTCGTGGCGACCGCCGTTGGACCGGCCCCCGGGAGGTGACCGACGAGGTGCTGGAAGGGGCCACGCTTCTGTCTGCGTCCCTTGTCGAAACCGAGCACGGCTTTGCCCGGGAACTGCATCTGCCCCTGGATCTGCCGCCGGACCGGTTCGTCTACCTGCGTATCGCAGCGGGTTTGACTTCGCAGAGCGGGTTTGTGCACGAATCCTTCTACGATGCCCTGGTTCGTGTGCCTTCCTATCCCCAGGAGCTTCGCCTGGCGGCCGAAGGGGCGATTCTGCCCCTTTCGGGAAGTCGCCGGCTGGGTCTGGTGAGCCGGGGACTGGAGGCCTGTCAGGTGCGTGTCGGGCGGGTGCTGCCCGATCAGTTGCATCATCTGCTCAGCCAGTCCCGGGGCGACCTGACCGATCTGCAGTTTGATCACTACCGGTTCGACCAGGACAATCTGGTGGTCACCAGCGAACAGGTGGTGCCGCTGAACTCCCGGCATCCCGGAGAAGCCAATTACGCTTCCATCGATCTGGGAGCCTATCTGCCTTCCGGTGAGAACCGTTTCGGCCTGTTTTTCGTCGAGATCAACGGCTGGGACCGGGAACGCAACGGGCCGATGGGCTGGATCAGTGATCGGCGCCTGGTTCTGATCACCGATCTGGGCCTGCTGGTCAAGGAGAACGCCGACCAAAGCCGCGAACTGTTCGTACAATCCCTGTCCCGTGGGGTGCCGGTCTCCGGCGCCGAAGTGACCCTCCTGGGCCGCAACGGTCTGCCCCTGCTGCGCCGTTCCACCGGCGCCGAGGGTCACGTAAGCTTTCCCGATGTGCACAGTTTCCAGCGGGAGCAGGAACCCACGGTCTATGTGGTGAAGACCGCCACCGATACCTCCTTCATTCCCTTTCGGCGCCCGGCCCGGCAACTTAATCTGTCCCGCTTCGACGTTGGCGGCGTGCATCTGCAGGCCGGGGACAGCCGGCAGCTGAGCGCCTTTGTGTTCAGTGACCGGGGTATTTACCGGCCCGGGGAAACGGTGCAACTGGCAGGCATCGTCAAGGCCGCGCCCCTGGGCAACATCGAAGGCATCCCCCTGGAACTGGTGGTGCGCGGCCCGCGGGGCAACGAACTGTCCAGCCAGCGGCTCATTCTGCCGTCCCGGGGATTCTTCGAACAGGCTTTTGCAACCCGGGCCGCAGCGGAAACCGGCAGCTACCAGGCGTCCCTGTTTCTGGTGCGGGACGACAACCGCCGGGAGACGCTTATCGGTTCCACCGATTTTCGGGTCGAGGAATTTCAGCCCGACAGCCTGCGGATTCAAAGCGTCCTGGTCGGAGTCGACAAGCTCGCCTGGAGCAACGCCGACCGCCTGACCGCCCGGGTGCGCCTGCACAATCTGTTCGGCACTGCTGCACAGGGTCGCCGGGTGACGGCGGTCCTGAACCTGCGCAGTGCCCGGTTTCGTTTTGACGAATACGCAGACTACAGTTTTGCCGACCCCTGGTACGATCCCGACCGGCCGCCCCTGGAGGTCCGTGAGTCCCTGCCGCCGGCGACCACTGATGCACGGGGCGAGGCGGAATTTGTGTTGCCCCTTGACCGTTACGCGGCCGGAACCTATCTGCTGACCATGATCAGCGAGGGCTTTGAACCCGGCGGCGGCCGCAGCGTCAGCGCCCGCAACAGCCTGCTCATCTCTCCCCTCGACAGGCTGGTGGGAACCCGCAGCGACGGACCGCTCGATTACATCCACCAGGATGCGGAGCGGTTTATCGAACTGATCGCCATCGACCCGACCCTCAAGACTCAGTCGCTGGAAAACCTGCAGACGCGGCTTTCGGAGCTGCGCAGTCTGTCGACCCTGGTACTGCAACCCAACGGCAGTTACGCCTACCAGTCGGTGGAAAGACAGCAGGAACTGACCCGGGAGGCTTTTGCCATCGCCGCCGATGGCAGTCGCTTCCGGCTGCCCACCGAGCGGCCCGGCACCTATCTGTGGGAGGTGGTGGATGCCGAGGGTCTGACCCTGGCCCGGCAGCGGTTTACCGTGGTGGGGCACGGCAACCTGCTGGGGACGCTGGAAAAGTCCGCCGAACTGCAACTGCAGCTTGACCGCCGGGACTACAAGGCGGGAGAGCGCATCGAAATGAACCTTGTCGCGCCTTACGCGGGGAGCGGTCTGATCACCATCGAAAGCGACCGGGTGCATGCCTGGAAATGGTTCCGCAACGACGCCAACAGCACCCTGCAGACCATCGACATTCCCGACGATCTGGAAGGCAATGCCTATGTCAACGTCACCTTTGTGCGGGACGCCGGCTCGCGGGAAATTTTTACCAGCCCCCTGAGCTATGCCGTTGCTCCCTTCAGTATCGACCGCAGCCGTCGCACCCTGGCGCTGGATCTGCAGGCGCCCTCCCGAGTGCGCCCCGGAGAAACACTGGAGATCGGCTACAGCACGGCGGGTCCGGCCCGAATCCTGGTTTTTGCCGTGGACGAAGGCATTCTGCAGGTGGCCGACTACCGCAGTCCCCGACCTCTTGACCATTTTCTGCGCAAGCGGGCATTGCAGGTCGGCACCCTGCAGATGCTGGATCTGGTGCTGCCCGAATTTGCATTGATTCGGGAGTTGTCCGCCCAGGGCGGCGACATGGCCGAAGAGGGGGCCGCCGAAGCCCTGGCCGCAAGTCTCAATCCCTTTGCCCGGACTCTCGACGAGCCGGCTCTGTTCTGGTCCGGCATCATCGATTCCGACGGTGAGGACGGCAGCGTGGCGTTCACCGTTCCCGAAAGCTTTTCCGGTCGTCTGCGGATCATGGCGGTGGCGGTGGCCGAAGAAGCCCTTGGCGCGGCGCAAAAAAGCTCTGTGGTGCGCGGTCCCTTCGTCATCACCCCGAGTCTGCCCCTGCACGCCGCTCCCGACGACCGTTTTCGCGTCACTGCCGGGATCAGCAATCTGGTGGAAGGCGGCGGGGCGGAGATGCCTTTGAAGGTCGCTCTGGAAGTTTCCGACGCCCTGGAGATCATCGGCCCTGCGGAGCAGAGCCTGACCCTGGATGAAGGTAGCGAAACCACGGTGCATTTTGAGTTGCGGGCCAGGGATCGCATCGGGCCTGCCGAAGTGCGTTTTACGGTGAGTTCCGATACCGACCAGGCTGTGCGGCGCGCCGGCATGAGCCTGCGCCCGGCGCGCCCCTACGCCACCACCTTTGACAGCGGATATGCCGACCGGGGCCGGGTGGATCTGGCTCTGTCCCGCGACCTCTACGATGAATTGTCCCGCCGGCAGGCCGCCGCCGCCTTCAGCCCTCTGGTGCTGGTGGCCGGGCTGGGGGCCTTTCTGGAGGATTTTCCCCACGGCTGTACCGAACAGCGGGTCAGCCGCGTTTTCCCCTACATCGGTGCCGGGGAAGCTTCCGGTTTTGCACTTTCCGCCGACGCCCTTCGCCAGTCGGTAGCCGAACTTGTCGCCGCCTTGCGCACCCGGCAACTGGCCGACGGCAGCTTCAGTGCCTGGCCCGGCGGTCGGCAGACCGCCGAGTTCCCCAGCCTCTACACGCTGCACTTTCTGCTTGAGGCCTCTGAACAGGGCCATGCGGTGCCCGAGGAGATGCTGCGGCGGGGGCGCAGCTACCTGCGTCATTATGTGACCCGGTCCCAGGACGATGTGGAAGGGGCGCGGCTGCGCGCTTACGCCATCTACCTGCTGACCCGCATGGGCGAAGTCACCAGCAACCATCTGGCGAGCCTGCAGGCCGGACTGGAAGAGAGTCGGCCCAGGGTCTGGCGGCAGGATCTGGCGGCGGCATACATGGCCGGGGCCTATGCACTGCTGCAGCGCAGCGCAGAGGCCGAAAGGTTGATTGGCAACTACCGCCCGGCCCGGGAAGACGGCCTGGGCGAGGGGACCTTTCACGCGCCGCTGGCCCGGGATGCCCAGTACGTCTACCTGTTGTCCCGGCATTTTCCGCAACGCGCCGCCGCTCTGGACGGTAAGGAACTGCTGACCTATGTCGAGCCGGTCTTTCGCGGCCGCTATCATACCCTGTCCGCCGCCTATACCCTGCTGGCCCTGGGAGCCTATGCCGAACAGGCCGAGGCGCCGCTTCGGGATCGGCAACTGACCTTTACCGCCGTTGATAGCGAGGGACGGGAGCAGACGCAGGCCGTTGCCGCCTGGCCGGCCCCGCGCGCGGATCTGGCCGCGAACACTGCCAGAGTGCGGATTGCCGGCGACGAAGCCTTTTATTACGTGCTGACCCAGGCCGGATTCGACCGCACCATGCCGACTCGGGCGGTGCGCCAGGGGCTTGAGATTGACCGGGAATACCTTGATGAGGACAACCAGCCGCTGAGCGAACTGCAGCAGGGGCAGGAGGTCACCGTGCGGTTGCGGCTGCGGGCTCTGGGCGAGGCAGTGGCCGATGTGGCGGTGGTCGATCTGTTGCCGGGAGGGTTTGAGGTGCTGCGGGACTCGGTACCCCGTACAGCGAGCGGCTGGCAGGCCGAATACGTGGATGTCCGGGAGGACCGGGTGGTCTTCTACGGCCATTTCGGTACGTCGGTGCGGGAATTGCGCTATCGGGTTCGCGCCACCGCCGCCGGTGAGTTCGTGATTCCGCCGCCTTATGCCGAGGCCCTGTACGACCGGGCGGTTCGGGCGGAGGGAGTGGCCGGCAGCCTCACCGTCAGTCCCGCGCCGTGAAACGCCGCTGGTGGGCGGTCGCCCTGTTGCTGGGGTGTCTTGCGGCCGTGCCCCTGCTGATTCCGCGGCCCGACCTGCATCATCCCCGCAGCACCTCGCGGGCCTATGTCGACGGCCAGGGCCGGCTGCTGCGCCTGACCCTGGCCGCCGACGAGCGTTACCGCCTGTGGGTGCCCCTGGAACAGATCGCCCCGGAACTGCGTCAGGCCACCCTGCTTTACGAAGATCGCAATCACTACCGCCACCCCGGCGTCAATCCCCTGGCCCTGCTGCGCGGCGCCTGGAGTACCTATGTGAAGCGGCAGCGTCCCGTCGGTGCCTCGACCATCACCATGCAGGTGGCTCGTCTGCGCTGGAACCTGCAGACCCGCCGCCTGAGCGGCAAACTGGTTCAGCTGTTGCGGGCCCTGCAACTGGCCCGCCATTACAGCAAGGACGAGATTTTTGAAGCCTACCTCAATCTGGCTCCCTACGGTCGCAACATCGAGGGCATCGAGGCGGCCAGCCTGATCTATTTCGACAAGCCTGCCGCCCGCCTGACTCTCCCCGAAGCCCTGACCCTCTGCGTCATTCCGCAGAACCCGGTACGCCGCAATCCCACCACCGCCGCCGGTGTCGCCGCTCTGCGGACCGCTCGCGATCCCCTTTTCCGTCGCTGGCAGGAACAGCATCCCGAGAGCGCGTCCCTGCAGGCGTTTTTCGACCTGCCGCTGCAGGTTCGGC
>SLLR01000092.1 GCA_007134025.1 Desulfuromonadaceae bacterium | reverse complement strand
TTGGGAACGACGCGGCAAAAAAGCGCCTTGCTGATCGCAAATTCTTTGTTGCGATCTCCTCTGATAAAATTTTCTTTATATAATTCAACAATTTACAGATTTATATAAACCATTGTCGTCACCTTCCCGACAATTATGAAGTCCGCAGCGACTGCCGCCCTTCGGTCCTGAAAACAGCTTGGCACGCTACTGGCAAAACCGGACGGCAGCATTCATAAATCCACAGGCCGCATCTTTTTTCTCTGGCTCGAGAATTCCATGGCGATCCGTTCAATGCTTCCTATTTTCCTGACCTGCCTTCTACTGCATGGCACCGCTCTGCATGCCTTGGCAGGGCCGGCCCCCCGACTGCAACGGATGAACAAACAGGACAGTCTGGTCAGCAGTCATGTTGTCTTTAGCTTTTCAACCCTTCCCGAGTACCGGCTTGAGCCTTCCGGTCAACGGATCGATCTGTTCTTTAAAAAAACCGAAACGGTACCCAACCTGAGACCTCTGGCCGAAGACGACAAAATCGTCAGGGTGCTGCTTGGTGAAACGCAAAGTGAACTGATGGTGTCGCTGCTGCTGCGCCAGGTCCCCGCCAACATCACCGCGACAGCCCATCCGGCCAACGCTTCCCTGGCGCTGGAGCTTTTCTGGCAGGAGGGGGATCAGAGCCGCCCGTCCATCGCCTTCCGCATCAGCGGAATGCCGACCCGGCAGCCTGGAACGGGCACCACCCTGCCGCGGCTGCGCTCGGATTACACGGGACGTTGGCACGAGTTTTTTCTGGACTACCGTACTCCTCTGTATATGCAGTTGGCACTGGATTTCAGTCTTCCGACCCTGCCGCGCCATGGCCTTGAGGAGTTGCCCGAATCCTGGGAACCGATCCTGCAAAGCCTCGAAGCGCAACAGCCTGCAGAAGCCCTGCAGGGACTCCGGGCTCATGCCCCGGAGAACCTGGATGCCCCGTGGCACGCCGCCGGCCAAATTCTGCATGCCGAGGCTCTGCTGCGCAAGGGAGATGGCCCTGGCGGTCAAGCCCTGCTCGACACCCTGCCCGAACAGGATCTCTCTACGGCCCTGCGACAACGCGCCGGTTACCTCAACAGCCTGGCGCTGGTCATGAACGGCGACCCGTTCGGAGCCCTGGCCCGACGTGGCAATCTGGAGAAACTACTTGGCGAAGACCCCTACCGGGTACCCTTCGACCTGCTATGGGTCGAGGTCGCCCTGTCCAATGGAGACGGCGAACTGGCCCTGGATCAACTGCAGCGTGAACCGTCCCGCTGGCCGGAGGGACTGCAACATTTCCGCCTGCGGCGCCTGGCCGATGCCCGGGTTCTCGCCGGTCAGCCGGAACAGGCCCTGGACCACTACAGGACACTTCTGACAAACGGGACGTTGCCCGACCGGGACCTTTTTTCCAGTCAACTCGCCGCCCGGGCTTTTCTGGAAACCGGTCACTTCGAGTCGGCGCAGCTGCTGTACCAGCAACTGTCGGAACGGCGGATGGATACCGACGCTCGCAGCGAAGCCCTGTATCTGCGAGGCCTGGCCACCTACCTGGGCGGCAACCGGCAAAATGCCCTGTTGCAGTTTCGGCAGCTGATCGTCGATTTAAATGGCACCCGCGGAGCTCTGCGGGCCTGGTTGACGACCCTGGATCATTTCATCACCACCCGAGAAGAACGACATCTGCTGCAGGGTTTGCGCGACTATCCGCTGATACTCGCCCTCACCGAAGATCGTCACCTGCGAGAAGAGGTTTTTTTTAAAGAAGCCATCACCCGTTATCTGCGGGGCGAACATCTTCGTGCCATCGACAGTCTTGGCCAGTTTCGCCGAATCCATGCCAGCAGCACCCTGCGAAGGGAAGCGGAAAGCCTGATGGTGGAGATCCTGCAGCCCGAAATTGAAGCGCTGATCGGCCGGGGTGAAGATCTGCAGGCCGTGGTTCTGCTCGAACGTTACCGGGATCTGCTCATTCAGGGCGACGGACAGTGGCCATTTCTGCCGCAACTGGCCAAAGCCTTCACCCGCCTCGGTCTGTTTGAGCGCGGCTGCCGGGTGTACCTCTTCCTGCTCGACAATGCACGCTGCGAAGAGGAGGCGAAAACCTTTTATCTGCCGCTGGCCTGCCTCTACTTCGACCGGGACGAGTTCGCCCTGAGCGAACGCTACGCTCGGTACTATCTTGAAAAGTATCCCGACGGCAAGGACCGCCAGGAACTGTTTCTGCTGCAACTGACTTCCCTGCAGCGCCTCGAACGCCTTGACGACGCGGCGGATCTGTTGCAACAAGAGAGCGCGCCTCACAGCACCCAGATCGACCTGCTCGGCGCTCAGATCCATTGGCAGCGCGGCGCCTACGAACAGGTGGTCGCATACGCCAACCGGCTGGGAAGCCGGGGCGAGGCCATTCCCCCCGCCGGGCTGCTGCTGAAGGCGGAAGCCTTGCGGCGTCTCGGTCGCGGGCAACAGGCTCTGCCACTGTACGAAGTCCTGCTGGACGATGGCACCTTCAGGGATCAGGCCGCCTATCGCTGCGGCCAACTGCTGCTGGCCCGAGGCGCGCGCAGCCGGGCCCTTAAGCTTTTTCAGGATCTTGCCGAAAAAGGCGAAGACAGCCTGTGGCGGCGGCTGGCCCGGGATCAGATGGCCCGGCAAATCTATTAACCGCTATGGATCGGCATAAATCCGGCATAAAGGAGACTCATCATGTCACTTGGAGGCATTTTTGACCGTACCGTCGGGGTACTGAGCAAGGTCATGGATCTGCGGCATCGCAACCAGCAGGTCATCTCCTCCAACCTTGCCAATATCGATACTCCCGGCTACGCCCCCAGCCGGCTGAGTTTTGAAAAAGACCTGCAGCAGGCCCTGGGCCAATCAACCCTGGCCACCACAGCCCGCCACCAAAGACATTTTTCGGTTGGCGCGAGCGGCGTACAAAGCGTCGAGGGGCGCATACAGCGCCAGGCTGTCAACAGCGGCCTCGGCGATCAAAACGGTGTCGACCTGGATCGGGAAATGGTTCTCCAGGCCGAAAACCAGATTTTCTACGAAGCCGCAACCCAGATGCTCAACAAAAAACTCGGACTGCTCAAATACGTTATTCAGAGCGACCGTTAAGGAGACCCCAAGATGGATATTTTTAGTTCCATGCAGATCAGCTCTTCGGCCTTGAGCGCCCAACGCACCCGGCTCAACGTCATCAGCTCAAACCTGGCCAACGCCAACACCACCCGAACCTCCGATGGTGGCCCTTATCGCAAACGGCAGGTGGTGTTCCAGAGCAGCAACGAAAACTTCGCCCGACATTTGAACCGGGCCCAGCAGCAGGGCATCCAGGGGGTCAAGGTGTCACGAATCCAGGTCAGTCAGGCCCCCCTGCAAACCCTTCACCAGCCGGGCCACCCCGACGCCGACGAGAACGGCATGGTCCAACTGCCCAACGTCAACACCATGGAAGAGATGGTCGACATGATGAACGCCACCCGCAGTTATGAAGCCAACGCCTCGGCCATCCAGGCCAGCAAGCGCATGGCCCTTAAAGCCCTCGAAATCGGCAGGTGATCCCCATGACAATTTCCATCAACGGCCTGAATCCCAACCTCCCCGCCCCTACCGCGACGCATAAAACCGCCGCTTCGCCAAGCGGTTTTGGCGAGCAACTCAAGCAGGCCATGCAAAGTGTCAATGAAACCCAACTGGTGGCCGACCAGGCCGTGGAAAAACTTCACAGCGGCCAGTCGGGCAGCCTCCATGAGACGATGATCGCCTTGGAAAAGGCCGATATCTCCATGCGGCTTTTTGTCCAGTTGCGCAATAAGGCGGTTGAGGCCTACCAGGAAATCATGCGCATGCAGGTCTAGCGGGTTTTTGCACAAATAGTCGATTCTCTGGCATGAGTCCCTGTAGCTGCGTCCCCACCGGAGGTGAACCCCATGGCGGAAGATACCAAACCCAATTTGCTTCAAGTAATCAAGAACTGGCCCCGCTCCCGCCAGATCAGCCTTGGCGTCGTCGCCGCCGTCAGCCTGCTTTTTTTCACCCTGCTGCTGATCCAGGCGCGCCGCGTCGACTATCAACTGCTGTTCGGCAACCTCGATGCCCGGGACGCGGCGGCGGTCGTCACCCGCCTCAAGGAACAAAAGGTCCCCTATCGCCTCAAAAGCGGCGGCACAGCCATTCACATTCCGTCCAACCGGGTCTATGAGACCCGGCTCGAGCTGGCCGGCAGCGGCCTGCCCCAGGGCGGCGGCGTCGGCTTCGAGATCTTCGACAAACAAAGCTTCGGCATGACCGACTTTGCCCAAAAGATTAATTATCAGCGAGCTCTGCAGGGCGAGTTGGCCCGCACCATTGCCTCCCTTGAGCCGGTGGAGACGGCGCGTATCCATTTGGCTCTGGCTGAAAGACGGCTGTTTCGGGAACAGCAGGAAAAAACCACCGCCTCGGTCATTGTCAAGCTGATACCGGGCGGTCAGCTCAACGAAGGTCAGATTCAGGGAATTGTCAATCTGGTGGCGGGCAGCGTCGAGGGCCTTGATGCCGGCCAGATCTCTGTCATCGATGCCAACGGCCGGGTTCTTTCCCGAACTCCTCACAACGACATGGACAGCCCTCTGAGTCCGGGCATGCAGCGCTACCAGCAGATCCTCGAAGCCCGCCTGGAGAACCGCGCTCAGTCCCTTCTCGACCGGGCCCTGGGAGTCGGCAATTCCCTGGTCCAGATTACCGCCACTCTGGACTTTTCCCAACGGGAACACCTGGAGGAAGCCTACGACCCGGCCCGTTCCGCCGTTCGCAGCGAGCAGGCCACCACCGAGCGGAGCGCCAACAGCGTCAATGGCGGCGTGCCGGGAGTTGAATCCAATCTCAACGAAGACCGGGGCACTGCCGGCGTCAACTCATCCGACCGTACCGAAGAGACCACCAATTACGAAGTCAGCAAGACGGTAAGCAAGGTTATCGAACCGGTCGGCTCCATTCAATCCCTCTCCGTTGCGGTCCTGGTAGCCGACCGGCAGTTGGCCGGCGAGGAGCCGGGACCGTCGACCTTTGAGCCTCGCTCCGCCGAAGAACTGGCTTCCATCGAGCAGATGGTGCGCAGCGCCCTGGGCCTGAGCAACCAGCGGGGGGATCAGATCACGGTGATTTCCCGGCCTTTTGAGAACGACTTTTACGGTATAAGCGGCCCTGAAGCCACCACCGGTTTTGAGATCTACCGCTACATGCCCCTTATCCGCTACGGTCTGCTGAGTGTTGCCGCCCTGTTTTTCTACCTGCTGCTGCTGCGGCCGATGATCAAGACGCTGCGCAGCGAAGGTAAAATGATCGAGCACTATAAAACCGTGGAACAACTGGAATCGGAGCTTTCCGGCCGACCTCTGCAGTTGGAAGGCCCCCATGCCGATACGCTGAAACTGCGGGAAGAAATGATGAAATCGGAAAACCTGTCGGCACAGGTCATCAAGACCTGGCTTAAAGAAGGGTGAAGGAGCGTTCGGTGGCCATGGAAGCCAATAAACTGACCGGCGCGGAGAAAGCCGCCATTTTGCTGTTATGCATGGGCGAAGAGACCACCTCCGGGGTCTTTGAATCCCTGACCGATGCTGAGGTGCGGGAAATCACCCGCTGCATGGTGAATATCGAGCATATTCCGGCACAACTCTCCCGGGAGATTGTCGCAGAATTTCACCGCATTCAGAAGACCCACGCGGGAATCTTCGTGCGCGGCAACGATTTTGTCAAAAAAGTGATCGCCGGCAGCACCGACCAGAAAAGGGCGGAAAAGCTGCTTGAGGACGTGGCCTGGGAAGAAGAGGCACGGCCTTTGGAAACCATCGCCATCATGCAGCCTCACATGGTGGCGAGCCTGCTGGAAAACGAGCATCCCCAGACCGTCGCCCTGGTGCTTTCCACCCAGAAGATCGAACATGCGGCCAAGATTCTCAACTGCATGAACGAATCGGTTCGGGCCGATATCATGTACCGCATCGCCCGCACCGAAAAGGTCTCTCCCGAGATCGTCGGCCAGATCGAAGAAGCTCTGCGCAAGGAAATCGGTATTGTCGCCCGTCAGGACAAGCAGCATCAGCTGGGCGGCGTCAGCCGGGTCGTCGACATTATCAACAACATGGGTCCGGGGGCCGACAAGTGCATCCTCGAAGGCATCGGCAAGACCGACCCCGACATGGCCGAAGAAATCCGCAACAACATGTTCACCTTTGAAGATCTGGTTCTGCTTGACGGCCGGACTCTGCAGACCGTACTGCGGGAAATCAACAACGATCAGCTGACGCTGGCCCTCAAGTCCGCGTCGGATAATCTTAAAGAGACCATTTTCCAGAACATTTCGGCCCGCGCCGCGGAAATGATTCAGGACGACCTCGAAGCCATGGGCCCGGTCAAACTCTCGGAGGTAGAGACCATGCAACAGACCATCGTCAAAATCATTCTGCGCCTCGAAGAGGAAGAAAAGATCGTCATTCCCGGACGGGGAGGCACCGATGCACTCGTCTAGGGTTTTTCGCTCCGAAAAATCCCAGACACTTAAACGGATCCGCTTTCAAGAGTTCGGCGCGGACGGGGAAGTGATCGATGAAGGACTGTTGATCGACGAGGAGAGCTTCTGCGAAGCGTCGCAACCGCCTTCGGTTCAGGGAACGCCGCTGACAGAGACGCATTCCCTCCCGCCGAATACCGGCAAGCAGATCGAAGAGGCCTACCTGCAGGGCAAAGAAGAGGGTCAGCAGGAGATTCGCCTGCAGTTTGAAAACTCCCTGGAACTGTTTGCCAGGGGCATTGAAGAAATCGGCCGGCTGCGATCCACCCTGCTGCAGAACAGCGCCCAGGACATGCTGCGGCTGGTCTTGTCCATCGCCCGGCAGGTGATTCACTGCGAAGTCAGCCTCAACCGCGAACTGGTGTTGACGACCATCGAAAAAGCCCTGCGCGCCGCCGTGCGCTGCGACCATTACCACATCAAGGTGCATCCCGACGATCTGGCCCTGGTGACGGAGCAGAAACCGCTGTTTGTCACCAGCATCAACGGCCTGGAAAACATCACCGTGGAAGGGGATCCGCAGATCGTCCGGGGCGGCTGTCTGCTGGAATCGGAACTCGGCATGGTGGACGCCACCGTCGACGGTCAGCTGGAAGAGATCCGCCGCACCCTGCTGAGCACCGTGGAGCAAAACTGATGGACAAACTGCTGGAATGCGTCGCCAACACCAACACCCTGCAGGTGAGCGGCAAGATCACCAAGATCGTCGGTCTGGTGGTGGAAGGGTATTGCCCGTCTTCCACAGTCGGCACCCTGTGCGAACTGGTCCCCCTCAACGGCAGCGAACCGGTGCCTGCCGAGGTGGTCGGCTTTCGCGACGGACGGGCCCTGCTCATGCCCCTGGGAGAGCTTCGCGGTCTGGGGCCCGGCAGTCTCATTCGAGTCCTTCGGGACAGTGCCTCCCTGGCCGTGGGCCCCGAACTGCTGGGCCGGGTGATCGACGCCATGGGTCAGATCATTGACACCGGCCCGCAGGCCGCCCCGCAAACGGAAATGCCCCTCTACGCCCTGCCCGTCGGCCCCATGGCCCGCAAGAATATCGGCCAGCCCCTGGATCTGGGAATTCGTGCCATCAACAGTCTGTTGACTTGCGGCGAAGGGCAGCGCATGGGCATTATGGCCGGTTCCGGGGTCGGTAAAAGCGTGCTGCTCGGGATGATCGCCAAAAACACCCGTGCCGACATCAATGTCATCGCCCTGATCGGCGAGCGGGGCCGTGAAGTACGGGAGTTCATCGAAAGGGATCTGGGCCCGGAGGGTCTGGCCCGCTCGGTGCTGGTGGTGGCCACCTCCGACCAGTCGCCGCTGCTGCGCATGCGGGGTGCCTTCGTCGCCACCACCATCGCCGAATACTTCTGCAGGCGGGGCAAAAACGTGCTGCTGATGATGGATTCGGTCACCCGCTTTGCCATGGCCATGCGCGAAGTCGGTCTGGCGGTGGGAGAGCCGCCCACCACCAAGGGCTACACACCGTCGGTTTTCGCCACCCTGCCCAAGTTGCTGGAGCGGGCCGGCACCTTCAAGGGGGCCGGCAGCATCACCGGACTCTACACCGTTCTGGTCGAAGGCGACGACATGAACGAACCGGTGGCCGACGCGGTGCGTTCGATCCTTGACGGCCACATCATCCTGTCGCGAAAACTGGCGGAAGCCAACCACTATCCCTGTATCGACATCCTCACCAGCGCCAGTCGGGTAATGCGCGATATCGTCTCCGGCGAACACTATCAGTGCAGCGGCAAGGTGCGGGAAATCCTGGCCACCTACCAGGAAGCGGAAGACCTGATCAACATCGGGGCCTACAGCGAAGGGAGCAACCCGTCCATCGACTACGCGATCAGCAAAATCGACGAAGTCAAAGGCTTTCTGAAGCAGGGAATCAACGAAGCCTTCGATTTCACCACGACCCTTGACCAGCTCAGCGCCCTGTTTCCCTGAGCAACCGGCCGCTTTTCGCCAGCTCGAAACCCGCTCCGGCGCCGATCCGGAATGACGCTGCCCGCTCCTGGTCCCTGTTGCCCGTTCACGGAAACACTTTATGGCCGAAAGCTTCAAACTGCAGAACGTGCTCAATCACCGACAGAGGCTTGAAAATCTGGCTCAGCAGAAGCTGGCCGATTCGCTGCGGCGGGAAACCGAGCTGCAGAAGCAGCTCGCTGCGGCCCGGGCCGAACTGGAAAAAACCCGGCAGGAGCTCGGCAGCCTTCAGCGTTCGGGCATCACCGCCCAGGAACTGCTTCTGTTCAATGGCAGTATCAATCGGCAACGCAAAAACCTCAAGGCGCTACTGGAGCAGGCCGTGCGCCATCGCCGCGAGGTTTCCGACAACAGGGAACTGCTTGCCGCCACCACCCGGGAAAAAAAACTGCTCGAAAACCTTAAAGAAAAAAAGGAGGCCGAGAACCAGGTGCTGAACCGGCGGCGTGAGTCGGCGACTCTCGACGAATTGGCCCTGCGACTCGGAAAATATTCCCCATGAGCCGATCTTTTGTTACCTGCACGCTAGTCGGCGTTCTGCTACTGGCCCTCCTCCCATCCTCACCGCTCAAGGCCCAGCCCCGGTTGATGCCCGAGCAAGGGGCCTCCTCAGTAGAAGAGCGTCGTATCCAGTCCGCAATTCAGCAGGAAGTTTCCCGCCTGCAGCAAAAAGAAGAAATGCTGCAGATGCGGGAAATGGAACTAAAGACTCTGAGCCGCGAAGTCGATAAGAAGTTAGACGAATTGGAAATGCAGCGCAGCGCACTCACCGAACTGCTCCAGGAAAAACGCCGCATCGAGAACGAAAAGGCGGTGGAACTGAGCAAGATCTATGAACGGATGGATCCGCTACGCGCCGCCAGGCTGTTGATGTCCCTGGAAAAAGAACTGGCGGTTTCCATCATCGAAGGAATGAACAGCAAACGGGCCGGAAGGATTCTCGACAGCATGGACCCTGATATCGCTGCCACCCTGAGTCAGTCCTACGCCAGATTGAATCACCGCTGACAAACTTTTGACAAAGTACGGCCGCCATTCTTTGTCTTTCCGGCGACGCGCTTTGCTCAGATCACTGCTTGATTTCCCAGGGAAAGGAGGTGAATTGCTTGGAAATGATAGCCATCCCAATGGCACAACCCAAAGTCGAACCCCAGACTTCACAGCACAGCAAGGCCGACAAGCCGTCGGATCTGTCCTTCACCGGGGTTCTCGAGCAGACTTGCCTGACCGGGCATAACGAAGCATCGTACACCGCGACCGATTCCTCAGAAAAAATCCAACCAAAGTCCGACGAAGCCTCTTTGACGGAACAACAGCCTGACCCTCTTGAGCTGGCTGCCGCGGGGCTTGCGGTCCAGCACCCGGAACCGCTTCGACTCCCGCCGACCAGTGAAGCGACCATCAATCCCGAAGGGACCGATCTTTCCGTTTCCAGTCCCTCGGCCGGCAAGCAAGCCATCGCACCCCTTGCACCATCGCAAGCAGAAAGCCTCTCCTTCGAAGCGCAGGGCAAAGAGGCTGAAAACCCCGTCGCAACGGGAGATTCGCAGACCCACCTTCAACAAACCGTCGAAAACAGCCCGGCCCGCAGGGAAGAATCAGGCGTCACAAGTCGACACCAAAAGCCCCTTCAGGAATCGCAACCGGCTCCTTCCTTCCGCAGCGAGATCCGCGATCCGGCCGGACTGACCGAAAGCACCCTCGGCGGAATGATTCGCAGTAACCGGCTGCCGACCACGGAAGGCCGGCCGCGTTGGAACGGAGAATCCCTGCGCGAAGATTCCGTCGCCATCAACGCCGCCAAGCCAGCCAGCAACCCGGCCGCCGCCGGTCTTGAGCAGCAAAACGCCTTTGACGCGGTCCTTTCGGAGCAACCGAACAACAGCCTGACATCATCGAACCGGAACGGATCTCGGGAATCCGGCGTCGGTTCCGGCCAGACGTCCTTTGATGCCCTGCTGGAAAACAATCAGCACAACCCCATCAACAGCCCGGCGGCGGATAAACCCCCGTCAGCCTCCGTCTTCGCCCCGAATGCCATCTTCACAGCCGACGGCGGGCCGGTGACGGAAAACCAGGTGGTTGAACAGGTTCTGGAACGTTTGTCCCTTGAACGTTCCGGCGACCGGAGCCGTATCGTCATCAAGTTGAATCCCGAGGAACTGGGAGAGGTCAAACTGTCCCTGACCCTGGAGAAAGACCAACTGCGGGCTCAGCTGCTGACTCAGAATCCGCAGGTCCAGGAGATCCTGGAAAAACACTTGCCCAAGCTCCACGAAGCCCTCGAAAAACAGGGGCTTAAACTCGAGGACATTCAAGTAGAGGTCGATTCCGGCCGAAATCCCGGCAAGGAATCCTTTGCCGACCGTCATCAGAGCCCCGGGTTCCGTCGGATTTTCGGCGAAACCCCTGTCGATCTCAACAACGGTCTGCCGCTGGCGGCCACAGCTTCCCGTCAGGCGCTGCCGACGGAAGGCCTGAGCCTGCGAATCTAACCACGGAGGTGCGTTTCTCCCATGTCAACCATCAACAGCATCAGCAACTCCTCCGGTGGCCTGCAACCTCTGAACGCCACCGGCAACAGCAGCCTGGGCAAGGAGGACTTTCTGATTCTGCTGGTCGCACAGCTGCAGAACCAGGATCCTCTCAACCCTTCCGACCCGACGGAGTTTACCGCACAGTTGGCCCAATACAGCTCTCTGGAACAGTTGATGACCGTCAACCAGAACATTGAAAACATGGCCGCCGCCGCGCAGGGTCAGCAACAGCTCTCGGCTCTGGGTCTCATCGGCCGGGAGGTCATCGTCGACCGGGGCGATTTCCAACTCGGCGACAGCGCCGTCACCCTGGGCTATTCCCTGGATGCCCGGGCCGACCGGGTGGAGCTGCACGTTCAGGACAGCCGGGGCAACAGCGTCGCGGTCATCAAACCCACCGAACTGTCAGCCGGAACCCACTTCATAAGCTGGGACGGGACCGACCGCAACGGACTGCCGGTGCCCAAAGGCAACTACAAACTGTCGGTGCTGGCTCTCGATTCCAGGGAAGAAGGCATTCCCAACCAGCCATTGCTTAAAAGCGTGGTTACCGGGGTTGATCTTGACGGTGGCAAGAGTATCCTCGTCACCGGTTGCGGCAATTACGCCCTGAGCAGCGTCAAGAGTATTCGGGAACTCTGAACATGAGCGATAACATCACTCTCATTCCGCAACCGCTGGTTCCCCCTTCGGCCAAAACCGGAGCTGCAAGGGCAGGAACACAAAAACCGGCGCAATCCTCATTCGAGGAGGTCTTTCGCAAGGAACTGCAGAGCGGCAAAATCGCCTTTTCCCGTCACGCGCGGCAGCGCCTGACACAGCGCAACATCCATCTGTCCCCCGCCGATCTGACCCGGCTCAACCAGGCCGTCGATCAGATCCGGGCCAAGGGGGGACGGGACTCGCTGGTCATGCTCAACGACAACGCCATGATCGTCAGCATTAAAAACAATCAGGTGATCACCGTGGTGGACAAGCAAAGTCTCAAGAACAACGTATTCACTCACATCGACAGCGCCATCATCGCCTAACCGAACCGGTCCTTTGACAGGAGGTTCGCGGACCACCGACCGACAGACGTGGTCCCATTCTTGGAGGATAACATGTCCATTTCCAGCTCACTCTACAGCGGCATCAGCGGACTCAACACCAACGGCAATGCCATGTCCGTTATCGGTAACAATATCGCCAACACCAATACCATCGGCTTCAAGTCCAGCCGTACGGTTTTCTCCGACCTGCTCTCCGCCAACATCGCCGGCTCCGGCGGCAATTCCCAGGTGGGCCGCGGCACCGGCCTGTCCACCGTCGACAACATCTTTGCCCAGGGAACTTTTGAAAGCACCACTTCCAATACCGACCTGGCTATTGAGGGCGAAGGCATGTTCGTGGTGCGGGAACCGGGCAACACCACCCAATACTACACCCGGGCGGGCGCGTTCCGCTTCGACGGTGACGGTTACCTGGTCAACCCCGAGGGCTTTCGTGTGCAGGGCAGGAGTTTTAATGCCAGCGGCGAACTCAGCGCCGGCGACGCCAGCGACGTGCGGGTCAACATCAACAGTGCGATTCCCGCCAACATGACCGCCAACATGGCCCTGACCACCAACCTGGACGCCAACTCCGCCGAGGTCTCCGGGCCCTTTGACATCGACGATCCGACCACCTACAACTACGCCTCCTCCACCACTGTCTACGACTCCCTGGGCAACACCCATCTGCTGACCACCTATTTCAGCCGGGTACCCGCCGTTGCCCCCGCCGCCCACACCTGGCAATACAACGTGGTGGACGAAAATAACGCCGTGGTGGCCACAGAGGTGCTGAACTACGACACCAACGGCGAGCAGTCCGGCGGCACCGGCACCACCACCATCAGCGGTCTCGACTGGGGCAACGGCACCGCGACGCAGGACATTGTCTTCACCCTCAACACCACCCAGTACGCCAACGACTCCCAGGTGCTCTCCCAGGACCAGGACGGCTACGGCCCCGGCAGTCTGATGAAAATCAGCATCGACGAGACCGGCACCGTCACCGCCAACTACTCCAACGGCGAACGCATCAGGGTCTCCCAGATCGTACTGGCCAAGTTTGCCAACTTCAACGGCCTGGTCAAGCAGGGCCAGAACCTGTTTTCCGCCACCGATGCCGCCGGACCGCCCCGGATCGGAGTCCCCGGCCCGGAACTGGGTAACCTGTTCACCAACGCCCTGGAACAGTCCACCGTCGACCTGGCCGCGGAATTCGTCAAGATGATTACCACCCAGCGCGGCTTTCAGGCCAATTCCCGGGTCATCACCACCACCGATGAAATGCTCGGCGAGCTGATCAACCTCAAGCGCTGACAGGCTGTCAAGAATCTGACCTGCTTGCGGACCGCCCCTGGCTTCAGGGGCGGTTTTGTTGTTTGACAAACGTCAATTCTCCGCCTCAAACCCCATCAAGGGTCTGAATTTCCATCTTTTTTCCCCCTTACGCAAAACCTTGGAAAATTCCCCGAGCCGATGGCACAGTCCTTGCCATTAGCTGTCTGCATAATCTTCGATGTTGTCAAACCGGCATTCGCTTCGTTCTGCAAAAGGTGTCCAATTTATGGATCTCTCAACCATTCTCGGCATTCTCGCCGCCTTCGGTCTCATGGTGCTGGCCATCCTTCAGGGAGGCAGCATCATGCTGTTCGTCAATGTTCCGTCGATGATCATTGTCATCGGCGGCACCATCGGCGCCACCTTTGTCAACTACCCTTTTGCGGATGTGATGGGCACCTTATCGGTAATTAAAAAAGCTTTCCGCAACCAGACAACCTCCTCTTCGGGGCGCATCGAGCAGCTGATCCGGTTCGCCGGCAAAGCCCGCAAGGAAGGAGTTCTGTCCCTGCAATCGATGATCGGCGAGGTGGACGACCCGTTCTTCATCAAGGGACTGCAGATGGCCGTTGACGGTCAGGAACCGGAAAATCTCAAGAATATGCTCGACAAGGAAATCGAATATATCGAGGAACGCCACGGCAAGGGCGCCAACATCCTGCTTTCGGTGGGCGCCTACGCTCCGGCCATGGGCATGATCGGTACCCTCATCGGTCTGGTGCAGATGCTGCAAACCATGAACGATCCCTCCACCATCGGGCCGGCCATGGCCGTCGCTTTGCTTACCACCTTTTACGGTGCGGTCATCGCCAACACCCTGTGCATGCCCCTGGCAGGCAAGCTGAAAAACCGTTCTGCCAGAGAAGTTCTCGACAAAACCCTGGTCGCCGAAGGCATGAAGTCCATTCTGCAGGGAGAAAACCCGCGGATCATCGAACAGAAACTGCACGCCTTTGTCGCACCCAAAGAGCGTCAGTCCAACTTCACCAAGAAAGGCTGATTGCCATGGCCCGCAAGAAACGTCAGGAACAAGGTTCCGGCGGCGCCCCGGCCTGGCTCGTTACCTACAGCGACCTGGTGACCCTGCTGCTGACCTTCTTTGTGCTGATGCTGTCCATGGCCAATATGGACCAGATAAAATTTCAAGACGCCGCAGGCTCCCTGAGAGGCGCCTTCGGACGCAGCGGCATCATTCAAAAAACCGAGATCGCGCGGCCGACGGTGATCTCCTTTGCGCCCATCGATGACGATTATGTGAGCCGCCTGTATCAGCGAATCAATTCCGCCCTGACCCGCCTGCGCATCGACCGGGACATCGAGTTGGTAAAGGACCGGGGCGCGGTGGTTCTGCGGGTCAAGGAGTCGATCCTGTTCGACTCGGGAGCCACGACGGTGAGGCCGGAGGCCTATCCGATTCTGCGCAAGATCGCCGACCTGGTCAGGCCCATGCCCCTGAATGTGCGGATTGAAGGCCATACGGACGATATCCCTTCGAGCCATCCCCAGTACAGCAACTGGGACTTTTCCGTGCAGCGGGCGGTGAGTACCCTGAAATTCTTTGCCAACGAAAACCTCATGCCTCTGGAGCGCCTGTCCGCCGTCGGTTACGGCGAACAGCGACCCGTGGTGCCCAACGACAGCGAGGCGCAGCGGGCCATGAACCGGCGGGTCGAATTCGTACTGGAAAGCCTGGGCCACTATCGGGAACAACTTCCCTATCTCATCGACGCCAACCAGCAGATGCCATTCTAGACAGGAGCGCTATCCATCATGGCCGACAAGGAACTTGCCGCCGAAGGCGGTACCGGAAAAAAATCTTCCGCAAAAATGCTGATCATTCTAATTGCCGCAGCGGTGTTGTTGCTGGGAGGCGGCACGGCAGCTTTCTTGCTGCTGCGGGGCGGAGCCGAACCGGCAGCCGCCGATCCACCGCCAACCGCCCGAAATCAGCAGCCGTCCGCGACGGTCGGACCGATGGTGGATATCGAACCGTTCATCATCAATATTCTCGACGACAACGGCACCCGGTATCTCAAGGCCGCCATCACCCTGGAAATGAACAGCCCCGCCGCAGTGGACGAAACCCGCCTGCGCATGCCCCAGATCCAGGACGCCATCCTGCTGCTGGTTGGCAACAAAACCTTCGGTGAACTGGCCGATCTGCACGGCAAACTGCAGCTGCGCAGCGAACTGCGCGAGCGGCTTAACAAGATCCTGGCAAACGGCCAAGTGGAAAAAATTTACTTCACCGAATTTGTCGTTCAGTAGGGGAGTGACGTGGAACGTATTCTTTCCAAAGATGAAATTGCTGAACTGCTGAAAGCGGTCCGTGCCGGAGACATCGCCGTGGACGGCATCACCGGCGGTTCGGGCGGATCGATTCGGGCCAAACAGCTCGACCTGATCTTCAGCCACAGCGCCCGCAAGTGCAAGTTCGACAACTTTGATATTATTCTCGACAACTTCGCCCGCAACTATGGCAATTCCATGACCAATTGCCTGCAGCTCTCGACCACGATTCGCCGGGAATCCCTCGAAGCTTACGAATTCGAGGGTTTTCTGCAACGACTGAAAAGCAACGAGGCCATCGGCATCATCAAGCTCGACCCCCTGCGCTGGGGCGGCCTGCTGATCTTCAACGACCTGCTGTCCTTCTACCTGGTGGAAAAGCTTCTCGGCGGCAACGCCGACGCAACCCCGGTGCCGCCGGACCGTCCCCTGACCACCATCGAATGCTCGGTACTCAAGCGTTCCTTCGGCGATGCCTGTCTCGACCTGGAAAAGGCCTTTGCGCCCCTGGAAAAACTGGTCAGCTCCCTGGTCAAGATTGAATGCAACCCGCGGCTGGTCAATATCGTCCCACCCGACACTCAGGTGGTGGTCTGCCGCTTCACGGTCAAGGTACGCAGCACCACCGGCGAAATGCGGCTGGTGATCCCTCTGCCGACCCTGGAACCCTTGCGAGCGAAGATGCGTGACCAGATGGGCCCCTTGAGCAAATCGCCGGACCAGAACTGGAAAAAGCAGGTCGAAGAAGCCCTGCCGGATCTGGAAACCGAGATCACCGCGCAGCTGGCGAGACTCGCCTTGCCGGTGCGGGACATCCTCAACCTGCAGGTTGGCGACATAATCGATCTGGGCCGCGACCCCTTTGGCCCCCTCTGTGTGCTGGTGGAGGACAAGCCCAAATTTATCGCTCGGGCCGGTGTCCATAAAGGCAAAAAGGCGATTCGTCTGACCGAACGAATCACCGAAAAAACCCACCCCAAACTCATCGAATGACGAGGTAACCCCCCATGGAAAACAACGAGAATCCCAAAAACGGCGTGCAACCGGAACCGAGCGCCAACAACAAGGATCTGGGCTTCCTGCTCGACATTCCGCTGCAGGTCTCGGTGGAAGTCGGTCGCAGCCGCATTCTGATCAAGGATCTGCTGCAGATGCAGGAAGGCTCCATCATTGAGTTGGAGAAGCTCTCCGGTGAACCGCTGGACCTGTACGTCAATTCCCGGCTCATCGCCCGTGGCGAAGCAGTGCTGGTGAAAGACAAATACGGGATCCGCCTGACCGACGTGGTCAGCCCCTCGGAACGTATCGAAAACCTGGGATAAGGATCATGAACCTGCCCCTTCTGCTCCCCGCGAGCGCCCATGCCGCCCAAGTCTCGGCACCCGTGATCGGCGGCGGGCTCCGACTGCTGGCCGGACTGTTGCTGGTTCTGGGCCTGATGTTGCTGTTGTACGCTGCCAGTCGGCGGGGTCTGCGCTGGCTGCCGGGCCATCGGGAGAGCCGCATTCAGATTCACGAGACCCGACCTCTGGGAGGCCGAAAGAGCCTCTGCCTGGTGGAAGTCCGTGGTCGCGAGTTGCTTATCGGCGTCAGCAACGAGCGCATCACCCTGTTATGCGAACTGGACTCGGCCGCCAAACCGTCCTTTGAAGAGACGCTGCGCAACCAGCCGCACTCGCGGGAGCCCGTATCATGAGAACCGCCATTGCTGCCGCCATCCTGCTGCTTCTGCTGCCCCTGGCGGCCTGGGCCCAGCCGCTGCCGACCCTCACCGTTGGTATCGGCCAGGCCACAGACCCCGGCCAGACCTCCACCGCTCTGCAGATTCTGCTGGTCCTCACGGTCCTCTCCATGGCCCCAGCCATCCTGCTGATGACCACCGCTTTTATTCGGCTGGTGGTGGTGCTGTCCTTCGTTCGCCAGGCCATGGGTACCCAGCAGATGCCGCCCAATCAGATTATTATCGGGTTGGCCCTGTTTCTGACGGTTTTCATCATGGCGCCGGTGTTCTCCCAGATCAACGAAGAGGCGGTCAAACCCTACCTCGCTCAGGAGATCGGTCAGGAACTGGCCCTGGACAAAGCCGTGCAACCGCTGCGGGCCTTCATGTTCAACCAGACCCGGGAAAAAGAGCTGGGCCTGCTCATGGAAATCGCCGGCCATCCGAACCCGGAAACCCCCGACGACGTACCGACCCTGACCCTGATTCCCGCCTTCATGCTGTCGGAACTCAAGCGGGCCTTTCAGATCGGCTTCATGGTCTACATCCCTTTTCTGGTCATCGACATGGTGGTGGCCTCGGTCCTCATGTCCATGGGGATGATGATGCTGCCGCCGATTATCATCTCGCTGCCCTTCAAACTACTGCTGTTCGTGCTGGTTGACGGCTGGAATCTGATCGTGACCTCCCTGGTACAGAGTTTTTATTAACCGCACTCCCCCTGAATTTGAGCCAGCCAAAGGAGGCCCATCATGACCGCTGAATTCGTTACCGGACTCGGGCGCCAGGCCATCGAAACGATTCTGATGGTGGCAGCGCCGATGTTGCTGTCCGGGCTGACCGTCGGCCTGCTGGTCAGTATTTTTCAAGCCGCCACCCAGATCAACGAACAGACCATGACCTTTATTCCGAAAATCGCCGCGGTGCTCATTTCCCTGCTGATCTTCGCTCCCTGGATGATCAAGGTGCTCGTTGCTTTCACCACCAACGTGCTGACCCTGACCGCGACGGTGGGCGGCTGAGTCCGGCGATGAACCTTTCCCTCCTGTCCACCGATACCGTTCTGCGGTTTCTGGTCTGCGCCGTAAGGGTTGCGGCCCTGCTCGGCAGCATTCCCGTGTTCAGCAGCGCCCAGACGCCCATGCAGCTGCGTGCGGGGCTGACCCTGCTGCTGGCCCTGCTGATTTTTCCGGTAGTGGCGGCGTTCATTCCGCTGCCCTCCGCGAACCCCGGCGGCCTGGCCCTGCTGGTGGTGCAGGAAGCTCTGCTCGGCTTCATCATCGGCTTCATGGGGCGGCTGATCTTTACCGCGGTGGAATTCGGCGGCACCATCATCGGCTACCAGATGGGCTTCGCCGCCGCCAACGTGTTTGATCCCCAGACCCAGAGCCAGACTTCCCTGCTGTCCCAGTTTCAGAGTGTCTTCGCGATTCTGCTGTTTCTCGCTTTCGACGGTCACCACCTGTTTCTGCGGGCCATGGTGCATTCCTATCGGCTGCTGCCGCCGGGCAACATCGACCTTGCCGGCGGCGCCATCCCCTTTGTAGTCCAACTGACGGGCAACATGTTTGTCCTGGCGGTCCGCTTCAGCGCCCCGGTGCTGGCCCTGCTGCTACTGTCCGGCCTGGTGCTGGGCATCATGGCCCGGGTCTTTCCCCAGCTGAATGTCTTCATGCTGTCTTTTCCCGTCAATATCGGACTGGCCCTGACGGTCATCGGTTTGACATTTCCCCTGGTGTTCGGACTGCTGAGACGGGAATTCCTGCTACTCGACGAACGTTTTCTGCATCTTTTTGATCTGTTGAAGGGGATCCCCGATGGCTGAAGATTCCGCCGGCGAACGCACAGAACAGGCCACAGAGAAGCGCCGCCGTGATTTTCGCGAAAAGGGTCAGGTGGCCCAGAGCAAGGAACTCCACACCGCCGCCCTGATGTCCAGTATGCTGCTGATGTGGTTCTTTTACGCTCCAACTTTCTGGGGCCGGCTGTCGGCGACCCTGGCCGGCACCTGGAGCCGCGCCGCCTCCTACGACGTGACCCAGCGCGGCGTACTGGTGCTGTTCAATTTCCTGGCACTGCGCGTCGCCCTGCTCCTCGCACCGCTGGTGCTGCTGGTGCTGCTGGTCGGGTTCTTCTCCAGCTATCTGCAGATCGGCTGGTTGTTTACCGGCAAGCCCCTGATGCCCGACTTCACCAAACTCAACCCCATCACCGGCGCCGCCCGCTTCGTCTCCAAGCGTTCGCTGGTCGAGGTCGTCAAGTCCTTCGCCAAGGTGCTGATCATCGGCACCATTGCCTACCGCATTCTGTTCAGCGAGTTTGACCGGGCCCTGCAGCTGATCCACATGGATGTCATCGAGACGGTCCGTTTTCTGGGCCGGGTCGCCGGCAATCTGCTGTTCAAGGCCACCGGCATCATTATCCTGCTGGGGCTGTTTGATTTTCTCTTCGTGCGCTGGGAGATGGAACAGAAAATGAAGATGACCAAGCAGGAGCAGAAAGAGGAATTCAAGGAGGCGGAAGGAGACCCCCACGTCAAGGGCCGTATCCGCTCCCTGCAACAACAGATGGCCCGCAAGCGGATGATGGCCGATGTTCCCAAGGCCGATGTGGTGATTACCAACCCGACCCACCTGTCCGTGGCCCTGCGCTACGATCGCGCCACCATGGACGCGCCCCGGATCATCGCCAAGGGGGCCGACCATCTGGCGCTGAAGATTCGTCAGATCGCCAGCGAAAACCGGGTGCCGCTGGTGGAAAACAAACCCGTCGCACGCATGCTGTACAAAGAGGATATCGGCCAACCGGTGCCCGAAGAGATGTTCAAGGCCGTTGCCGAAATTCTGGCCTACGTCTACAGCCTCAAGAAGAACTAGAAACCGCCTTTAGCGCCCGGCGACGGGCGTCATGCCAACCGAGGAGTCGCGCCGATGCTCGCGGAACTGTTACAACGGGACTGGAAAAACAATCTGCTGCGCAGCGACATCATGGTGGCCGTTGGCCTGGTCACCATACTGCTGCTGATGATCATCCCCCTGCCGTCCTTTCTGCTCGACGTGTTTCTGTCCCTCAATATCACCGTGGCGCTGCTGATCATGATCATCTCCCTCTATACCCTGAGGGCGCTGGATTTTGCCATTTTTCCCTCGGTGCTGCTGGCCACGACCCTGTTCCGCCTGTCCCTCAACGTGGCCTCGACCCGACTCATTCTGCTGCGGGGCAACGAGGGGCCTGGAGCCGCCGGCTCGGTGATTCAGAGTTTCGGCCAGTTCGTGGTCGGCGGAAATTATGTGGTGGGCATTGTCATTTTCACGATTCTGGTGATCATCAACTTCATGGTCATCACCAAGGGTGCCGGCCGCGTCGCCGAGGTCGCCGCCCGCTTCACCCTCGACGCCATGCCCGGCAAGCAGATGGCCATCGACGCCGACCTCAACGCCGGCCTGATCTCCGAAGAGGACGCCCGCAAGCGGCGCCGGGAGATCTCCGACGAAGCCAGTTTTCACGGCGCCATGGACGGGGCCAGCAAGTTTGTCAAGGGCGACGCCATCGCCGGCATCATCATCACCCTGATCAATATAGGTGCCGGTTTTGTGATCGGCGTGCTGCAGAAAGGCATGGCGGCCGCCGACGCCGCCGCCAACTACACCATTCTCACCGTCGGTGACGGTCTGGTCGGTCAGATTCCGGCCCTGATCATCTCCACCGCCGCCGGCATTCTGGTAACCCGGACCGCCAGCAGCGAAGACTTCGGCGATCAGCTCAAAGGACAGTTCACCGTCCATCCCCGCGCCATCTGGGTGGTCTCCGGGGTGCTGCTGGGATTTGCCCTGATTCCCGGGCTGCCCTTCCTGCCCTTTATGTTTCTGTCCATCGTCCTGGCCGTCACCGCCTTTCGGGTTCAAAAAGGCCAGGAGAGCGAAGCCCTGCTGGCCGCCGCAGAGGAGACTCCCGATTCCCTCCAGCCCAAGGAAGAAAACTACGAGGAGATGCTCAACGTCGACCTGCTGGAACTGGAGGTCGGCTACGGCCTGATCCCGCTTGTGGATGCCAGCCAGGACGGCGAGTTGCTGCCGCGCATCCGTTCGATCCGCAAGCAGTTCGCCCTGGACAGCGGTTTTATCGTGCCGCCGATCCATATCAAGGACAACCTGCAGCTCAAGCCCAACGAATATTCCATCCTTCTCAAGGGTATTGCCCTGGCCGGCGGCGAGATCATGCCGGGCTATTTCCTGGCCATGAATCCGGGGCTGGCCACCGAACCCCTCAAGGGCATCGCCACCACCGAACCGGCTTTCGGCCTGCCCGCCACCTGGATCAGCGAAGACAAGAAAGAGCGGGCTCAGATCGCCGGTTACACCGTGGTCGACGGCACCACCGTGGCCACCACTCACATCAGCGAAATCATCAAACGTCACGCCCACGAGCTCATCGGCCGGCAGGAGGTACAGAACTTGCTAAACAACTTCAGCAAGAGCTATCCGAAACTGGTTGAAGAGCTCACCCCCAACCTTTTGCCATTGGGTACGATCATGCGGGTTCTGCAAAATCTGCTGCGCGAACAGGTCTCCATTCGGGATTTGCGCAGCATTCTCGAAACCCTGGCCGACTGGGCCCCGAGCATGACCGATGCCGACATGCTCACCGAGCAGGTGCGGCAGGCCATGGCCCGCTCCATCAGCGGCGGCTACGCCGACGACGACAACACCCTGCCACTGCTGACCCTGGACCACGAACTGGAGGAACTGCTCCAGGATTCCGTGCATCGCACCCAGGATGGCAGCTATCTGGCCCTCGATCCGCACAAGGCCCAGGCCTTTCTGGAAGGGCTCAGCACAACTATTCAGTCCCTGGGCGGCGGCACCACCCCGATACTGCTCTGTTCGCCAACAATCCGACTTCATGTCAAAAGGTTGACCGAACGCTACCTGAGCAACCTGGCGGTTCTGTCCCATAACGAAATTGCCCCGCACCTCAAGGTGCGCTCGGCAGGAACGGTGACTCTCCATGGTGGTTAAGGTTTTTGAAGCGGAAACGATGCCGGAGGCCCTGAAAAAGGTCAAGGAGACCCTCGGGCCTGAGGCTTTGATTCTCTCCACCCGCACCGTGCGTAAAGGGATGGGCGTATTCCGCAAGGCCCTCTGCGAGGTCACCGCGGCCATCGACGATCCCGAGCCGTCATCGCTACCGTCGCGCCCGGCCGGCCGGCCCGTACCGGCGGCGCCCCGTCACGAATCGCAGAAGCAGGAAGAGATCACCTACCAGCAGCTCTGGAAGCAGCGCAAGGTGGTCGATCCCCTGGAAGAAGAGCTTCGCGAACTCAAGGAGCGCGTCGCCCATCAGGATCTGAGCACCGTTCGCGGTGAAATCGACGAGCTCAAGTCCCTGATTCGGCAGCTTTCCCAGCAGCCCCCGGCGTCGCCGCCGAACCCGGAGCCTGCCGCGGCAGTCACCCGGTCGTTGCCGCCTCCCCGCATGCGGGCGGCGGTCGCCCAGCAGCCCGGAGGCGACGACATTCAGGAGATGGCCCTGCTGCGCAAAAACCTCAAAAGCTTCGGCATTGACGAGGTGGCCGCCGAAGCCATCGAACAGTATGCCTGGGAGACCCTCTCCCCCCAGCAGATGCAGGATCAGGAGCAGCTGCGGCAATTTTACCGGGAAGCGGTCCAGGCCCTGGTGCGGGTCACCGGCCCCCTGGTGTCCAGTTCCCGGCAGCGGCGTATCGCGCTGGTCGGCCCCACCGGCGTCGGCAAAACCACCACCATCGCCAAGCTCGCCGCCAACCTGCTGCTGCAGGGCAATGTGCGCATCGCCCTGGTCACCATCGACACCTACCGCATCGCCGCCGTCGAGCAGCTCAAGGTTTACGGAGAGCTGATGAACCTGCCCGTCGAGGTGGTTCTTAAGCCGGAACAGCTGCAGGAGGTTTTTGCCCGGCACCAGGACAAGGACCTGATTCTCATCGACACCGCGGGACGCAGTCCCCGGGACAAACCCAGCATTGCCGAACTGACCAGTTTCCTCGGCCCCGAGTCGGCTACCGAAAATCATCTGGTGCTTGCCGCCCCCACCCGGGACAGTGAACTGCAGAGCACCGTGGAACACTTTTCCAGCCTGACCCTGCACAGCCTGGTGTTTACCAAGCTGGACGAATGCGGCCAGCGCGGCTCGCTCCTCAACGTGCCGTTGCGGCAGAATCTGCCTTTGTCCTACCTGACCAACGGACAGCGGGTACCGGAGGATCTGACCGTCGCCGACCCGGCGGCGGTAGCCGGTTTTGTCATCCACACTTCCTAACAAGAGACTCAGACCTATGAGCAGGATACACGAATTATCGGATCAAGCGGAAACCCTGCGCTCCCTGCAGGAACAACTCGTCGACCGGACTCCCATGGAAACCGGCCGTGGCACTCCGCCGCGGGTCTTTACCGTCACCAGCGGCAAGGGCGGCGTGGGCAAAACAGCGGTGGTGGCGAACCTGGCCATCGCCCTGGCCCGGCAGGCCAAAAAAATACTGATCATCGACGCGGACCTCGGCCTGGCCAACATCGACGTAATCTTCGGCCTGACCCCCCGTTACAATCTCAACCACTTTTTTTCCGGCGAGCGGAGTCTGGCCGAGATCATGGTGGAAGGTCCCCAAGGCATCAAAATTCTCCCCGCCGGCTCCGGAGTGCAGCAGTTCACTCACCTTGATGGCACCCAGAAGATGCGCTTCATGGACGAACTCGACCAGCTGCACGAAAACTTCGACATCGTGCTCATCGACACCGAAGCCGGCATTTCGGAAAACGTCACCTATTTCAGCGTCGCCGCCCACGACGTCCTTATGGTCACCTCTCCCGACCCCACCGCCATCACCGACGCCTACGCGCTGATGAAGCTGCTCTCGACCCGCTATCATCAGAAGGTCTTTACCCTGATTGTCAATTCCGTGGCCAGCGCCGAAGAGGGGCTGGAGGTCTATCAGAAGCTCACCACGGTGGCCAATCGCTATCTGTCCATCTCTATCGACTACATGGGATGCATTCCCTTCGACAAACGGGTTCGAGAATCGGTCCGCCGGCAACAGCCGATGATCAATCTCTACCCGAACAGCAAGACCAGCAACGCCTTTGCCGCCTTCGCCAAGGATCTGCTGGTGCTGCCCCAGGAACTGCAGCCCAAAGGCACCCTGCAGTTCTTCTGGAAACGGCTCATGACCCTGAATCCCGAGGAAATCGGATGAAAAACGGTCTGCATTACATGCCCCAGGGCGCGGACACCAAGGACTGCATCATCAAGGCCCACCTCTACCTGGTCAGTTTTCTCGCCGACCGCATGGTGACCCAGGTACCGGCCTTCATGTCCCGGGAGGATATCGCCAGCGCCGCCATGCTCGGTCTGGTGGATGCCGCCGGACGCTTTGACCCCGGCATGGGCGTGTTGTTCAAGACCTTCGCCGAAAAACGCATGCGCGGCGCGGTGATCGACGAGGTTCGGCGCATGGACTGGTTTTCCCGCACTCTGCGCAAAAAACAGGGGCAGGTGCAGAAGACCGTCGCGGAACTGCTGCGCAACCTCGGCCGAGATCCCGAAGAACAGGAAATCGCCGACGCTCTGGATATGAGCCTTGAGGACTACCGGCAGCTGTTGTCCGAGACCAGCCACCTGGGCTGCGTGAGCCTTCACGAAACCATCGGCGAATCGGAACAGGGTCCCAGCCTGCTGGACAACCTGGTGAGCGAGAACGACAAGAGCGCCCTCGAAATGCTCGAAAACAGTGAAATGGCCCGGCAGCTGGCCGAATGCATCGAGCGCCTTTCGGAAAAAGAGCGGCTGGTGGTGAGTCTGTATTACTACGAGGAATTGAGCCAGAAAGAGATCGCTGAAGTGCTGGAAATATCCGAAGGCCGGGTATCCCAACTGCACAGCCAGGCGCTGATCAAACTCAAAAGCCACCTGGACCGCGACCGGAAACGGCAGCGCAGCCCCCTGCAGCGCTGATGGTGAACGCCCATGCCCCGCTCTGATCTTCATCTGTTGCTGATTCTGCTAGGCTACCTGTTTCTGGCCGGCGCTCTGCTGTGGAGCCTTTTTCGGCAGCGGCAGTTGAAGACCGCCCTGCGCCGCTGCCGGGTGGCGCAGCCGCCGAACCCTGAGCAGCCGCAGAGCCTGCCTCCCCGGTCCGCCAGCGGGGACGGGGACTTCGCCGAGTCACTGCAGCAGGCCGGCCTCAGGCAACGTCTGCAGAGCCGACCCGACTGGCGGCAGCCGCCGGAAAAATATCGTTTCGCCGCGGCCCTGGCCGATCAGGGCATGGGAGCCGAAAACATTGCCGCAGTCTTGCAGTTTCCCCTCGAAGCGGCACAACAACTCATCGCTCTCAAACAGGCGGGCCGCCGCGCCGTGAAGGACGAAACCAGCCGACAGACTAAAGAAACCGCGGCCACCGGTCGAAAAGCAGAGTAGCGAATCGGCGAAAGGCGAATTCGCCAGCTCACGGAAGGGCGCCCGCCATCACGGAACGATGATGTCAACCCCCACGGACCCCAGCAACTGAAGAGGACAACCCATGAGCAGCGGAAAATACAGCGCCCTTTCCGGAGCCCTGAGCCGAATGCAGCAGATGAACACCCTCAGCGACAATCTCGCCAACAGCATGACCGTCGGCTTCAAAAAGGGCCACATGGCCTTTGAAGCCCGCCTCGCCGAGGCTCGCAACCTCGGCAGCAGCGCCGCCCTGTCCCTGACCCGGGGACGGGAAGGCTTTATCGATCACACCCAGGGCCAGGTGGTGCGAACCGGCGTCGCCACCAACCTGGCCATCCAGGGCCAAGGCTTTTTCAAGGTTCAAGACGGGGCGGAAACGGTCAGCTACACCCGCCAGGGCAACTTTCAGCTCGATGGCGAAGGGTTTCTCGTCAACAGCGTCGGCCTGAGGGTTCTCGGCGAGGGCGGCGGACCGATTCAGCTCGACAACGCCGACCCGCTCATCGACGAATCGGGCAATCTGTCCGTCGACGGCGAAGTGGTCGGTCGCATCCCCCTCTACCGCTTTGACGACACGACGGTCATGCAGCGCCGGGGCAACGGTCTGTTTGCCGTGGCCGAAGAAGACAGGGCGGCCCTTGAAAGACCGGTGGAAAACCCCCGCCTGGTACAGGGCTCCATTGAACATTCCAACGTCAACACCCTCCAGGAAATGAGCAAAATGATCGAAGCCATGCGGGCTTTCGAGGCCTGTCAGAAAATGCTCAAGAACTACGACAGCCTGGCCGAAAACGCGATACAAATGGGCCGACTCACCTGACGGGCGGCAACTTTCCGCCCCTGTTTCGCAACGCTCACGCAACCCCCACGGTCCACCGCGGGTGACGCAGATATTACAAGGAGACAACGATGATCAGAGCCTTATGGACCGCCGCTTCCGGCATGGATACCCAGCAGACCAACATGGATGTCATCGCCCACAACCTGGCCAACGTCAACACTGTTGGCTTCAAGAAGAGCCGCGCCGATTTTCAGGACATCCTTTACCAGACCACCAAGGCCCCCGGCGCCGCCACCGCCCCGGGTCTGGAAGTCCCCACCGGCATTCAGGTCGGACTCGGCTCCCGGGTCACGGCGGTGCAGAAAATCTTCACCACCGGCGACATTCACCAGACCGGCAACGATCTCGACCTGGCTATCGAGGGGCCCGGCTTCTTTCAGGTCAGCATGCCCGACGGCGAAACCACCTACACCCGCTCCGGTGCCTTCAAGCGCGACAGCACCGGGCGCATGGTCACTTCCGATGGCTATCCGCTGTTTCCCGAGATCGTGATTCCCGAGAACGCCACCCAGATCTCCATCAGTAAATCCGGCACTGTCGAGGTCTTTCTCGACGGCGACAATACCCCCACCGAGATCGGCACCATCGAGCTGACCCGCTTCAGCAATCCCTCCGGACTGAAAGCTCTCGGCAACAACCTGCTCGCCGAAACCCTCACCTCCGGCGCTCCGGCGGTGGACATTCCCGGCGAGAACGGTCTCGGCATCCTGGCCCAGGGCTTCCTGGAGGGCTCCAACGTCAACATCATGGAAGAGATGGTCAACATGATCGCCGGCCAGCGAGCCTACGAGATCAACTCCAAGTCCATTAAAACCGCCGACGAAATGTTGCAGATCACCAACAACCTCGCCTGATGGAAGGGACCATGAACTGCCTCCTGCGTCTGACAATCCTGCTGTGCCTGAGCCTGCCGCTGAGCCTGTTCCCGGCCTGTTCGCCGCGGAACGCAGCGGCGGAGACGCCGCAACAGGTTCTGGTCACCCCGGCACAGATGCGGCAGCACCTGGAAAATTTTCTCGATCAGCAGCGCTCCGAGTTTCCCGGCATCTCCCTGGACTTTCGCGAGATGGAGCTGCCCGAAGCCTTTGCGGTGCCACCGGGCCGACTCACCTGCCAGGTGACGCCCTCCGACCCCGGTCTGCTGGCCAGCAGCCGCTTCAACCTCATCTACCGGGTCGACGGGCGGGCGGTGCGCAATATCGCGGTCAGCGCCACGCTCACAGCGCGGGCACCGGTGGTGGTCACCACCGGGCAACTGAATCGCGGCACCGTGCTGCGGGAAGAACATATTGAACTGGCAGAACGGGACGTTTCCCGACTGCGGGCGCCGCTGTTCCATCCGGAAGAACTTCTCGGCCAGCGACTGCGGCGCACTCTGGGAGAAGGGGAAGCCCTTGAACGCTCCTCGGTCAACTTTCCGCCGGTGATCCGCCGGGGCGAAATTGTGACCATCACGGTACAGACCGGCTCCCTGCTCATCACCGCCAAGGGACTGGCTCAGCAGAACGGCGACACCGGCGACCTGATCCGGGTGCGCAACCAGAGTTCGTCCAGGGACCTCCTGTGCCGGATCACCGGCCCTTCCTCGGTTATGGTGGAGTTATGATGATGATCAAGAACGTTCTTCTGTGCCTGCTCGGCACCACCCTGCTGCTGTCCGGCTGCGCGTCCCCCAACCGGAGTCCCGCCGTGGCCCTGCCTTCGGACAACCATCTGCTGCCCATCCCGGTAGAGACGCCCCAGACCAGCGGTTCCCTGTGGACGGAAAACCGGGGCAGCCTGTTCGGCGACATCAAGGCCCGCAACATCGGCGACATTCTCACCGTGGCCATCTTCGAGCAGGCCAGCGCCAGCCAGGAAGCCAACACCCGCACCGGCCGCAGCAGCAGCAACCAGGCAGGCATCACCAATTTCCTGGGCTTTGAGACCGACCTCGCCCGGATCAACAGCGCGCTGATTCCCAGCGCCATGATCAACACCAGCTACAACAACAGTTTTCAGGGGTCCGGCAGCACCTCGCGCAAGGAAAACCTGGTGGCCACCCTCTCGACCCGGGTCATGGAAGTGCTGCCCAACGGCAATCTGCGCATCGAAGGCGGCAAGACCGTCACCGTCAATCACGAAGACCAGTTTATCGTCCTGACCGGCGTCGTGCGCCCCAACGACATCTCGCCGCAGAACATCATCGACTCCAAATATGTACTGGACGCCAAGATCGCCTACACCGGTAAAGGGGTGATCAGCGACAAGCAACGGCCGGGCTGGATGACCCGCATCATCGACAACGTCTGGCCGTTTTAGCTTTGATTGCGATCTTTGTGATTTTAAATGCTTTTAAAACCAAAGGCTTGCCTCACAC
>SLLR01000117.1 GCA_007134025.1 Desulfuromonadaceae bacterium | reverse complement strand
GTCAGCGACCGCACCATCGACAGCCACATCAAGAAGCTGCGCAAAAAAATCGCCGTCGTTGCCCCCGACCGGGAACTCATAGAATCCGTGTACGGGGTCGGTTACCGGTTTGAAGACAATTGCTGAAAAAACCCTGGAAGAACCCCCGGTAGTTGTAATAATATTCAACAGTTCAAACCTGCCGACAACTTCATTGAGGTCGGCAGGCCGTTTTTGGCCGGCCGCTCCGGCATTGTTCCTGCGCTGCTTCCGTCTTTTCCCCGGATAACGAACCCATGCATTTCTTCCACCGTTTGAAGCTCAAACGCCTTCGGGGCCACGGACGCAAACTGCTGGTTTCTGTTCTGGCGATTTCCGCATTTCTGCTGCTTCACCATGCCCTGGCAAGCCTTGCCAATCCTCCGTTTCGCCCCTTGCGCCTCATTCTTACCCTGTCAGCGGGAATAGCCCTGACGGCTTTTGCGCTGGGGCTTCTGCATCAACAACAGCGTGCGCTTGTGCAGCAGCTGCAGTCCCTGACCCGGGAAAACCGGTTGCTGCAGAAGATTTTTCAGGGCATTTCCGGCCGGTTGGTGATTCTCGACCGGGATTTCCGAATCCGTTATTACCAGGTTGATCGTCCTTCATCCGGGATTGCGCCGAAATCAGCGCAGGCCCGCAACATCCAGAAAAACATACCCCCTCTCTGTTGTTACGAACTGTTCTACCGACGGCAGGCACCCTGCAAATGCTGTCTCGTGCAGCAAGTTTTTGCCGACGGCGAGGCCAGACCCTGGATTCGCCGTGAAGACGACAAGCGGTTTATCGAAATTCGCGCTTTTCCGATTTTTGACGATGCCGGCGGGGTTTACCGGGTCGCTGAACAGATCAGTGACGTTACCCAGCGGGTGCTGACGGAAAAAGCCCTGCAGGAAAGTGAAAAACTGTTTCGCACCGTGGTCGAGTCGAGCAAGGATGCCATGGTGGCCATTAACCGGCAGGGCCGCATTACCCTTTTCAACAGCGGCGCCGAGCAGATCTTCGGGCGAACCAAGGCCGAACTGCTCCACGCCCCGGTGGAAGAGTTGATGCCCTACCGCTACCGCACGAGCCACCGTCCTGCGGTCAAAAACTTTTTTGCCGAAAGCGGGGCTTCCCAGATCATGGGCAAGACCCTGGAACTGGAAGCTCGGCGCGGCAACGGCCAGGCTTTTCCCATCGAACTTTCCCTCTCGTCCGCGGAAGTCGGCGGTGAGCGATTGGTACTGGCCGTCATTCGCGACATCACCGAACGCAAGCTTTTTGAACAGCAACTGATCCACCAAGCCACAGTCGATGATCTGACCGGCCTGCCTAACCGCAGCCTGATTCTGGACCGATTGCAACAGGCCTTGGCGGGCCTGCGCCGCCGACGGGGACAGTTGGCGGTGCTGCTGCTGGATCTGGATAAATTCAAGGATGTTAACGATTCGCTGGGCCACAACGGCGGCAACAGCCTGTTACGGGAGGTGGCTCTGCGCCTTTCTGCCGCCGTCCGCCAAAGCGATACGGTAGGCCGCCTCTACGGCGACGAATTTGTCATCCTTCTTTCTGATGTCAAGGAAAGAAGCTGCGTCCTGCGATGATTCGTGCTTTGGAAGAGGCCTTTGAAAGGCCCTTCACGGTCCAGGAGACGCAACTGCGACTTAGCTTCAGCCTGGGCGTCGCTTTCGCCCCCGCCGACGGAATGGACGCCGAAGAATTGCTCAATAAAGCAGATACGGCCATGTACAGCAGCAAAGGCTCGGGGCGCAACAACTTTGGCTTTTTCACCCCCAGCATGGAAGAGCAGATCCGCCGGCGCCTGCTTCTGGAAAAACAACTGCAGAACGCGGTGCTAAGCCAGGCGTTTACCCTGCATTACCAGCCGCGGGTGGAGTCGATCTCCGGACGTATTATCGGCCTTGAAGTGCTGCTGCGCTGGGAATCTCCTGAATCCGGCTTCATTCCGCCCGATCGGTTTATTCCGATACTTGAAGAAACGGGCTGGATCAAAGAAGTGGGCCGGTGGATTCTTTATACTGCCTGCCGCACGGCGGCCAGTTGGCAGAATCAGGGAATTGCTCCGCTACGCGTATGGGTCAACATTTCCGGCCGACAGTTTATGGAACCGGATTTTTTTTCGATGGTCGAAAAGGTTCTCGCCGAAACCGGCCTGCATCCCCGCTACCTGGGCCTGGAACTGACCGAAAGCGTCCTGATGCAGAACGTTGAAGGCCACATCGACAAAATGAAACAACTCAAACATCTGGGACTGCGTTTGTCTCTTGACGATTTCGGGACCGGTTATTCGTCTCTGGCCTACCTGAAGCGTTTTCCCATCGACGAAATCAAGATCGACCGTTCCTTCGTCGACGGCGTGCTTCACGACGAGAACGATACGGCGATTGTCCTGACCATCCTCGGCATGGCCCGCAGTCTCGACCTTAGGGTGGTCGGCGAAGGGGTGGAAACCGATGCACAACGTCATTTTCTGGAAAACAATCTGTGTCATGAAATGCAGGGGTACCTATTCAGCAAACCACTTCCAGTTCAAGAAATAAGTGACCTGTTACTCAGCCAGGCCCGATTGGGCCAAAGAAAGTAAGGAGAATCCATCATCCCTCAGTCGGAAGCCATTCCTTGGCTTACCCTCCCGCAATACCCTGAATTGTTTCTTTCAAATCTTGTAAAAAAGTCAACTCAGCAAACCTCAGTGCAAGTTCTGAATTAAGCACCCAGAAAAATTAAATATATCTACTTCTATCTTTTTAGGGTTGGAAATCAAACAAAGTTTCTTTAAATTCTGTAACGTTGCAATGTAGTTTTTCATGTTGATTGAACGTCTACGGCAACGATGCGCTGGGTTTTGCTGCTTTATCCGTCTTTTTCGAATAATCGCCAGCGATTCCGGCGAAGCATTGCCGCGCGCCAGGGATATTCAAGTCACAAGATTTATTAATTTGAACCCATAGAACCAATTCCTTTTCAGGGGCATAACTCAATGACCATTCTCGTCAGAGTAAAACGTATCACAGTACTTGTTTTACTGCTTTTCTGTTGCGGTTTGGCGGCAGGAAGTGCTTATGCCGCTGTGGACTGGGTTGTTAATCTTGACGCCAATGTCAACTCCGTTCCGGCCGGAGGTATCGTTGAATATACAGTCAGGGTGACAAACGGGGGCGATACAGACGCCGACACCACTCTTTTTCAGCTATTGGTCCCCGATACGGCTCGATACACCGGTGTTTCAGCAGGATTTACAGGATGTACGGAAGCACCGGTCAACGGCCCGGCCACAGTTGAATGTACGATTCCGGCGCTGGTTGGTGATGGTGAGGTAGAAACAACCTTTTTCGTCCAATTACTGGAGCAGGGATCTGCAGTCGTTACAGCAACTATTCCCGAAGCCGATGATGATCCGGAAAACAATACGGCAACGGTAACCACAACGGTCACTGCCGGTGCTGATATGGCGATGACGATCGACGGGCCGGAAACGGCGGCATCCGGTTCATCGATTGCGTACACTCTGACGGCCACTAACAATGGTCCGGACCCTGTAACAGATACACAAATACTCTTTCCGTCTCCCGTTGGCATTGCCGACATAACACCTCCCGTCGGATGCAGCTTAAGCGCGGGGACTTATACCTGTCTGCTTTCAGGTCCCATTGCTGTAGGCGATTCCGTGCCGCTCATATTCACTGGTCAGGTTTCAGCTGCATCCGGTTCAACAATCACCGCCCAGGCGTCTGTCGGCGGTGGCAGTCCCCCCGATATGATCGCCGACAACAACGAGGCGGTATGGAATATGACGGTTACGGCCGGATCGGATCTGGCCATTACCAAGACCCGGTCGCCCGGCGGAACCCTGCTTGTTGGCGACACCGTCACCTTTACCCTTAATCCGAGCTATACCGGCGACTCGCCCTCAGGAATCCGTGTTGTCGATCAGGTGCCGGATAATTATGCCATCACCGCAGTTACGGCCCCGGAATGGAGTTGCTCCACCGTGGGCCAGGAAGTGACCTGCTTCCAAACCGACGGCAGTGGCCCCGGCAACAACATTTCTTTGGGCAGCATCGAAATTGAGGCCGAAGTTGTTGCCGCCGGTGCTCCGATCAACACAGCGACCATCACCGCCTACGGGCCCCTTGACCCGAACCCGGCAAATAACACTGCAACAGACGGTGGAGCGACCATCCAGGAACCTTTCATCGATCTGCGCGCCAACAAGTCCGGGCCGAACCCCGCCTTGGTTGTTGTGGGCAACAGCTACGATTTTCCCATCAGTTCCACCAATATCGGCAACGCGGCCTTTTACGGCGACATCACCATGACCGACAGCCTGCCGGAAGGTCTCGAAGTGACGGCCTATACGCTGAACGGCTGGAGTTGCTCGCCCGATGTTCCTGTTGCCGGTCCGTCTGAGGTCATCTGTCAGCGCACCTACACCGAAGGGGCGCCCCTGGCTGCCGGAGCAACCACCCCTCAGGTGGTACTGGCGGCGACAGCTACAGACAGCGGCGCAATTGTCAACAGCATGACGGTGAGTGTCGACAATGCCAATCTGCCTGATGAAAATTCACCTAACAATACCACCAGCTATGCTGTCACCGGCAGTGAGGGGCCGCAGGCGGCGGATCTCTCCGTTGTTAAAACAAGCACCTTGCCCAGCCTTCCCGCAGGTGACATCCAGACCTTCAGCATCGAGGTCATCAACGCCGGACCGCAACCATCGACCAGCATTACCCTGACCGACAGCCTGACGAGTCTGATCAATAATGAGGTTGGCCCCACCGGTGCCGGGTTGGTGAACGTCAGTTTTGAGGCCAATGCCGCTGAAGGCATGAGCTGTTCCACGGCGTCAAGTGGCGGTACCAGCAGAACTTTGACCTGTAACTTCGACACGCTGCCGATCTGTACCTCAGGAAGCAATTGTCCGGTAGTGACTGTACAGGTGCGTCCCGGCGGCAACGCCGGGTCTCGAAGCAATACCGCCGAGGTCATTTCTTCGTCCGTTGCTGATCCGGTCCTGACCAACAACAGCAGTACGGTAAGCTACGACGTCGAAGCCCGAACCGATGTCTCCGTGGAAAAAAGCGGGGTACCCGACCCGGCAGTGGCAGGGCAGAACGTCACCTATGTGGTGACCGCGCAGGCCCCGGCCAATGGCCTGAGTCGTGCCGACAATGTCACCATCACCGATACCCTCCCTGCGGATGTGACCTTTATTTCCGCCACACCCTCTGCGGGAAGTTGCTCCGTCACGCCGACACCCGATACGACGACACTGAGCAACAGCAACAACCAGGTGGTGTGCAATCTCGGCCCTATCAACAACGGTGCCCAGCAGACGGTAACCATTGTTGTACGCCCCAATTTCACAACCCGGGGCACCACAATCGTCAACAATGTGGCGGTAGAAACATCCACCACGGAGATTGATGACACCAACAACAGCGCTTCCGTCTCCCTGCCGGTCGCGAACCCGACCCTGGATCTGCTGGTGAGTAAAACCGATACCGTCGATCCCCTGACCGTGGGGGATGACACCACCTATCGGGTCACGGTACAGAACCTCGGTCCGTCGGCTGCGACCAACGTGACAATAACGGATGCCTTGCCGGCAGAGCGTATCAGTTATCAGTCCCACAGCCTGCCGGCTGACGGCAGTTGCAGTTCGGTGCCCGGCGTGGACTCATTTGGTGGGATTTTGGCATGTTCCTTTCCTGTACTCCCTGCCGGAGACAGCCGGGTAATCGAGATTGTCGGACGGGGAACAACCAAGGGAGTAACCAGCAACAGTGTTACTGTCACATCCGATGAGACACTCGATGGCTTCGAGCCTAACCTGACCAATAACAGCGCCACGGAAACCACCACGGTCAGAACCCGGGTGAACCTGGAACTTGAAAAGGATGGCCCGGCTCCCGTCAACCTGCGGGATCCTTTCGACTTCACAATTACCCTGCGTAATCTTGTCGGCGCCGGCCTGGCGGAAGCGGATGACGTGGTGCTCAGCGACACCCTGCCCGACGGTATGGAATTGACCGGAACGCCGAGCATTACTGCTGCCCCCCCGGGTAGCTACAGCGGCCCGGGCTGCAGTGGTGCCGCCGGTGATACGACCTTCAGTTGCGATCTGGGAACCATCAGCAACGGTGCTGAACTGCAAATCACCGTGCCGGTGCGGGTGATTAGCGTAACCAGTGCACCGCAGGATTTCACCAATACGGCCACGGTCACCACCAGTTCCTTCGATATCGACACCTCCAACAACTCGGATAGCGGAACAGTCATCGTCAATTCTTCATCCCTTGCCGGACAGGTGTTTCGGGATTTCAACGACGACGGTATCCTGGATGCAGAGGACACCGGCATTGGCGGGGTTACCATGACCCTGACCGGCACGGCATTGGATGGCACGCCCATCAGTCGAACCGTGACTACGAATGCCGACGGCACTTACGTGTTCCGCTTTTTGCCGCAGGGTACCTACGAGATTACACGGGGAGTCATTGATGAAGCACATCTGAACCCGAGTTCCAATCCTCCGACGGTGGGCGATGCCGGCGGTACCGCCGACGGTCAAACACGAATATTCGACATTAATCTTGGCGGCAATACGTCTGCAACCGGTTATCTGTTTGCCATGGTACCCCAGGCCCGGATTGGTATCGCCAAGGCAGTGCAATCGGGGCCGACCTTCAATGACGATGGCTCCTTCAACACAACCTTTCGTCTGACCGTTCGCAACTTCAGCCTCGAACCCATCACCAATATGGCGGTCACAGACCAACTTGCCGGTGTGGCCCCATTGTTTGGTACCCTGGATAATGATCTCGCACCAGGAACCTACCGCATCGAGGCAGCTCCCTCCGGCACCTGTGGCGGTTTGAACGCTGGCTTCAACGGTGACAGCACGCAAACTGTAGCAGACAATTTTACCCTTACCGCCGGAGCAACCTGCACCATCGACTTCAGCATTCGGGTAGCCCCGCCCCGCCCCCTTCCTGCCCTCAATTATGCCTATGAAAATCAGGCGGTGGTGACCGGTGAGGGTGAGTGGTCCGGCCAGACCTCAGCCACCAACGATCAGTTGCAAGACCTCTCCCACAACGGTACCAACCCCGACCCCAACGGCAACGGTGTTGCCAATGAAGACGGGGAGAACGACCCGACACCGGTAGCTCCCAATTTTACTGCGGACATCACCATCAGTAAGAACGCCGATTTGTCAGCCCTCGATTCGCCGGTAGCGGCAGGCAACCAGATCACCTACAGCTTTGTAGTACGCAATACCGGCAATGTCGCCTTGGACAATGTCGAGGTCAATGATGCCCAGTTGTCTTTTACAGAGACCATCGGCCCGCTGTTGCCGGGGGCGGAGCAAACCGTAACGACAACCTATGCATTGACAGCCGGAGATATTACCGCAAACCGTATTGACAACACGGCAACCGTCAGCGGCCAGTGGGGAACTGACCCAACTGACGTTGTTGGCGACAGCGATACCCTGGAAACGGTATTTGCAGGGATCAGCCTCGTTAAAACCGCCAATACGTCGGAACTTTCCGAACCGCCCCTGGCAGGCGAAACTGTCAGCTACGCTTTTTCTGTGACCAATACCGGTCAGGTTGTTTTGACCAATGTTGTCATTACCGACAGCCTGCCCGGTATTTTGTTGGGCGACGGTCCCATCCCCATCCTGGCGCCGGGGGCGACGGACAACACTACCTATTACGCCACTTACGCCCTGACCCAGGCCGACATTGACGCCGGACAGGTGGTCAACGGGGCGACGGCGACGGGGACCTACGGTGCAGGCGATGCAACGGTGACGGATGCTGACAGCGTAACCACGAACCTTGGCCAGAGCACAACATTAACCGTCGCCAAAACAATTGTCGGCGACGGTTCCTACTCGGCGGTTGATGATGAACTGGTTTTTGAAATTACGGCCACCAACGACACCAACGTCACCCTGACGAATGTCACCATCAGCGATCTTGCCGCAACCCTGGGAACCTGCATCCCGGCGCAGCCGACGACCCTGGCTCCCGGAGAAGCGATGGTTTGCAGTGCAAACTACACCGTGATCCAGGCCGATATTGACCGTGGCTTTTTTACCAACGAGGCTTCCGCTACGGCAACCAGGCCTGATGCTTCGACCATTTCCGGCAGTGACGATGCCACGGCCACCGGCCCGGAGCGGGTACCGGCTTTTGTGCTGGACAAGGTTCGTACCGATACCACGAATCCGATTATCGCCGGGAGTGCCCTTGAGTATGAAATAAGGGCGACCAACAGTGGCAACGTCACCATGACCAATGTGACCATCAGTGATCCCCTGATTCCGGCCTTGAGTTGTACGCCAGCGGCGCCTGCGACCCTGGCCCCTGGAGCCATGCTGACCTGTACCGGAAATTATACGGTGACGGCGGCAGATGTGGCCGCTGAACCGAAACAGTTGACCAACACGGCGACGGTAACGGGGCAGGCTCCCGATGGAAGTCCGGTCGCGGAGAATACTTCGCTGGATACTCCGCTGGTCGTTGCCGAAGAGGATGCAAGTTTTAACAATCCCATCGGAAGCCCGGTCACCTTGGCTGTCCTGAACAATGACAGTGCCGCCCCGGGACGCACTCTTGATCCCGCCGCCGTGCAGATCACCGGCACCGGCGCCCCCGGACAATCCCTGTCGGTGCCTGGAGAAGGCGTATGGAGTGTCGATTCGACCACCGGGGCCATCACCTTTACCCCGGAGCCCGGCTTTAGCGGCGATCCGACTCCGGTGACCTACCAGGTAGCCGATGATCAGGGCAACCTGTCCAACCAGGCAACCGTCACTGTCGGCTACACGGAAGCACCAGTTGCCGCTGATGATCTCAGTACCGGCAATCCCATTGGCAGTCCCGTCACTTTGGACGTGCTGGCCAACGACAGTGCCTCTCCAGGCCGAACCCTTGATCCGACCACCGTACAGATAACCGGCACCGGCACCCCCGGCGAATCCCTCTCGGTACCCGGTGAAGGGGTATGGAGTGTCGATTCGACCACCGGGGCCATCACCTTTACCCCGGAGCCCGGCTTTAGCGGAGATCCGACCCCGGTGACCTACCTGGTAGCCGATGATCAGGGCAATCGGTCCAACCCTGCAACGGTAACCGTGGAGTATGCTGTCCCGGCGGCGCTGAGCGGCAGAGCCTATTTGCGGCAAAGCAATCAGGGCCTGGCGGGACTGCTTGTTGAAGTGCTTGATGCCGACGGCAATCTTGTCGCCACCGCCGTGACGGACAGCAACGGAAACTACCTTGTCGGCAATTTGAATCCTTCTTCTGTTGGTGGGCTTTTCAGCTCCTATGCCGTGCAGTTTCGCGATCCGGTCAGCAACGTGGTCTACGGTGTTCCGGTATCGGCCGATCCGGAACCGGCTCGCAACGGGACCGTTGATAACAGCGTCATCACCGGATTGCAGCTGGCTTCCGGCGTCACCACCGTCAATCAGGATCTGCCTCTGGACCCTTCCGGCGTGGTTTATGACGCGGTTTCCCGCCTGCCGGTGGCGGGTGCGGAAATCACCCTGACCTTTGGTGGCAGCAGCGTTGACGGCAGTTGCCTTGTCGGCGGAGTGAATCCGGTGTCGACTGGGGCGGCAGGCTTTTATCAATTCCTGTTGTTGAATCCGGCACCTCCCGGTTGTCCGGGGGACGGCATTTATACCCTGCAGGTCAGTTCGCCTGCCGGGTACCTGCCCGCCCCTTCCAGTCTTGTTCCTCCCGAGGCCGGCGTCTACACGCCGACAACAGGCGGCATCGATGCCATTCAGCCCCAGGCAGGACCACCGACGGGGGGGCAGGCAACGACTTATTATCTGAACTTTGACCTGACGCTGGGCAGTTCCAGCGACGTTATCAACAACCACCTGCCCCTTGATCCGGTGCTTGGCGGAGCGATTACCCTGGTCAAGAGCACCCCTCTGGTCAATGTCAGCGTCGGACAACTGGTGCCTTACACCATTACCGCAACCAACACCCTGGCAGCACCACTGGCCAATATTGATCTGATCGACACCATGCCCCCCGGATTCAGCTACAGAAAGGGCAGCGCTTCAATTGACGGGGTTGCTCTCGATCCGGAGCGTTCAGGGCGGCTGTTGCGCTGGAGAGATCTGTCCTTTGACCCCGGACAGACCCGCGTGCTCAAGCTGATTCTGGTGGTCGGGGCGGGGGTTGATTCCGGCGAATACGTCAACAGCGCCCAGGCTTTCAACAACCTGATGCCGGCACCGGGCAACGGCGTATCCAACCTGGCAACTTCGACGGTGCGGGTTGTACCGGATCCGGTGTTCGATTGCGCCGAGATTATCGGCAAGGTGTTTGACGACCGCAATGCCGACGGTTATCAGAACAAAGGTGAACCGGGGATCCCCAACGTCAGGCTGGTCACAGCCCGGGGTCTGCAGGTGACCACGGATGCTGAAGGCCGTTTCCATATTGCCTGCGCGGCGGTCCCCAACGCGTTCAGGGGATCGAATTTCATCATGAAACTCGACGAAAGAAGTCTGCCGAGCGGCTACCGTGTAACCACCGAGAATCCCCGCACGGTGCTGCTAACCCGCGGTAAAACCGGAAAATTGAATTTTGGTGCGGCCATTCATCGGGTTCTTCGAATCGAGATCGGAAACGATGCCTTCCTTCCCAACAGCGACGAGATCGGGCAGGCACTGACAGAACGACTGGGGAGCATTCCCGATATTCTCAGGGATGCACCCTCCGTAGTGCGGCTGGCCTACGCCGTCAAAAGCGAACCCGATGCTCTGGTACGATCGCGATTAAAACGGCTGCGAAAGCACATCGAAGAGCTCTGGAAAGACCAGGGCTGTTGTTATGACCTGATGTTTGAAGAAGAGATTTTCCGTCGCGACCTCCAGATTGAAGGAGGTGCCCGATGAAACGGATACTTCTCCTGGTTTGTTTCATGGTGATGCATTATGGACATGCCGCCCAGGCGGAAACCCGTCCCCATTGCCAGGCGGATACGGAGTGCCGCCCCTGCGGCCAGATCGATAGCCCTTGTCCGAGCCTCCACGGTAAACGGATCGATACCGGAGGCAGCCTGGGTGTCCGCTCTCGACCACCGGCAAATACGGAAAGGCACCTGGCGGGAGAGCATGAGCAATTCCTCTCATCGCTGCGAGGCTCCGATGTTCACCCCGAACAGGCGATGGAAGAAAGGGCACGGACCAAGGTCGTCAGCCGCGTGGTTCTGGACAGCACTACCGCTCCGAAATTTCGTTACGGAGGCAGCGAACTGACTTCTGAGTTGCAGACAGAACTTCAGATGCTGGCCGATGCCTTGCCCGGCAAGGAAAACCTTCAGCTGCAAATCATCGGGCATACGGACAATCATCCTCTTCGACAGGCAACTGCCAGAATCTACGGCAGTAATCACGGCCTGGGGGAGGCGCGGGCGCGAAACACTGCCCTTTTCCTGACACAGTTGCTTGGTCTGCATCCTGACCAGATCGCAATTCGATCGGCCGGAGAGTCCGAACCGGTAGCCTCCAACGCTTCGGAGGAGGGGCGGGCTCAGAACCGTCGGGTAGAAATTTTTATCAGCTATGATGACATCACATTCCCTGCCGAACACATGGCCATCGCCATGGAGGCCCCGCAGCAGACAGCGGAAGAGCCCGAGGTGCTGCAGAACTGTATCCAGGTGCTCGAAACGCGCATGACTGCCCTGCCCTCACCCTATCGGATCACTATCGATGGCGTTCCTCTCCATGAGGACCAGGGCTCCGCAGATCCCGATATTCAACGGTGTACCGACCTGCTGCTTGCCCATGCCGATATTCAAGTACGCTTCGATGGTCTGGAGGCCACCCCCTGGCTGAATCTCAGTGTCGATGGGGACAGCGCTGTGCGTGGTCAGCCGTTGATATTTACCGCGTACAGCAACTATGAGCATTGGATCACGCATCGTGAAGTTCGCATTTTCGCCCATGGGCAATCGGTCCAGACCGAACCTCTGCTCACCCTGAGCATGGATGACAGCGGACAGGTTCAATGGATTCCCGGACAGGATATCCCGAATCGCGTCGACTATCTGCTCAGGGTTTACGACAAGCATGGGGTTTTTGACGAGACCTATCCAACTTCGCTGCTTGTTGATCATCAGCCCATTTCTCAACGCAAGGTCGACAGCCCGGAGCGCGAGCAACTCATCGGTTATGGCGAAAACCGCCTTCGGCTGCAGAATATCCCGGTACGGGGTGGCGCAATAACCGTCAACGGCAGCCATATTCCCGTCTCAAGCCAGGTGTTCGTTCTCGGCCGCCCGGTTCCGGTGGCCGCCAATGGGCGATTTGCCACGCGCCAGATCCTGCCGACCGGGGAGCATGTCGTTTCTGTTCAAGTGATCAATGAGTTGGGTCAGCTTGATTTCAACCGTCGTCTCTATCTGCCGGAAAATGAATGGTTCTACATCGGCATCGCCGATTTAATCGCCGGGCATAACAAAACCAGCGGTCCTGCGAGCCTGGTGACAACAGACACGCAGCATTATGACGACAAGGTGTATATTGACGGTCGTCTGGCTTTTTATCTGAAGGGAAAAATCAAAGGCGAGTGGCTGCTCACGGCAGCAGCAGATACACGAGAGCAACCCATCAAGCATTTGTTTTCAAATTTTTACGAGAAAGATCCCCGTTATCTGTTGCGGCGACTTGATCCAGACCAGTACTACCCGGTTTACGGGGACGATTCCACAACCATTGATGATGCACCCACCAGCGGCAAATTTTATGTCAAACTGCAACGTGGTGATTCCCATTTGATGTGGGGTGATTTCCAGACACGCTGGACCGGTACGGACTTTGCCCGGATTAATCGCGGCATGTACGGAGCCAATCTTTATCTGCTCTCCGACAATGTGACCCGTTACGGAGAACGCCGTGGTTCCGCAGATCTGTTTGCCGGTGATCCCGGAACCCTGGGAGCCAGGGATGAATTCCGCGGCACCGGCGGCAGTCTGTTTTACCTGCGGCGACTGGATATCACCCGCGGCTCGGAAAGAGTGTGGGTGGAAGTGCGGGATCGTGATTCCGGCCTGGTACTGCAGGCCGTTCCTCTGGTATCCGGTCAGGATTATGATCTCAACCCGATTCAGGGGCGGTTGCTGCTCACCTCTCCCCTGGCCTCCGTCGCCGGCGAGACCCAACTGGTTCGCGCCGGGGCCTATTCGGGACACCCTCAATACCTGGTCATTACGTATGAGTACACCCCCGGTCTAACGAAAATCAATAACCTGACCCTGGGCGGTCGTGTGGAAAACTGGTTCGGCAATCATGTCCGTATCGGGGTCACGGGCTATCGACAGGAGGAAAATGACAGTAAGCAGCGCCTGGGTGAAGTTGACGCCACCCTGCGCTACAAACCGGGAACCTACGTTCGGGGAGAATTCGCTCAGTCGAAAGGTTCGGGTATTGGCAGTACCAGTTCGCTTTCCGGCGGATTTGAATTTGACACCCAGGCAACCGATGGTCAACGGGCCGTGGCACAAAGGGTCGAAGCAGCGGTTGATCTTTCTGACGTCAGTAACCTGCGAGGCAACCTTCGAGCCTACTGGCAGCAGCGGGATGCCGGTTTCTCCGCACCGGGCCAACTGACCAATGAGGATGTCGAGCAGGTCGGTGGCGCAATGAAGGCTCACCTCACGGACAATCTGGCCCTCGAAACCCGTGCCGATGTGAAATGGTCCGACAGTCAGGATACGGTGGCGGCTGAAGCAATGGCAACATATCGGATTGCCAGATCTTGGGACGTATCGGTTGGTTTTCGCTACGATGATCAGGACACCTCTGTTGCCGGCCCAAGTACGACCCTTTCACAAAACGGGCGACGGACGGATCTGGCCGCACAACTCGGCTACGCTCCGGAAAATGCCGACTGGTCACTGTTCGGTTTCGGCCAGGGAACTCTCAACCGCACGGGAGACCGCCGCAAAAACAACCGTATCGGAGTGGGGGGAAGCTACCGTTTGACCGATCCTCTGACCTTGAGTGGTGAAGCCTCTCAGGGCAACGGTGGTTTTGGTGGCAAACTTGGCGCTGACTGGCGTGTCAATGAGCGTACCCAACTTTATCTCAATTACGCTCTGGATACGGACCGAACCGACAGCCGCTATCGCGGCCGTCAGGGGCAACTGACCACGGGAGGGCGACAGCGTTATTCAGAGGCACTTTCCATTTATGCCGAAGAACGTTTCCTGCATGGCAGAGGACCTTCAGGTCTGATTCACGCCTTTGGTCTCGACCTTGCGGCATCAGATCGCTGGAATTTTGGATTCAAAGGTGAGGCGGGAAAACTCACTGACCCCCTGGGCGAAGATCTGGATCGAACGGCCCTGTCCCTTTCGGCAGGCTATGTCCATGGTCGGGTACGATATGCCGGCAACCTGGAATGGCGGTATGATGACGGGTCGAACAGCGGCAAGCGCACCACCTGGCTGCTACGCAACTCCCTTGGTTATCAAACCACCCCTGACTGGCGCTTTCTGGGCAAACTGAACCTGTCTTTTTCCGACAGTCGCCAAGGTGACTTTTATGATGCGGAGTTTGTCGAGACTGTGCTGGGTTACGCCTACCGACCGGTAGACAATGACCGCTTCAATGCGTTGTTCAGGTATAGCTTTTTCTATGATCTGCCGTCTGCGGGAACCGTGACTGCTTCCGGATCGTTGCCCGACTATGCCCAAAAAAGTCACATTCTTTCCGTTGACGGCATGTATGATTTACTTCCCTGGCTGAGCGTTGGTGGGAAATATGGCTATCGCTATGGTGCATTAAGGGACAGCCGGGTTGACGGAAGATGGTTTTCATCCAATGCCCACTTAGGCATTCTGAGAACAGATTTTCACTTTGTTCACCAATGGGATGCGGTGGTCGAAGGCAGAATGCTGCATGTCAGTAACGAAAACAGTTCCCGTGCCGGCATGCTGGCGGCGATATACCGACATTTTAATCGTTACGTCAAGTTGGGTGTCGGATATAACTTCACTGATTTTTCTGATGACTTGAGGGTTCTTGATTATAAATCAAGAGGCTGGTTCGTAAATCTTATTGGCAAGATATGACCAGACATCATTATCTTTTTACTGGCGGCGGCACCCTGTGGTGTCGCCGCTTTTTGGTTTTTCCCCTGATCTTTCGACCTGCAGGCATTTAAAATTTTCAAGGACGTCTGGAATCGGACAGAGGTTAACGGGCCTGCATTTGATTATTTTGATTTTGAATGTCGAAGGATTAAGGTTACAATAAAGTTTCGTCGGTATCACTGGCGGACGAAAGACGCTTGCGCCATCTGAGGCTCGAAAAAACCGCTCCAGAGCCTCAGGATGGTTATTCACGCCGCCATCAAGGATTGTCATGGCCAGTCACAGAGAAGACGTTTTTTTCACCGGCAACGGTGAGGCGGAGCCGGACCGGGAAAGCCCCTCGAGCCGTGCAGCGACGCCGGCGTCCGAAGCCGCGGACCCCGGCGCTGCCGATCGGACACCGCGGTGCAAGAGTCAGGGAGAGAACAATTTCCTTGCAACCCTGGGCCACTTGAGGCGCATGACCTGCGAACCGGACAGGGTCATTCTCGACGTCGCTCTGAAGTCCGCGCTGGAAGCGACCGACAGCCGCCTCGGTTACATTCTTCTGGTCGACCGGGATCAGAACCGGCTCACCCTGCTGGCCGCGTCCCACGAAGTGCCGGACCGGTGCGCATCGGACCGTCCTGCACCGGTCTACCCCATCGGGGAAGCCGGCATCTGGGCCGAAACCCTGCACCGTCGCCAGGCCCTCATCATCAACGACTATTCCTCACTGCCTTCTCAGCGCCGGATTCCCGACACAAAGGTGCCCCTGCAACGACACATGAGCCTGCCTGTGTGCGACGACGACCGAGTCGTGCTGCTGGCCGGAGTCGCTAATCGGCGGCAACCCTACAGCGAAGCAGAAGCCCGACAGCTGTCACTGCTCATGGAGAATGTCTGGAACATTCTAAAGTGCAAGGAAACAGAACAAGCTCTACAGCAGGCCAGAGAGGAACTGGAAAACTACCGGGGGATTGTGAACTCGACTCCGGACCTGGTGGCCCTGGTCGATCACGCCTTTGTCTACCGCACGGTCAACGACAGCTACCTCGAGGCTTTCGGTACCACCCGGAAAGACATCCTCGGCCGCAGTGTCGCCCATCTGCTGGGCCGCTCCCTGTTTGAATCCCACATTCAGCCGCAACTGCTTAGGGCGTTTGCCGGCGAGACCGTACGGTCCGAACGCTGGATTTCCTTTCCGGTGGCAGGACGCCGATTGTGCGATCTGACCTTTCACCCGGTCCGTGGCAAAGAGGAGAACATTCCGCTGGTGGCGACCAACATCCGCGACATTACCGACGCCCGTATGGCCATGGATGACCGCCAACGGATCTTCTCCGCTTCCTTTGACCTGATGTGCGTCATCGGCTTCGATGGTTGCATCAAGGACCTCAACCCGTCCTGGACCCGGGCCCTCGGCTGGAACCTCGAAGATCTTCAAGGCAAGCCCTGGCTGGACCTGGTGCATCCGGAGGATCGCGCCATGGTCGTCAAACGGGAAGAACAACTGCTCATGGGACAGCGCTCCAGCGGCGCTGAAAACCGCTTGCGCTGCAAGGACGGCCGCTATCGATGGGTCTCCTGGAACTCCTCCGTGGATCGGGACCGCCAGGAGGTGTTCGCCATCGCTCGGGATATTACCGACAGCCGCATGCTTCAGGACGCCCTGAAATCCTCGGTACGCAAGTACCGAACCTTTTTCGATTCCGCCGGCGACGGCGTCTTTGTTCACGACTATTCCGGACGGTTGCTGGACGTGAACAGGGTGGCCTGCGAGCGTCTCCGCTACAGCCGGGAAGAATTGCTGCGCATGCCCGCCGAAGAGCGAAACCGGACCCGTACGGCGGTGAGCGCCGCCCAGCTGAGGAAAATTCATCGGGAAGGCCAGGCTTCCTTTGAAGCGCGGCATGTGGACCGGGACGGCAAAGACCTGCTGGTCTGGACCAACTCGCGGCGCATCGAATACGACGGTCTGCCCGCCGTGCTGAGCATCTGTCGGGACATTTCCGAACGCAAACGGATGGAGAACAAGCTGAGGGACCTGGCCATCACCGACTCGCTCACCGGGGCGCGCAACCGCCGCTATTTTCTTGATCGCGGCAAGGAAGAGTTGTCGCGCAGCCTCCGCTACGAAACCCCTTTGTGCCTGCTGCTCATCGACGCCGACCATTTCAAGCAGATCAACGACACTTATGGTCACGATGCCGGCGACGAAGTTCTGAAACTGCTGACCGCGAAAGCCCGCAAGGTGCTTCGCGCCACCGACCTATTCGCCCGTTTTGGCGGCGAGGAATTTGCCGCCCTGCTCATGCAGACCAACGAACAGGAAGCGCTGCTCACCGCCGAGAGACTGCGGGCCGCCATCGCCGCCATGCCCCTGCCAATGGCCAGCGAGGATTTTTTTGTGACCGTCAGTATCGGGGTCGCCCCTTTCGACGCCTGTATCGACTCCATCGAGGAATTGATTCGCCGGGCCGATCAGGCCATGTATCAGGCAAAAAAAGCAGGCCGTAACCGGGTTGTGATTTACCGAACCGGTAACAGCTCCTGACCCCCCCCGCGCACCAACAGGCGGCTCGCCCCATCATTGTGCTTCGACCCTCTCCCTGAACCGTCGGGTCACCCTTGTCAGCAGCGAGTCCAGACGTGGCCACACCTCCTCGGCGACAGCCGCCGGAACTCCGCCATAAAAAGCCTCGGCGACGCCGCCAGTGATACAGGCGATGGTGTCGCTGTCGCCGCCGATGGAGACGGCGCTGCGCAGGGCGTCGATAAAATCCACCGACTCGAAAAAGGCCTGCAACGCCTGGGGCACCGAACCCTGGCAGCTGACATCGAAACGGTAGTCAGGGCGAATCTGCTCCAGGGTGAAATCGAGCCGGTAGCCGAGGCGGCTGTGGATGAAACGGCGGATGGCGGTCTTGCTGTCGCCTTTGCGGGCCAGAAAGATCGCTGCTGCTACCGCCTGGGCGCCTCGAATGCCTTCCGGATGATTGTGAGTCACGGCGGCGCTGTTGCGGGCCTCGGCCAGCACCGTCTCCAGATCTTCAAAGAACCAGCCCACCGGACTAACTCGCATGGCCGATCCATTTCCCCAGGAACCATAGGGAGCCTCGCTCCCGCTCAGGGCCCATTGATGAAAACTGCCGCCATAGCCGGCGTCGGGATAGCTGCGGTAATACTCCTTGAGTTTGTGCGCAAAAGGAACCTTGTTCAGCAGGCTGTCCGCCTGGGCTACGGTCAGCACCGTATCGTCAGTGAAGCAGCTGGCCTCGTTGAACAATTCGAAGTCCTTACCTTTGTAGTTATTCCACTCGAAACGGGAACCGATCATGTCACCGGCAATCGCACCCAGCATGATGTCTCCTCCTTTTTGGAGTTGGCTTTAGAAAACACTTTGTTATGTAGATTTTAACCAATCGTCGTTTTTACCAATCGTCGTTGACTTGGACCGTTATGTTCGGATATAGTCAGCGCTCTTTACGGGCCCTCCGGCAATGACTGCCGGTCTTGATTTTTCCGGTCTTTATGCACTGCAAGGAATAAATACCCCGGTGGATTTTTTATGTGAATCCCTGCTTCAGGCTCTGCGCCTGATCTTCACTTACGATCCGGAAGTCTATGTGACGATCTGGACCTCCCTGAAGGTTTCGAGTCTGGCCGTGTTGTTCGCGTCCCTGTTCGGCATCTCCGCCGGGCTGGTGGTAGGCACCTGCCGATTTGCCGGAAGACGGCTGGTAATCACTCTGCTCAACACCCTGATGGCCCTGCCCACCGTGGTCGTCGGCCTGGTCTGTTACGGCTTTCTGAGCCGTTCGGGCCCCTTGGGCCATCTGGGGTTGCTGTTTACCAACCAGGCGGTAGTTCTCGGCCTGACCATCCTGGCCACTCCGGTCATCGCCAATTATACCATCGGCGCCCTCAGTGCCGCCGACGGCCGTATTCTGCCTACCGCCCAGACCCTGGGAGCCGGTTCCGTGCAAAGCGCCCTGCTGTTGCTGCAGGAGATTCGGTTTGGCGCCATGGCCGCGGTCATCGCCGGTTTTGGCCGGGTGATCGCCGAAGTCGGCATCGCCATGATGCTTGGTGGCAACATTCGCGGCCTGACCCGAACAATGACCACCGCCATCGCTCTGGAAACCAGCAAGGGAGAATTTGCTTTCGGCCTGGCCCTGGGGATCTTCCTGATGACCGTGGCCCTGATCGTTAACCTGCTTCTTAACCTGCTGCAACAGAGATAAGCCGTGACGCCCTTATTTTCCCTGCGCAAGATTCATAAAAGCTATAACGGCCAAGTGGCCTTAAGCATAAACAAGCTCGACTTCATGCCTGGGTGCATCTATTCCCTGGTGGGCCCCAACGGCTGCGGCAAGAGCACCCTGCTACAGATTCTGGCCCTGCTGCTGAAACCTACCGCCGGTGAGTTGTTTTACCGCGGGCGGCCGATTGCCTGGAGACGGCGGGAGTTACAGAAAGTACGCCGGGAAGTGACCCTGGTACACCAGTCGCCCTATCTGTTTCATCGCAGCGTCCGCTACAACCTCGCCTACGGCATGAAGCTGCGGGGCATCGCCGAAACGGAGCAAGGCGAGCGCATCGACCACATCCTCGAACTGGTGGGCCTGACCGGTTTCGAGGACCGCAACGCCCGGGAACTGTCCGGCGGCGAACAGCAGCGGGTGGCTATCGCCCGGGCTCTGTTGTTGCGGCCGCAGGTTCTGCTGCTGGACGAGCCGACCTCCAATATGGACAAAAAAAGTATCGACGAATTCGATGCTTTGCTTCCAGTCCTGATGGAACAGGATCTCACCATCATTCAGGCGACCCACCAGCCCGATCAACCGCAACGGCTGGGCAGCGCGATCATCGCCATGGACCTCGGTCGCCTGGTCTGATCCATCCTTCCCCAGCGTTTTCTGAATGCTTTGCCCCGCATAGCAAAAAATTGTCTCACGCCTCTGGCGGGATCCTTCGAACTGCTCTATTCTATTCAATAGCCTGTCCTGAGTGCCGCAGAGCCTGGAAACTCAGCGCCGCGACAGGTCAGCGGTTTTCGCCAACGGAAAGGATCCAATATGCCCTTAGCCGACATCGGCCTCATTGGTTTGGCCGTCATGGGCCAGAATCTGGCTCTCAATATTCACGATCGGGGTTACCGGGTAGCGGTACACAACCGCACCACCAGCAAAACCACCGCCTTTCTGGAGGGTCCGGCCGCCGCTACCGGCATCACCGGGGCCCTGTCCCTGGAAGAACTGGTCACCCAACTGGAACCGCCGCGCAAAATTCTGCTCATGGTGCAGGCCGGACCGGCGGTGGATGAGTTGCTTGAGCAACTTATTCCGCTGCTCGACCGGGGAGATATCCTCATCGACGGCGGCAACTCCCATTACCGCGACACGGAACGCCGTTGCGCCCTGCTCAAGGGTCAGAATCTGCGTTTTGTCGGCTGCGGCATTTCCGGCGGCGAAGAAGGAGCCCGTCACGGACCGGCCCTGATGCCTGGTGGAGATGCCGGGGCCTGGCCCGAATTACGGACGTTTCTTGAAAGCCTGGCGGCCCGGGTTGAGGGTGAGCCCTGCTGTCGCTGGATGGGGCCGGGCGGCGCCGGTCATTTCGTCAAGATGGTGCATAACGGCATCGAATACGGCGACATGCAGCTGATTGCCGAAGCTTATCACCTGCTGCGGGACGGTTACGGCTGCAGCGCCCGACGCATGCAGGAGATTTTTCAGCAATGGAACCGGGGGCCGCTGGATTCCTTCCTGATGGAAATCACTGGCCGAATCCTGGGGGTTCGCGATAGGGACGGCGCCCCGTTGCTGGACAAAGTGCTGGATGCCGCCGCCCAGAAGGGCACCGGCAGTTGGACCGTGAGCAGCGCCCTGGAGCTTGGTGTGCCCCTGACCCTCATCGCCGAAGCGGTGTTTGCCCGTTCTCTCTCCGCCCTTCATGAAGAGCGGCAGCGGGCCGCCGGCAAGCTGCTCGCCCCCGAGCGCTACGTCGGCACCGCGAATCCCGACGGGGTCGGCGCCGTGCACGATGCCCTCTACGCCGCCAAAATCATCTCCTACGCCCAGGGCTTTCTGCTGCTGCGAGCCGCTTCGGAAACTTTTGACTGGAATCTCGATTTTAAAGACATCGCCCTGACCTGGCGGGGAGGCTGCATCATTCGCAGCGTGTTTCTCGACGATATCGCCCGGGCCTACGAAATTCAACCGGATCTTGAAAACCTGCTGCTGGACGACTTCTTCCGCCAGGCCCTGGACCGCTGCGACGAAGGCTGGCGAGCCGCCCTCCGCTTCGGCAGCCGGCAGGCCATCCCGCTGCCGGCCATGGCCGCCGGGCTGGCCTTTTACGACGGTTACCGTTGCCGGCGGTTGCCGGCCAATCTGATTCAGGCCCAACGGGATCTGTTCGGCGCTCACCGCTACGAACGCCTCGACGCCGCCCGGGGCCGTTTTTTTCACAGCGACTGGTGATAGCTGCTGCTCAACACCGCAAAGGACCCCGCCCTATGAAAGAGCCCTGCACCATCGTTATTTTCGGTGCCACCGGCGATCTCGCGCGCAGCAAGCTGCTGCCCGCCCTCTACCATCTCGAAGCGGCCGGTCGGTTGCCCGCTGATACCCGCATCGTCGCCTCCGGCCGCCGCGACTGGTCTGCCGACGATTGGCATTCCAAAGCGCGCCAGGCCCTCTCTGACAAAGCCCGGGGCGGTCTTGACGAGAAGGTTTTCAGCCGCTTTATCGAACGCAGCGAGTATTTTCGCGGTGACCTGGACAACCCCGAATTGTATCGGGGGCTGGCAACCCTGCTCTCGAACCGCCAGCGCCATCCGGCCAACACCGTCTTCTATATGGCCGTCAGCCCTTCCGCCTACGGCAGCATCGCCAGACAACTGCACGGCGCGGGGCTGTTGCGGCAGAACCAGGGATGGCGCCGGATCGTGGTCGAAAAGCCCTTCGGCTTCGACCTGCAGAGTGCCGAAGCCCTGCAGCAGCAGCTTGTCCGGTTTCTGCAAGAGGAACAGATCTACCGCATCGACCACTACCTCGGCAAGGGCACGGTGCAGAACATACTGGTGTTCCGGTTCGGCAACGTGCTCATGGAGCCTCTGTGGAACCGTAACTACATCGATCATGTCCAGATCACGCATGCCGAGCCCCAGGGAGTTGGCAGCCGGGCCGGCTTTTATGACCACACCGGAGCCATGCGGGACATGGTGCAGAGTCATCTGCTGCAACTGCTCACCTTCGTTGCCATGGAGGCGCCGGTCTCCATGGCCGCCGAATCCCTGCACGACGAGAAAATCAAGGTTCTGCGTTCCATCCGTCCCATGGATCTCGAGCATCTGCAACGTTACGCGGTGCGCGCCCGCTACGGCCGGGGAACCGTTGCCAACCATTCAGCCAAAGGCTACCTGGAGGAACCCGGAGTCGATCCGGACAGCCGTACCGAGACCTACGCGGCACTGAAGCTGCACATAGACAACTGGCGCTGGTCCGGCGTGCCCTTCTACCTTCGCACCGGCAAACGCCTGGCGGAAAAACAGTCCATGGTGGCCATATGCTTCAAACATCCACCGCAGCAATTTTTTCGCGCCAGCCACATCCAGTGCGAAGCAAACAACTGGCTGCTCATGGGCATTCAGCCCGACGAATGCCTGCGGGTGGAGATGACCGTCAAGACGCCGGGGCTGGAGATGGCCACCCGTCGCACGGTGCTCGATGCCAGCTACCGGCGCGAGGATGAAGTGGCCAACGATGCCTACGAGGAACTGCTGCTGGATATTCTTAAAGGAGACCGGTCGCTGTTTCTGAGCTACCGCGAGGTAAAGAGCGCCTGGCGGGTGGTCGATCCGGTATTGCAGGGATGGGCGGCGCAAAACCGTCCGCTGGCCGAATACGCAGCGGGCAGTTGGGGTCCGACCGAAGCCGACGCATTGTTCGACTGCGACTGCCATTTCTGGCGCAACTCTCCGGAGTTGATGTCGTGAACCGACAGCATCCCAAATCCCTAAAGAGGGTCCGCTGGCTATCCCTGCGGGATCCCGAGGAAGTGGCGCAGCGGGCCTGCGCCCATGTGTTGCGCTGCGCGGCCCGGGCCGTCAACGAGCGCGGCCGCTTCAGGCTGGTGCTGGCCGGTGGCAGCACACCGGCGTCAACCTACCAACGGCTCGCCCGGGCGGCGGCCGACTGGCACCACTGGCAGATCTATTTCAGCGACGAACGCTGCCTGCCACCGGACAATGCAGACCGCAACAGCCGCATGGCGCAGCAGACCTGGCTGGACCGGGTTACCATTCCCGCCGAAAACATTCACATCATCGCCGCCGAAAACGAGCCGGAGCAAGGCGCCCGTGCTTATGCCTCGCAGGTGGCCGCTGCCCTGCCTTTTGATCTGGTGCTGCTGGGGCTGGGCGATGACGGCCATACCGCCAGCTTGTTTCCGGACCAGAAACATCCCGCAAGCGAGCTGGTCCATGCGGTGCGCAACGCTCCCAAACCACCGCCTGAGCGCATCACCTTGAGCATCGCCGCCCTCAGCCGCTCCCGCGAGGTGCTGTTTCTGGTCACCGGTCGTGACAAACGCGATGCCGTCGCCGCCTGGCAGGCGGGGGCCTGCCTGCCCGCAGCCCGCATTGGTCCGGACGCGGTAGTGACGGTTCTTCTGGACGCCGACGCCGATCCGTCCAAGCCCTTTTGACAAGCAAACTGAAGTCCACCGAACCAATCTCTCGCGACCTGAGCCCGGTGTTGTCAAAATTATCCTCTTCCTATTTATCCATATATTTGATATAAGTAAGCAAAAGGAGGTATTTAACTATGTTCGAAGCGGCCAAAAAAGATAAAATGTCGACCCACATCATACGACAGGTACGAGAAGCCATTCTCAGTGGTGAGTTGCATCCCGGAAAATGCCTGCCGCCGGAGAAAGAGTTGATCAACCAGTTCGGCGTCAGCAAACACACCCTGCGGGAAGCGTTGCGTAGCCTGGAGGCCATGGGCTTCATCGAAATCCGCCGCGGCGCCGGAGGAGGGCCGGTGGTCAGCGAGGTCGACATGAAAATCACCCGTGATTGCATCGCCAACTTCCTGCACTTTCAGAATGCATCCATTCGCGATCTTTCAGAGGTACGCAAGATCATCGAACCCTACCTGGCGCGTCGGGCGGCAAACTCCTTTGCCGCTCAGGAAATCGAGGAATTCAAAAACATTCACCAGCGCTGCGAAAAAATCTTTCAGCAAAAAAAATGTCTGCTCGGCGCCAAGGAAGAAATCGCGTTCCACGTGTTTCTGGCTCAGCACAGCGGCAATCCGGTAATGGTGATGATTCTCGATTTCGTTAACAGCCTGTTGACGGATATCAAGCATCATATAAAGCCCGGCGAGGATTTTTGCCGAGGAGTTCTGGAAGCCCATCAGAGCATCTTAGATGCCATTGTCGCCGGCGACGCCGACGCAGCAGAAAAATACATGCTGAAACACATCTGCCAGGTTGAAGACAAACTGGAAGCACTGCGCCTCCAGGCGGAAGCGACCTTGGCGGATCAGATGGCCTCCTGATCCCTTTCGACATCGACATACCATCACCAGCGACAGGGCCGGTTATTCCAACCGGCCCTGTCGCTGTCTCCGTTTTTTACCGATCCCCCACCGACTCGGCAAACACCAATCGCACCAAAGGCCTGTTTGCTGTCCCTCACAGCCGGAATCACTGTTGCGCTGATTGCATGGATGCAACGGACACCGTCCCTGACGTCCTTACGACATTTCGTCCCAGATCTCCTTGATGGTATGTTTCACAATCCGCTTTTTGTCCGTATAGGTGGTGTGGAAATATCTGTGCGACCGCTCAGAGGTGTAAGGAACGCCGAAATAGTTGTCGTACATTGCCTTCACCAGGGTGTTGCGGTGGGACTGACGCAGTTCACTGCCGGCGTCGATATGGTAGATGGCCTGCTGCCGCGCGGTGAGGAATTCCCGGTAATTACGCTTGTGCCGGGGCTGGCCGCCGCCTCCCATGCAGCCGCCAGGGCAGGCCATGATCTCGATGAAATGATATGTTTTTTCTCCACTGCGGACCCGCTCCACCAGATTTTTTGCGGATTTCAGGCCATTGGCGACAGCTACGTACACCGTGCCCAGATCGCCCAGTTCCACAACGGCTTCACGAATACCCTCCAGTCCGCGCACTGCTTTCAGCTCCACGCCGGGGAACTCCTCCTGGTTGACGCTGTAGTGCACGGTGCGCAGGGCCGCCTCCATCACGCCTCCGGTGGTGCCGAAAATCTCGGCTGCGCCCGTGGCCAAGCCCATCCAGGGGTTGTCGAAACTGTCCGGTTCCAGATCGGGCAGCCAGATGCCTTCCCGTTTCAGCAGTGAGGCCAACTCGCGGGTGGTGAGCACCACATCCACCTCGGGACGGCCTTCGATGGTGAATGAGGGCCGCTTGGCCTCCTCCTTCTTGGCTGTACAGGGCATGATGGAGATAACCCGCATTCGCGCCGGATCGATCTGCATTTTCTCCGCCAGATAGGTCTTGGCGATGGTTCCCAGGCACTGCTGGGGCGATTTGGTGGTGGAGAGATTAGGGATCATATCGGGATAGAATTTTTCCACGTAGTTGATCCAGCCGGAGGAGCAGGATGTCAGCAGGGGCAGGGTACCACCCTCTCGAATACGGTGAAGTAGTTCACCGCCTTCCTCCATGACCACCAGATCGGCGGCGAAGTTGGTGTCCAGCACCACATCGGCGCCCAAATTGCGTAAAGCGGTGATCATCTGCCCCTCCACGTTGGTGCCGGGCTTCATGTTGAACTCCTCGCCGAGAGCCACGCGGGTGGCCGGAGCGAAATGCACCACGGTAACCACTTCGGGGTCGTAGAGGTAGTCGATCATCTCTTCCGTGTCGTCCCGTTCCGCCAGGGCGCCCACGGGACAAACCAAGGTGCACTGGCCGCAGCTCACGCAATTCGATGTGTTCAAGAAATCGCTGTCGCGTACGCCGATCTCGGCGTTGATACCCCTGCCCTCGTAAAACAGCACATCAGTGCCCTGCACCTCGCGGCAGAGAGTAACGCAGCGGCCGCAGCGGATGCACTTGGCCATGTCGCGGACCACCGAGGGCGAGCTGGTGTCCCGGGTGCGGCCCCCGGAAAAGTCGTACCTGAAACGCGCTTCTTTCAGACCGACGAACTGGGCCACGTCCTGCAGTTCGCAATCGCCGTGGCGCACGCAGGTGGCACAGTCCTCTTCATGGTCGGCAAGCAGCAGGTTCACCTGAAGGCGTTGCTGCTCGCGCACCCTGCGACTGCGGGTTAGCACCTCGATGCCCTCCTCCATGGGCGTATTGCACGAGGTCAGGGTCTGAGTGAAGTCATCCCCCTTGCGCCTGACCTCTACCAGGCAAACACGGCAGGTGCCGGGAGCATGGTTAAGATTATCCAGTTCGCAGAGGGTGGGAATAAACATGCCTTGGCGTTTCGCGGCATGGAGAATCGTCTCATTTTCCCCGAATTCCACGATTTTTCCATTAATGGTTCCTTGCATTGCCAGCTCCTGAAATGTTTTGAACAACGCTGTAACTGTTACCGCGATAAATTCATCACGCTTTAATGATCACGATATCGCCGTCCTATCTGATGCTTCCAAACTTTTAGTGACCTGTTATGACAGAATAAATCCGATAGCAACGCAAACACCGCTCCGCTTCGCGAGCCGCTTCCTCTGCAGTGATGGTCTTCTCAACCTCCGCGAAAATTTCCTTGCGTTTTTCGGGCTCCAGTTCCTCGACATGCACCCGGTACTGATTTTTCACGGGCTGAATCACGTCGTCATCCACATGCCTGCTGACACAACCGACGATCTCGCTCATACGCCGGTCCGAATCGAACCGGGGACGGCCATAAGTCAGGTATTCGTCTATGGAACGGGCCGCCTTCTCGCCCTGGGCCATGGCCTGGATCAGAGTGGCCGGACCCAGCACGCAGTCACCGCCGGCGAACACTCCCTTGCGGGTGGTGGCCAGATGTTCGTCGGTTTTGAGGCATTGCCAATGATCAAGCTCCATGCCGTCGTTTTCATTGAGGAATGTCCTATCCACCTCCTGACCGATGGCGACCACCGCGGTGTCGGCATCGATGATGAATTCGGAGCCCGGCCTTGGAGACACTCCGCGGCGGCCGCTGGAGTCCATTTCGCCCAGCTCCATTTCAACAAACTCAATACCGGTGACCCGTGCCTGTTCCGCAATCACCCGCACCGGCTGGCTGAGAAAATGGAAATGGATTCCCTCCTTCTTGGCCGCATGAATCTCTTCCACATCGGCGGGCATCTGTTCTTCGGCGCGACGATAGGCCACATGCACCTCCTTCACCCCCATGCGCAGGGCGGAGCGCGCGCAGTCCATGGCCACATTGCCGCCGCCCATCACCAGCAGCTTTTTGCCCAGTTTCACCGGGAATTCGCCATTCTGTTCGTTGAGGACATGCTGGTTGATATAGAGCAGGAATTTGACGCCGCTGATATAGCCCTGCAGAGAGTCGTCCTCGCCGGCCACCTTCAGCTTCTTGCCCTTGTGGGCACCCACGCCGATAAAGACCGCCTTGTAGCCCTGCCCGATCAGATCGTCGAGGGAGAAATCCTTGCCCATTTTCCTGCCGTAGTGGATACGGCCGCCCAGAGATTCGATGATGCTCACCTCTTTGTTGAGAATCTCGTCCTTGGGCAGGCGATACTTGGGGATGCCCACCCCGGCCATGCCGCCAGGCTCGTTAAGGGACTCGTAAACATCCACGGAATAGCCTTTGAGCAGCAGATGATAGGCCGCGGAGATGCCGGCCGGACCCGCGCCGATAACGGCCACTTTGAGAAAGTCCCCTTTTTTCTCAGAGATGAGATCCTGATTGAACCACTGATCGGTGACGTAGCGCTCCTTGTCGGCCACGAAGCGCTTGAGCACCTTGATGCCCACGGGCTCGTCCACGCGGCTGCGACGACAGGCCGCCTCGCAGAACCGTACACATACCCGACCGCAGGTGGCGGCCATAGGATATTTTTTCAGAATCACCCCAATAGAAAAGTTGAATTTGCTGTCCTTCACGTATTCGATATAGCGGGGGATATCCACCCGCGAAGGACACTGCTCGATGCAGGGGGCGGTCACGTAGTCGGTGTAAGCCTGCCCTCCGGTTTGGTCATGACGGCCGATACCTGCCTCAAATTCCTCCCGAAAATACCGCAGCATGGCGATAAGTGGTTCGGTGGAGGTCTGCCCCAGTCCGCACAGGGAGGTGGACTCGACATGTTCGGCCAGGGTTAAAATCTCATCGATGGCTTCGGTGCCGATCTCGCCCCTGCTCAGAGCATCCAGCTTCGAGGCGATAACTTCGGTGCCCACCCGGCAGGGCGTACACTTGCCGCAGGACTCCCTGGCTGCAGTGGCTGCGTACTGATATGCGGCATCAAGGATATTGGTATTCTTGTCGAAGACAAAAAAACCCCTGGCGCCCAGAAACGCTTTTACCGGATTTCCGGGATCAAACTCATCCGCCTGATCGAACTCCTTGAGTTCTTCAATCTCGACAAACCACTTGTCCCGGTTGTCCGTGATCTCTTCATTCCATACTCCGTAGAGTATCCGTGCCATGTCGATCTCCTCTATTTTGCCAGGAAGGTTTTTTTCGCTTTTCTCCAGTTTTGACCCGGAACCCCCGGATGGACACTACCTGGGAACAGCACCAAAATCTTTTCGCACCGGGCCGCTGGATCCGCCTCGCATGGACACACCGGTCCCCTGGCCCCGCCGGGCTACATTGCCAGGGTGGGGATAGAACGTCTTACAGCTGTATTGTGCGAAGATCTAAACAGATTTCTGCGCCTTGCCATTGCGGCAAGCGGCTTATTGCTGACCAACCTGACGGCCGAAACTACCTTTTACGGCACCAGGCTGTGCGTGGGCGGGCCTTTCGAGCCGTTGTTCTGTTCAGCAACGGGCCTTTTCTTCCCGACTG
>SLLR01000021.1 GCA_007134025.1 Desulfuromonadaceae bacterium | reverse complement strand
TTTGGTCCGACAACGCCGCCGGCGCCAAGTGGATTCGTAAACAAGGTAACTGGGCCTACAGTTTGGGCTGGTTTCGGGACAACTTCACCGACAACAACACCCTGGGCGGAAAAAACCGGGCCCGCTACAGCAATGCCTACGCGGGCGATCTGACCTATACCTTTGACAACGGCAACAGCCTGAACGGCTTCGTTATTTACCTGGATAAGAACAATGAAGACAGGGCGCTCAGGGATGGCGGTTTTTACGCCGGAGATGTGAACGAGGCTCTGATCGGAAAACCCCAGGATCAGCAGATCTGGTTCGGTCTGTCCGGGCGGGGCAAGTGGCGGGATTTCAGCGGCCTGTTTACCGGCATGTACCTGACCGGCGAACTCAAGACCGGCGGCGCATTGAATCAGAAGTACGATCGCCAGGGCTACCTGTTCCACGGCGAAGTGGACTACAGGATCGACCGGACCACCTTCATTCTCGGCGGTCTCTACACCTCCGGGGACAAGAACCCCGACGACAAAAAGCTCAAGAACTTCGATGTCATCGACGTCGGGACTCAAATCTTTGGTTCGGTGGTGATCTTTGACAGCATCTGCGACGACAACTCCTTCACCCAGGCGCCCTATCTGTTCGACAAGGGCTACGCCATGATCTACGCCGGAGTCCGTCACGACCTGACCGACCGGACCTGGCTCACCGGTCGCTATCTCTGGCACAACACGGCGCAAGACCTTGTAACCGATCAAGGCAAGGCCAGCGACATCGGTCACGAATTTGTCCTGGGAGTCGGTCACCGGCTGATGAAAGGCCTGACCGCGGAACTCAAGGCCGGTTACCTGGTCGGCGGTGACGCCTGGGACGCCATGGCCCGCAACGGCAAGGGCGACGACGTGTTCCGTACCGACGCCAACCTGCGGTTCCGTTTTTAGCCGCCGCCGGTGCCGCGAGGACCGGCCGCGGATTCAACGGTGGAACCGCCCGGGCCTTTCCGGTGTGTTCAAAGCAGATTGGCTGTGATATTTTTGGGCCGGGCGTTTGCCCGGCCTTTTTTATCGCCAAAGGGCTGAAGATTGTCGGTGCCGGACGGCTTGAGCATGCCATGCCGTTTTCATAGTTTTCAGGTTCGATCAGGGATTGAAAGAAAGAATATCTTTTTCTAGGGAGGAGAGCCTTGTTCATCAGAAAATTGACAGCGGCAGCGGTTTTCGGACTGCTGCTGATGGCCTGCCCGGCCTCGGCCGGAGTGCTGGAGGAACTGGTGGCGGACCTCAAGCCGGTGGACGGCTATGTGGTGCTGCCGGTTCGGGACGAATTTCTCATTGACCTCGACGCCCGTCACGGGCTGACGGCGGGGGATCTGCTGGCGGTCATTCAGTCCGGCGAGCCAATTATCCATCCGGTCACCGGCGCGGTACTGGGTTCCCTTGATGTCCGCAAGGCCCTCCTGCAAGTTACCCGGGTCAAGGAAGGCTTCTCCCATGCCCGCCCTGTGGACGGCGGCCCGGCGGTTGCTCGTGGCGACCGGGTTCGCCGTTATGGGCATCTGCGGGCCTCCTTTCTTGACTACACCGGCCGGGGAGAAGCCTTTTTCGCCGAACTGGCCGCCGCTCTTCCGGAAATGGAATGGCAGGATTACGCCGCTGCCCAGGCTGAACGTCCGGAGCGGATGACGGCAGCCCGGCCCGGCGGAAATGCGGATCTGCTGGTGGCTCTCGAAGGCCGCAGCCTGAGCGTTCGGGACGGTTTCGGGCGCCTGTTGTATGCCTACCCCGCGCCCGATCCGAATTCCGTAGAAGCCGCGCCGTCGCCGACCCCCTACCGGCTCGACAGTCCCCTGCCGGATGGTGGAGCCGGTTCAGTACGTTATAAGCCCAGCTTCCCCACTTTCAAGACGGCCGGCCCGGTCGGTTTTGCCGCCGTCGCGGCGAGTTTTGTCCGCCACCAGGAGCAGTTGCTCATGGCGGCCAGCGACGGCACCACCATCGCTATCTTCGCCGCGGACGAGCGGTTGCAGTCTCTGACGGAACTCAAACCGGACGGAATTGACCAGGTCGCCTCCCTGTGCTGGTGGCAGCCGGAACCGGGAACCCTTTACCTGGCTGTCACCGGCTGGAAACAGCCCCGTATCAGCAGTGCCCTCTATCTGTACAGAGACGGGGACCTGGTCACCCTGGCCGAAGGTCTGCCTTTTATGCTCGGCAGTTTCAATCGGGACGGTGACGATCGCAAGGAGCTGCTGCTGGCTCAGAACTTTGACCGGGATCTGGTCTGGGGAACTCTGGTTCGGCAGGTTGCATTGAAAGAAAATGGGGTTGATTTTGCTCCCGCCGAGGTGGAACTGCCCAGAAGGTTTACCGTCACCGGAAGTCTGATGGCCGATATTACCGGTGACGGCAAGGCAGAAACCATTTTTATTCGGGATGGCCTGCTCTATGTGTTTTCCGGCAGGCGACAGCTCTACAGGTCAACTAGAATGATGGGGGGCAGCTTGTCCCGGTTCCTGTTTGAAAAAAACCCCCATGCGCGAGACACGCTCACCGGTTACGCCACTTTCGAAGTGGCACCGGTAGCGGCGGATCTGGAAGGCGACGGGGTGCTGGAACTCTTGAGTGTGGCCTCCGACGGTTCCCTGTCCGCCGTGCCGGGAATCGCTTCCGGAGTTAAAAAGAGCTGGATTTCGGTGCTGAAAAAGCGCGATGGGATGTTCGTCAAGGGGGAATTGGGCGAGGCCCTGGAGCTGCCCATGCAGGGCCTCTACGTGGACGCTGACCGGGTGCTGTTTCTGGCCACCGAGACCGGTTCGGTTTTTGGAGTCGGAGGCGAGAGTCAGCTGCTCATTTTTCCCTTGGGCCGATAAAAAAGCTCCGTTTCGGCCAAAAGGGGCCTCGACGAATCCGGTCCGCTCAAGGTGAATTTGTTCGAAGGCTCCGAATGAGTGCAGGCCGGTTTTGACGATGTAAAAGTTTTGGGGTGACGGTTTTTTGTGGTTTTACCATAAAAATTAAAGACTAAAGGGACATTCCACTGGATTTTTCCCCATTGCGAACTATGATGAAGGCAGGAGCATTTCTAAATCGTGAGCCGAGCCCAGGGGGTTCTGCTAAAAAATGTCCGTTTTCGAAAGGAGCAAAGCATGGCCACCATTCTCGAAACCATCAACGCAAACGAGTCCTTGAAAACCCTGGCAAAAGTCATCGAGACCGCCGGATTTGCCGATCGCCTCAAGGGTCCTGGTCCTTTTACCTTTTTTGCCCCCAACGAAGCAGCCTTTGCCAAACGCAAAATGGACGAACTGCTGAAGGACATGGACAAGCTGAGGACCCAGTTGGAGTACCATCTGGTCTCCGGCAGCTATGAGGAGAAGAGTCTGGATGTTGTCACCAACGACTCGCTGGTAACCCAATGCGGCAAGAGCCTGTCGGTTTACCTCGACGAAAACGAGATAATGATCGATAACGCCCACATTGTCGAGGGAGACATCGTCTGCAGCAACGGACTGATCCACATCATCGACAATGTTTTTTCTCCGGGTCATTCCGGCTGGTACGAAACAACCGCCTGATCCGCAAGGGCAGTCAATCCCCAACAACAAAGGGCGACCGAAGGGTCGCCCTTTGTTGTTGGGGTATCTGTGCATTTCAGGTCAGGAAAGCGTGTCGAGCCGCCGCTTGGCTTCTCGGGCTTCCGAGGAGAGGGGAAAAGATTCGATGAGCCGGTTGAAGACCGCCCGGGCGCTCTGCGGGTCGCCCAGCGCCTGAAAAGTGATCCCCTGCTTGAGCTGGGCCGAAGCGGCCTTGGGATGATCGCCGTACTGATCGATGACATCCTGAAACTGCAGGATGGCGTTCTCGAATTTCTTGTCCCCATAATAGGCCTCGCCGATCCAGTAGCTGGCGTTGGCGCTGAGGGAGTGACGGGGGTGCTGCCGCAGAAAGCGCGCAAGCAGTTCCCGGGCTTCAGAAAAACGTTCACCGCTGCGGATCATGGCCACGGCCCGACGGTACAGATCCTCCGGAGATTCGGCGACGGCTGCCGGCGGAGCCGTACGGGACGCGGCGGAACCGTCCAGCCGGTCTTCCATGGCGGTGATGCGCAGCCCGAGGTCGTCCCGCACCAGAGACAGTTCATCCCGCAGTTCGTCATCGGCCCGGCTCAGGTCCGCCAGGCGGCCGTGAAGCGTCTGCAGTTCCAGGCGCAGGGCGTCGTGCCCGGCCTGCTGTTCGGCCTGGCGGCGGCTGAGCGCCTCCAATCGGTCACGCACCTCGTCGGTGCGCTGACTCTGTTGACTGGCAACAGCCCGCTCCGAGGCCGCCAGCCGACGCTTCATCTCTTCCATGTCCCGCTCCATGGTCAGTTGGCGCTGGGATGGAACGCAGCCGGACAGCAGGGCGACCAAAGCCAGAAGTGGCAGGACTCTTTTGCAGATGCACACGGTAACGTCTCCTTTGCAAAAACAGGGAACGCCGCGGTCCCTGGCGAACCGCGGCGGGCGTCAAAAGGGCGTAATCAGCGGATCGCCTTGAATTCAGCCCGGCGGTTCAGGGCGAAGGCTTCTTCGGTACGCGAGGTGTCAAGGGGCAACTCCTCGCCATAGGAGATCACCGAAAGCCGTTGGGGATCGATGCCGAGGGTGACCAGGAAGTTCTTGGCCGCCAGAGCCCGGCGCTGGCCCAGGGCCAGGTTGTATTCATCGGAGCCGCGTTCGTCCGTGTGGCCCTCAATGCGGAAGTTCTTCTCCGAATGAGCCTGCATGTAGGCGGCGTTTGCCACCAGCCGCTGCTGGGCCTCGTCGCTCAGGGTAAAGCGGTCGAAATCGAAGTGGACGCGCATCAGGCCGGAGACTTCTTCGGTGGTGAGACCGTAGCCGAAGCCTTCTTCGTCAATGGCGCTTTCGCCGAAACCTCTTTCGTCAAAGCCATAACCGAAATCCGCATCCCGGTCCTGGCTCATATCGTGGGTCAAGGTCGGATCGATGCCGTTGGCCGCCGGTTTTTTTGCGCATCCCGAGGCGAACAGCAGGGTGACGGCTGCCAGCAGAAGGCAGGGCAGCAGGACTTTGGTGGGCAGCGATTTCATGGTGTAGTGCTCCTTTAGATGAGTTTTTTTGGGGTGAAAAAGAGGATCGTGCAAGACCTCCTTAACGCTGTTCATTATATAGAAAGGGAGAATAAAAACAACGCCTACCAGCGGCCCGACCAGGCCGGATGATTGCTCTCGCCTCCCGGCGGAGAGACCCGGGTGATACCGGTGCCGTCGGCGCGCATGATGTAGATGGCATTGGAACCGCTCTGGGTTGACGAGTAGACCAGAAAGCGGCCGTCCGGACTCCAGCGGGGATGTTCGTTGTTGCCCGGGCCGAAGGTCAGGCGACGTTCCTGGCTGCCATCCGGGGCGGCGGTATAGACGTCAAAACGGCCTTCGTCCATGCGGGTGAAGGCGATACGATCTCCCTTGGGGCTCCAGGCCGGAGTGGCGTTGTAGCGGCCGCCGATGGCCAGACGGGAGACCTTGCCGGTGGGAATGTCGAGAAGGAAAATCTGCGGATTCCCCAGGCGGTCGGAAACAAAGGCCAGCCGGTCTCCTGCGGGGCTCCAGCTGGGATCGACATCGATTCCCCAGTGGCTGGTGAGGCGGCGACGGTGGCGGCCGTCGGTGCCGAGCAGATGCAGGTTCGAGGTGCCGTCGGTGGAAAGAGCCAGGACGATTTCACCGCCGTCGGGGCGAAAGCGGCCGGCGATGTTGAGCCCGGGACGGGCCGAGACCCGCACCTCCCTGCCGGAAAAAATGTCTTTGCGATAGAGGTCGGGGTTGTCGGCCCGGTACGAGGTAAACAGCAGCTCCCGGCCCACCGGCGAGAAATCGGGATTCAGGACAATGGAGCGGTGATTGGTGAGACGCACTGCATTACGGCCGTCTATGTCCATCATCCACAACTCCTTGTGGCCGCTGCTGGTGTTGATATAAGCGATCCGGCTGCTGAAGGGGCCTTCCTCTCCGGTAAGACTTTTCAGAATCTGATCGGCGAAGCGGTGGGCCATGCGCCGGGCATCGGCGGGGGTGCCGACATAGCGGCGGCCGGTGAGCAGGCGGCGTCGGGCCACGTCAAACAAGCGGACCTCGACCACCAGATTGTCACCTTCCATGCGGCTGAGGCCTTTGACCACCACGTCGGCTCCCAGCAGCCGCCACTCGCCGAAATCGACCTGGCTGCTGGTGAGCCCCACTCGGCGGGCATCGGCCAGAAAAGACCTGGGATCGACCAGGTCAAACAGCCCGGACAGCAGCAGTACATGATTGAGAGCCTCGTCAAAGTCACCGAGTGCCTGTGGGGGAACCGCTCCCTGGGACAGCAGTCGGGTGGCGGCCAGGGGAATGGTCTGGCGCCCGGGAGCACGAATTTCAATGGAAGCGGTAGCCGGTACGGCCAGCAGCAGGAGCAGCAGAGTCAACAGAACAGTCAGGCGCATGGTGTCAATCCATAAGATCTTTGAGGTTGAAGGTCACGGGAACTTCCCAGGTTCGGCCGGGTGCAAAGTCCAGTTGCGGAGTCTGCCGAATGGCCCGATCCACCGAATCGTCAAAAGTGCGGTCGCCGGAGGGCGAGATGAACCGTTTGTTGATCAGACGCCCGTCGGCGCTGTAGGTGAGCCGCACCACCGCCACCAGGTCGCGGCGGGTCACCTGGTAGCGGGACAGGCTCCAGTTCTGGCGCAGGCGTTCTTCCAGCCACAGTTGCCGGCTGATGCCCGCCTCGGTGCCGCTGCCGTCGGGCATCCCCAGCGGAGCGTTGCTGGCGCCGGCTCGGGAATCCTGACCCGCCAGCTGGGCGATACGTTCCCTAAGTGCTGCCTGATCCCTTTGTCGGCGCATCTGTTCGATCGCGCTTGCGGCCGGATCTTCTTGCGGTGCCGGCCTGGGGGCTGGTGCCGGCTCCGGCTTCGGTTGCGGCTTCGGTTCAGGCTTCGGTTCAGGCTTCGGTTCAGGCTTCGGTTCAGGCTTCGGTTCAGGCTTCGGTTGCGGTGCGGGCCTCGGTTCAGGCTTCGGTTGCGGTGCGGGCCTCGGTGCCGGTCGGGGAGCGGGAGGCGGCGTGGCGGTTGGAGCCGGTTCCCGAGGCGTGGGGCGCGGTTCCTCCTGACGGCCGTCGGGCCTGCCGGCGCGGGGGTCGGCCACCGGCAGTTGGCTCAGGTCGACATAGTAGACCGGGCGTGCCGGCGGCGGCGCATGCCGAATGCCGATGCCGCTGAAGCCCAGCGCCAGCACCAGGTGAAGAAGCGATGAGAGCAGGACAAAGCGACCAATGCGGGGATCGTTGTCCCGGCCGCTGCGCTGCCTGCGAAATTGGTTTACGGACATGCCGGTTCCGTCACCTTAGCGTCGGACAGGGGTTTCGGGAGGCGTCGAGACCATGCCCAGTTTATCGATGCCGGCGCCCTTGATGGCGGCCATGACCTGCACCACCCGACCGTAGGGTACATCCCGGTCGGCTTCCAGAAAAACCGTCTGATCCTCCCGAGACTTGAGTACCTGCAGCAGCACCGGCGTCAGTCGGGCCAGATCTTCGATGGCGGTTTTGCCGATGGAGACGGAGCCGTCACGGGTTACGGTGATGATCAGGGGTTCCTGCACACTTTCGAGACCGGGAGCGTCGCCAACCTCCGGCAGGTTGACCTCGACACCCTGATTCATCATCGGCGCGGAAATCATGAAGATGATCAGCAGCGCCAGCATCACATCGATAACCGGGGTCATGTTGATCTGGGCAAGAGTGTGGCGGCTGCCGCCGTCGCGCTGGCCGACTTCCACGTCAGTTTCTCCGGGGCATGCGTTGCACGATGTTGAGAAATTCCTGGCTGAAGCTGTCCATCTCGCCGGCAAGAAGGTTGATTTTATTGACAAAGTGATTGTAGGCCACCACCGCCGGAATGGCTGCGACCAGGCCGATGGCGGTGGTCACCAGGGCTTCCGAAATGCCGGGGGCGATGACTGCCAGGGAGGTGCTGCCGGTCTGGCCGATACTGATGAAAGCGTCCATGATGCCCCAGATGGTGCCGAACAGGCCGATGAAGGGAGCAATGGAGCCGGTGGTGGCGAGAAAGGTGAGAAATTTTTCCAGCCGCTGCCGCTCCTGGGTCATCGCCCGGCGCAGCGCTCGGCCGACGTTGGCGCTCTGGCCGAGGTCGGTGCTGAAGAGGCTCTGCTCCTTGCCGTTGGGGTCGGTCTGGTGGCGCAGAATTTCCTGGTAGCCATCACGAAAAAGGACCGTCAGGGGCGAGTACTGGTAATTTTTAAGACCCTGGCTAACCAGGTCGAGACGCTTTTTGGCCCAGAAAAAATTCTGAAAGCGCAGCGAATCACGGATAGCGCGGCGAATGACCCGGAATTTGAAAAAGATGATGGCCCAGGAAACCACGGAAAGGTAGGCCAGGACCAGCAGGGACAGCTTGATCACCGGGCCGGAACGCAAGATCATTTCCAAGCAGAAGACTCCTTTAACGGGCTGTTATCGGTTGCTGGCGGTCGCTCTCGCCGGGGGCAACCCCCGGAAACCGCAAACAGGCGGTGCGACCGTTTGCTGCAAAGACCTCTCCAGAACCAAGGCTCACGAAAAGATCCGAGGCCGGTCATCTGACGGCAGTGCCGCAGGGATGACGCGATCAGTAATTATCGGGCATAGTGACGGGCCAAGTCAACCGCCATACAGGGCTCGGCACGGGCGGAAACCCGCCGCTGACGGGAGGTTACGTCTCCGTCGTGGCGGCAGAAGCGTCGCTGGCCGGCGACGGTTTGTCCTGCAGGGGGGCGGCACTTCAGGGGTTTCGGGAGAAGGTGTCGGGACTGCGGATCGCTTCGGCCGCTTCGCGATGGGCGGTGTGTCGGTGGACACCGGTTTGGCGGCGATTCCATCGCGGCCTCAAGACGGGCCGCGCCGACTGTCGTGAAAAGGCAACGCGGATTTCCAGCCGCAAGAATCCGAAATACCTTCAGTCCCCGGTTTCGGCAGCGGAATGTTCCACCAGGGCATAGGCCGAGTGGTTGTGAATCGATTCGAAGTTTTCACACTCGACCCGGAACCAGCGGATGCCGTGGATGCCCTTGAGTTTTTCGGTCACCGCCCGCACCACATCCTCGACAAACATGGGGTTGTCGTAGGCCTGTTCGGTCACCGCCTTTTCGTCTTCCCGCTTGAGCAGGGAATAAACCGGAGCGCTGCCGCATTCTTCCACCCAGCTGATCAGATCTTCAATCCAGATGAATACCTGTGAACGGATCTCGACCCGCACCGCGCTGCGCTGATTGTGGGCGCCCCGCAGGCTGATTTCTTTGGAACAGGGACACAGAGAGGTCATGGGAACCTCGACACCGAGGACAAAATCCTTGCGGTCATCCAGGGTTCCGCTCAGCCGGCAGCGGTACTCCATCAGGCTGCGGGCTCCGGAAACGGGAGCCTGTTTTTCTATAAAATAGGGAAACTCCATCTCCAGATGGGCACAGTCGGCCTCCAGTCGATCCTTCATCTCCTGAAGAATACTGCCCATGTTGCGCATGGTGATTTCGCCCCGGTACTGGTTGAGAATCTCGATGAAGCGGCTCATGTGGGTGCCCTTGAAGTGGTGGGGCAGGTCCACGTACATGTTGATCCGGGCCACCGTGTGCTGGCGGTCCTTTTTTTTGTCCATCACCACAATCGGGTAGTGAATGTCCTTTACCCCGACCTTGTCGATGGGAATGTTGCGGGTGTCCCGTTCCATCTGCATGTCGCGCAGGGTCTTCATGGCGGTTCAGTCTTTCTCCAGGTATGCGGCGGGATCGGTGATCCCCGCTTCGCGGAACCCCTTGAGCCGCAGACGACAGGAATCGCAGGCGCCGCAGGCCAGACCGTCTTCCGTCGGGTCGTAGCAGGAATGGGTCAGGGCGTAATCGACCCCCAGGGCCAGCCCGCGGGCAATGATTTCGGCTTTGGTCAGAGCGATCAAGGGGGTGTGAATGCAATACCGGCCCCGATCCTCGACACCGGCCCGGGTTGCCAGGTTGGCCAGGTTTTCAAAAGCGGCGATAAATTCCGGTCGGCAGTCGGGATAACCCGAATAGTCAAGAGCGTTGACACCGATAAAAATGTCGAAAGCGCCGATAACTTCCGCCCAGGCCAGGGCAAAGGACAGAAAAATGGTGTTGCGGGCCGGAACATAGGTGACCGGAATGCCCTTGTCGTTAGAATTTTTAGGCACCTCGAGATCGGAGGTGAGGGCGCTGCCGCCCATGCGCCGCAGATCGATGTTGACCGTCTGGTGTTCCACGGCGCCAAGCTGCGGGGCGTAGCGAGCCGCCAGGGTCAGTTCCACCGAATGCCGCTGACCATAGTCGAAACTCATGGTGTAGGGGGCATACCTTTCGGCACGGGCGATGGCCAGGCAGGTGGTGGAGTCGAGGCCGCCGCTGTAGAGAATAATCGCTTTTTTGTTCATGGAGTACCTTGCCTGTTGGGAAAATCGGAGCATAAGCCAGCCGGGGGGGCGGGGTCAAGAAGGCTGTGCGGGCCTGCCGTGGAATTCCGCGAGGCGAAGGTGGTTGGCGATGGACAAGCGAGGCGTCAGGCGTCTTTGGCGACAGAGCCGTCCAGGCGGTGGGCCTTCATCAGGTTGGTTGTGCCGTGAGCGGCCAGGGGGCTGCCCATGGTAATGATGACCAGGTCTCCCTGATGCAGCAGTTGCCCTTCAAGCACGGCTTTTTCCAGCGAGCGGATCTGCGCCTCCGTGTCGCCGCGAAAGGCCACCTGCAGAGAACGCACGCCGGCATACAGGGTCAGGCGGCGACGCACCTGGCGTGAGGGGGTGATCGCATAGACGGGCCTGGCGGGACGGTAGCGGGCGACCCGGGCGGCGGTGGTGCCGGACTGGGTAAAGGCCAGAATCGCCTTGGCTCCGATGCTGGCCGCAGTGCGGCATGCTGCCTCGCCGATGGCATCGGAAAGAGAACCGCTGCTACTTTCAGCCGGGTAGAGGTTAAAGATCAGGCGCCGCAGGGTGGAATCGTTTTCCACCTGGCGGCTGATGCGATCCATGAAGGCGACCGCTTCTTGCGGATAACGGCCCACGGCCGTTTCCGCCGACAACATCAGGGCGTCGCTGCCGTCGAGGATGGCGTTGGCCACATCGGAAGCTTCGGCCCGGGTCGGGCGGGGCGCGCTGACCATGCTCTCCAGCATCTGGGTGGCGGTGATCACCGGCTTGCCCATTTCCCGGCACTGGCGGATGATCTGCTTCTGAATCAGCGGCACCTGTTCCGGCCCCATTTCCACGCCCAGGTCGCCACGGGCTACCATGATGCCGTCGGCAGCTTCGAGAATCGCCGCAAAATCGGCGACTGCCTGGGGTTTTTCGATCTTTGCGATCACCGGAAGGGGCGCGTCAAGGTCGGCCAGATGTCGTTTCAGGGCGCGAATGTCGTCGGCGCTGCGCACAAAGGACAGCGCCAGATAGTCGAAGTCGTTGGTAATGGCGAAGGCGATATCCCGGTGGTCCTGTTCGGTCAAAGAAGGCAGGGAAAGCCGGGTGTCCGGAAGATTCACACCCTTGCGGCTTCTCAGCAGGCCGCCACTGCGTACCCGGCAGCGGACCCCGTCGGTATTCGTTGCGAGAACTTCCAGCTCCATCAGGCCGTCATCCAGCAATACCCGCTGCCCGGCTCGCAGCTGCTCGGCAAGTTGGGGAAAAGCCACCGGAAGATGCCGTGAATTTTTAGGAACGGACTCCGGGGAGAGCACGATCTCCTGGCCTGCAACCAGAGTCACGGCATCTTCGGGCAGTTGGCCGATGCGAATCTTGGGTCCCTGCAGGTCGCCGATGATGGCGACCGCCCGCTGGCGCTCCTGGGAGAGTTGGCGAATATGGCCGATGATTCGGGTCTTTTCGTCATGGCCGCCGTGGGAAAAATTCAACCGAAAAATATCCGCGCCCGCTGCCATCAGCTGCTGAAGCTGTTCTTTGGACTCGCTGGCCGGACCGACCGTAGCGACAATCTTGGTGTGACGGAAATCATGCATAAAAAAGAATCTCCCGGGCCGTCAGGCACCAAAGGGAAAGGGGTATCGGAGGATCCTGGCGAACTCAGGGAAGGGTGTTTTCGCTTTGCTCCTCCAGTGTTTGTTCCGGATCGGGCCGGGACAAACGCAGAGGCTCCGGAGTGATAATCTGCTGCTGTCGTGGAAGAGGCGGGACCGGCAGGATGAAGGCCTCCGTCATCCAGTAGTATCGTCCGCTCTCATTGCTGAGGATGGGCGGAACGTACATCAGGGACCAGGTGCTGCTCAGGGGAAGAATGAGATAGGGTTCATAGGTCGTCTGTGGGGGCGCCTCTTCCGGACCTGCAAAGAGAGCGCAACCGTTCAGGGCCAGAATGCCGACAAAGAGCAGAGCAAAAAATTTCATCTGAGCTGACCTCCAAAAAAAGCGCATTCTGAAAGAAGAAAATCCCGTTGAAACAGGCGTCGCGACCTTGACTGACAGCCCAACTATAGCATGCCCTTCAGAACAGGCAAACAAGGGCCGCTTGCTTCATGAAAGTTCGGTTCCGCAAGCTCTTGCCTTCGGCTGCTCATTGTTAGGCCGGAATGAGGAATTGCAAGAAAATGAAACGATGTGTTACTTTTTTTTTGGCGTTGTGGTGTTCAGGATAATGGGCCGGTGGCGCCCTGCGATAAAAGGCGACAATCTTTTTGCCAGGGTTTTGATGAGCCCGTGTCCGAAAGCCAGGGGATCGTAAAATACCTAGAGATCAGAAGATCTTTACTCAGAGAGAGGTCGAGGTTTGCCTTTTTCAATAAAGTTACAAATGGTCACATAATGTGGCTAAAAGATATGGAAAGTGGCGCTTGCAAATCGCCGTAAATATGTTTCTATTGTTGTGTCACCGGTCCCTCAGGCAAATTAAGCGCTTGCCTTTTGTCGCCGGTTGTGGCATCGATATTGCGAACAGTTAGAACAACGGTTTATTTTCGGAAGGCGCGGACTGGAATTGTCTGTCGGTGGAACGCGCGCGTTCGGACAGAATTTTGGGGTGAGTGTCCGGGGGCGTGTCACGTGGGGTGCGATCCGGTAGTGGTTTCAAGGTTCCGGCCGTCCGGAATGTACCAAGCAGGCCAGCAGGAGGGGAAAACACAGGTCATACCGCTTGACGGGTAAGGCGCATCAGTCCCTGCCGGGTACGGGACCTTCGCCTGCCGTAGCTTCAGCGCTTAAAGCGCGATGCTTTACGGGATCGTCGAAGGGTGCGAGTGTTTTTCCGGCCGGTCGGCTTCATTGCACAAACTGCCTGCGGCAACGGTTATCCATCGCTTGGGGAGGGCGCTGAATCGGTTGCGGCACGGTGGAATGGGCAAAGCGACACGGTCTTTTCCGATGGGTCTGCCAATGTGGTGTACTAGGAGCGCTGTATTCAATCAACAACAGTATGGGAGGAAAGACAAATGGCTTTTCAGTTAACAGCACCAACCCTTATCCTGATCATGTCGATGTGGTTGCCCGTGGGCCTGCTGTATCTCGGACATGGTGACCCCAAGGGAACCGGCGCAGTAACGGCTTTCGTAGGTGCTTGTGTTCTCGTCAGCGCCTTTCTACATGCCCTTTTCGGTGCCGGTGCGGTTGGCGCCCTGCTTTTTGCTCACGGTCTGCTGTATGCCGTGGTGGCTTACGCCCTGCTGGCCGGCCTTGAAGACCTTAAAGCCGTCGGCAACGTCAGCCTGGTAGCTTGCATCATTTCCTTTTTCTTCATCTTCTGGTTCAGAAATGCCGGCGCCAACTACTTTGCTTTTTGCGCAGCGGGCTACGTGGTTCTGACCGCGGAAGTGACCATGGTCACCTACGGCAAGCTCAGCGCCAAGGTGCTCGCCTGGTCGCTGATCATCTGGGCCTTTCTCGGCCTGATGATCCCTGCTTTTGCAGATCCTTCTTTTGCCGGCCTGCTCTGGGGCATGCCTTTCTAAAAGGCTCACGGATTCGGCGGATCATTCCGCACGCAAAAAAGGGAGTCGGCGCTGGCGTCGACTCCCTTTTTTGTGTGCGCTTTACATGCAGCTGTCTGGTTGTCCGCCGCGCCGCAGGGAATCAAAGGCGAAGAATACTTGCGGCCCAGGTAAATCCGGCACCAAAGGCCACCAGGCCCACCAGCGAGCCTTCTTTGATGATGCCGTTTTTTCGGGCTTCGTCCAGGGCGATGGGAATCGAGGCGGCGGAGGTGTTGCCAAAGCGGTCGACGTTGACGTAGGTCTGTTTTTCAGTCACCTTGAGGCGCTTGGCCAGGGCCTCGATGATGCGCAGGTTGGCCTGATGGGAAATCACCAGGTCGAGGTCTTCGCTGGACACGTCGGCTTCCTTGAGGGCTTTCTTCATGGCGCGGCTCATGGCGACCACGGCGTGGCGAAAAACCTCCTTGCCCTCCATGCGCAGAGTATGAATCTTTTCCTGAACATTTTCCACCGTCGGCATGTTGATGCAGCCGCACCCGGCATTGTAAAGCAGATGGCTGTAGGCGCCGTCGCTGCCGATGTGGGTGGAAAGAATGCCCCGTCCGTCCCGCGCCGGACCGAGTACCACGGCCCCGGCGCCGTCGCCGAACAGCACGCAGGTGTTGCGGTCCTGCCAATCCACCATGGAAGTGAGAATTTCTCCGCCGATCACCAGGGCGTGGCGGTAGGGCTGGCTGCGCAGCAGGCCGTCGGCGATCTGCAGGGCATAGATAAATCCGGAACAGGCCGCAGAGATGTCAAAGGCGGCGGCGTTCCTGGCTCCCAGGTTTTCCTGGACAAAGCAGGCGGTGGCGGGGAACTTCATGTCGCCGGTCACCGTGGCGAGAACGATGAGGTCGATGTCTTCAACCTTCAGGCCGGCGTCGTCGATCGCCCGGCGCGCCGCTTCCGTGGCCAGTTCCGAGAGGGCGGCGCCCTTTTCGGCGATGTGCCGAAGGCGAATGCCCGAGCGCTCGACAATCCACTGGTCGGACGTGTCGACGATTTTTTCCAGATCGGCGTTGGTAAGGATCTTATCCGGGACGGTATGCCCGGTTCCAAGAATCATGTTCTGGCCCGTTTTAGTCATCCGGCTCTCCTGACAAAGGCGTTAAAAAACGAACCAAAATACCATCATTGGGACAGGGTCTCAAGGGTTCTGTCGTTTTTTATTGCTCTTTGTGGTCTGTTTCGGAAGATGGAACAAAAGCGGAGTCTTTTTCGGTCAGGCCAAAACTCTGTTGCAGCTTGGCGTCGATGGAACGCAGATGCAGATCCCTTTGGGGAAAAGGAATCTGCACGCCGGCCCGGGCGAATTCCTGAACGATGGACGTCAGCAGGTCACTGCGGGTTGCCAGACGATGGGAAAGGCTGGGCACCCAGGCGCGCAGCTCAAAGTCGAGAGAGCTGTTGCCAAAGGCCTGAAAAATCACCGATGGTGGCGGGCTTTCAAGGACATTGGGGTGTTTTTCAGCGCAGGCTATAAGAAGGGAACGCACCTTTTCGACATCGCTGCCATAGGCGACGCCGACGGGAACAACAACCCGATTTCGTTCATTGGAAAGGGTCCAGTTGGTCACCTTTTGCGACACCAGGTCCGAATTGGGGACGATGATTTCCGACAGGTCAAAGGTTTCGATGGTTGTGGAGCGCAGCCCGATATTGCGCACCACGGCCCAGTTTTCTTCGAGAACGATCACATCGCCCACCTTGATGGGCCGTTCAAAGAGCAAAATCAGGCCGCTGACAAAATTGCCGACGATATTCTGCAAGCCGAAACCGATACCGATACCGAAGGCCCCGGCCAGAATGACAAAGTTCTGCAGGGTCACGCCCAGAAATCCCAGGGCCAGGATAAAACCGAACAGAACCAGGCTGTAATGAAGCAGTTTTTTTATCGAATCCCGAATTCCCCGATCCACGGCACTACGAGGAAAAAACTCGCTGTCCAGCAGGGCCCGTACCAGCCATGAAAGGCGAATCGACAGATAAAACGCCGCCAGGGACAGCAGGGCCATGCGCAAGGTCAGGCGCGTCCCGCCCGCAGTGAAACCAAGCTGGTTCAGGGCCGACCAGACCTCCACCGGGGAATCAAAAACGCCCCAGCCCCAGATAAACAGCAAGTGAAGAACGGCGTAGCTCCACACGCCAATCTGGTAAACGAATTTCAACTGGTCGGTGAGTTCTTCACCGAACTGGACGAAAAAGGACTCGCGACGGAAAAAAGGCTGGCCGAAGAAATAATCCAGTCCGCCCCGTCCCAGGCGAACGGCCATCACCGCGAACAGTCCGAGAAAGACAGTTTTGGTGGAGGCATCCAGCAGCCGCGACGACAGGGTGACAAAGCCGCCAACCTGGGAAATGAAGACCAGCAGCAGAATCACCGCACCCAGGCGCAGGGCCAGCGGAAAACGGTCAGCGGACCGCCCCGAGGCAGCGGCCACCCGGCGGGCCTGCATCAGCAGCAGAGGGATGCCGATGAGAGAAAGCAGCAGCAGGTAAAGTCGGTACAGGGGGGTTGGCAGAGGAATGGTCTGCCAGGCACTGGAGAGTACCAGCAGCAGGGCGATGACATGCACCGTCACAATCTTGCGCAGATCCTTCAACAGCTCGGAAGCGAGAATGGCGGTGGAAAAGGCGCCGAGGGCGATGAGCAGCAGACGCACCGATCCGGGCAGGGCAGCGTACAGGGGGCTGAAGATGGTGAGGGAGACGAACAGCCCGGTGGCTGCGGGATGACGGGCGATGAATCCCCACTCTTCATGAATCCGGACCTTGCGCCGTTTGACCTGGATGAACCCGCCAATGGCGCAGGTCAGCAGAAACTGAAAAACAAACACCCAGCCCCTTTCCCGCAGAAAGTCTTTGTCGATACGGACGATCTGGCGGACGTTGCGTTGGGTTTCGGTAAGCAGTTCCTTGTTGATCTGGCGATAGAATTCGGGGTGGGTCAGGGCCGGCTCGGTTTTCTGAAAAGTGCGGCCGCGCAGGGCCTGCAGAATCTCTTCAAGCTCGGCCAGAGAGCGCTGATTTTCCTGCTGCAGCTGTAAAATCCTGTTCTGCAGGGCTACCAGCGGGCGGGTGGTCTCGGCGAGCAGAGCCAGCATTTCGGCACTGATTGCCTCCGCTCTGTTCAGGGCGTCCTGCTGGTCGCCATGCAGTTCCTGCTCCGCAACGGCGGTACGCCAGCCCCGCCAGAAGGCCTGCTGGTCCTGCCAGTTGCGGCGCAGCGCTTCGAGTTCCTGTAGTTTGAGAGACAGGGCTTCCTGCTGTCGGGCGAGAGCGACTCGCTGGCTCTCTGCGGTGCCTCGGCTGATCGACAGGCGGTCATAGGTCCAGCCGTCGGTTTCGAGTTGTTGGATTAACTGGTCGACCCGCTGTTGAGTCGACTCGGCCATCTCCAGGGCTCGTTGGATGGTGGAAGCCTCTCCCAGAGCGCTAATCTGGTTTTTAGCTCCCGCAACGCGGGCGTTCAACTGCCCCAGCCGGGGAATAATTTCGATAGCCGCCGGCCATTCCGATGTCGAGGCCGGTGATTCGGCGCCGGCCCCGGCAAGCAGTACAAAAACCAGCAACAGCGAGCTGACAATCAGGCGGCGGCAGACGCGTTGTAACATGGTCGAGCTCCGAAAAGGGCGAGGGGTAGCAAACGAAAGAGAATCAGGCCGGACAATTGTAGCAGACCGCCAAGGCCTGCGATTGAAAAATTTACCCTGCGGCATTCAGTTTCGTATGTCGTCAAAACGGACCCGAAAAAACAGGCTGTAGAGCAGCGGCACCAGACCGAGGGTCAAGACCGTGGCGAACAGCAACCCGAAAATAATCGCGATGGCCATGGGTTCCCACATGGGGCCGCCGCCCAGCCACAGGGGCAACAGGCCGCCCATGGTGGTGGCGGTGGTCAGCAGGATGGGCCGCAGGCGTCGTCGGGCCGCCTCGAGAATGGCGCTGGCCGGATCCTTGCCGTTGTTGGTTTCAGTGTTGATGCGGTCGATGAGCACGATGGCGTTGTTGATGACGATGCCGCTCAGGGCGATGATGCCGAGCAGGGTCATGAAGCCGAAATAAGAGCCGGTCACCAGCAGTCCGAAGGTTACCCCGATCATGCCCAGGGGGATGGTCAACAGAATGATCAGCGGCCGGCGCAGGGAGTTGAACTGTCCCACCAGCAGCAACAGAATCAGCAGCGCGGTCAGGGGCAGGTTGACGACGATGGAGGCGTTGGCGTCGCCGGATGTTTCCAACTCGCCGCCCATCTGGTACTTGTCTCCCAGCGGCCAGGTCCGGCTCTCCTCCTCCAGCCAGCGGCTGACCGTATCGCCGATAGCGATGGCGTTGGCTCCGGGCTCGATCTCGGCCTGAACAGTCACGGTTCTGAGACGGTCCCGGCGCAGGATCTTACCCGGTTGCCAGGCGATCTCGATGTCGGCCAGTTGCTTCAGAGGTACCGACTGACCGGTGTGCTGCACGTAGATGTTGTGGCTTTCCAGTTTGCCGATATCGGTGCGGTCGGCAGCCACCGAACGCAGGGTGATGGGAATCAGTTCATCCCTTTCGCGGTATTCGCTGACCTGGATGCCGCTCAGGATGGTCTGCAGGGACAGGGCCACGTCGCGGCTGCTGAGGCCGGCGCGCAGAGCGCGGGGCTGGTTGATTCGCACCACCAGTTTCTTGGTGCGGGCCCCCCAGTCGTCGCGGATATTGCGGGTGCCGGGAAGTCCGGCCAGGAAGGCTTCCGTATTTCGGGCCAGGTCAAACAGGCGGTCCGTGTCCCGTCCCGAAAGGCGCACCTCGACGGGATTCTCTACGGGCGGACCGAGAACCAGGGGGCGAATTTTGGCCGTCAGATCTGGGAACTGCTCCCGGCAGAACGTCTCCATGCGGGGAATGATGGTGCCCAGAATATGTTCCCGATCCGTGCCGTTGATGAGCATGTAGGTATACTCGGGGCTCGGTGGTTCGGGCGAATAGGGCAGATTGAAGCGGGGGGCACCGGAGCCGATATAGCTCACCCAGTTAAGCAGCCCGTCCCGCCCCTGCTTCCTGTCAACCATCAGTTCGTCCAACATGAAATCTTCCAGTTCCTGCACAACCTCTTCCATGCGTCTCAGAGGGGTCCCCACGGGCAGGCGCAGCTCAGCGCTGAAAATCGGTTTATCGTTGGGCGGGAAGAAGATCTTCGGCACATAAAAACGGAAGCCGGCCATGGCGACCACGAAGGCCAGGAGGATCAGGGACAGGCTGAGCAGACGGTTGCGCAGCACCCACAGCAGAACGGCGCGATAACGCCGGTAAAAGCCGTTATTGCCGTTGTCCGGTTTGGAGGAGAGGCCGGAGCGGAAAAAATAGACGCAGAGCAGGGGGGTCATGGTCAGGGACAGCAGCCACGACGACAACAAAGTGATGGTGACCACCTTGAACAGCGGCGCGGTGTATTCCCCGGTAGCGGATTTGGCCAGATAAATGGGCAGAAAGGCCGCCGCCGTGGTCAGGGAAGAGGTGAGCAGCGGTAGTTTCAGCTCCCGCGCCGAATCGATCGCCGCCGCGGTAGCCGACTTGCCTTCGGTCATCTGCACCATGATCGATTCCGACATGACGATGGCATTGTCAACCAGCATGCCCAGGGCGATGATCATGGCCGCCAGGGACATCTGGTCGATGCCGATACCGAACAATCCCATGACCAGCAAACCCATGATCATGGCCATGGGAATCAGGCCGGCCACCACCAGCCCGGTGCGCAGCCCCAAAAAACCCAGCATGACCGCCAGCACGATGGCCATCGCCTGCAACAGATTGGTGACGAACTCGTCAACCTTGGCTTCGACGTTATCGGGCTGAAAGGCCACGATATCAAATTCCACTCCCACCGGATAGGCTCGCCGAAAGCGCGCCAGGTAGTCCTTGACATCAGCGCCCAGGGCCAGAATGTCGCCGCCTTCCCGAAGGTTGATGGCCAGGGTCAGAGCCGGCGTGCCGGTATAGTGCACCCGGGTTGCAGGGGGATCGATATAGCCCCGGTGAATCTCAACGATGTCTTCCAGGTACACCAGTTCGGTGCGGCCGGGAAGGGTGATGACGGTACGCCTGAGATCAGCCACCGAATCGAAATTACCGGTGGGCTCAAGGACGATCTGCTCCCGGTTGGTAAAGATCTGGCCTCCGGGAATGATGATATTGCGCGCCTCGAGGATGTTTTTGAGCTGAAGAGGCGAAATCCCCAGTTCCGCCAGGCGGGCGTTGCGGTACTCGATAAAAATATGCTCCTGCTGAATTCCCTGAATGTCGACTTTGGCGATGTGCGGGCTCAGCAGCAGCTCGTTGCGGCATTCATCGGCGATGGTCTTGAGTTCCGCATAGCTGAAATCGGTGCCGCTGATCGCTACGATGACGCCAAAAATGTCGCCGAACTCGTCGTTGACGAAGGGACCGACCACTTCGTCCGGCAATTCGCCCCGGGCCCGGTCAACCTTGCGGCGCAAATCGTCCCAGATGGGACGCATGTCCTTGTACTCTTCCAGAATGTGCACAAAAATGATGGAAACACCCGGCTTGGATTCGCTGGCGATAAAATCGAGCTGGGGGATCTCCTGAATGGCCTTTTCCAGTTTGTCGGTGACCAGCTGTTCCACCCGCTCCGGACTGGCGCCGGGGAAATAGGTGAGAATCTGGGCGACGCGGACCACGAAACCGGGATCTTCGGCCCGCGGCAGGGTGCGAAAGTAGAAGAGGCCGGACAGGGCGATGACCAGCAGGGCCACCAGGGTCACTCGATTCTTTTCCAGGGCGGCGCGAGTCAGAATCATCGCCGGACTCCGTTTTCGGCAAGAATACGGACCTGCTGGCCGTCCTGCAGCTGGTGCAGGCCGGCCGTGACCACTTTCTCCGGGGGAGCCAGTCCGGAGAGGATTTCCAGTCCCGCCGGGGTCAGTTCACCGACCTGCACGGGCCGTCGGTGCACGACGCCGATGCCGTCTTCACGGGTCTCGATAACGAAAGCGAAACGCCCTTCACGATCTTCGCTCACCGCTTCCGGCGCCACCAGCGGCACCTGAGCGCCCGCGGTGGGCAGTTGAAAGACGATGGTTGCCGCCATGCCGGGGCGAATGCGTTCGTTGCTTTCAGTCAGACGCACGGAGACCGGAAAAGTGGTGCCCTGACCGGTAGCCGCGACTCCCACTTCCGTCACCCGGGCGTCGAACCTGCGTTCCGGCAGGGCGTCAAAGATCACCCGCACGGGCATGTCCCGCTTGATCCGGGTGATCAGGCTTTCCGGGACGGTGGAAACCACTTCCTTAAGTGCTCCGGAAGTCAGCAGGGCCACCATCTGGCCGGCGGCGACATTTTCGTTGACCTCCACGGGCACGCTGGCGATGGCTCCGGAACGGGGCGCAGTGAGTCGGGTGTAGTTGAGCTGCGAACGGGCCATTTCCAGGCGGGTGCTGCCGGCCTGAACCAGCGCCGTCGCCGACTCGCTGGCGGCGCGGGCGGCATCCAGGTCATTGCGCGAGGCGTTGCGGTTTTCGTACAGGGCCCGCACCCGTTCGTAATTGGCGTCGGCGTTGCGGGCCTGGGCTCGGGCCTTGGCCAGGGCGGCCTGGGCTTCCTGAACCTGAAGCACAAAATCGGTGCTGTCGAGACGGGCAATCAGCTGCCCGGGCGTGACCCGGTCGCCAACCTTCACAGCCACCTCTTCCAACGCGCCGGAAACGCGAAAGCTGAGCCGCGATTCGACCCCCGCCCGGGCCATGCCGGACAAGGTGCGTTCCAGCAGCGGACCGCCCTCCCGCACCTGCTGAAAGCGCACCGGGCGAAAGTTTTCGGCAGGCGGTTCGGAATTGCCGCCGCAGGCACCAAGACACAGGGCCACCAGGATTGCAAAAACAAAGCGGCTTTTCATAGGTTTAATTCTCCTCCAGGCGTGCGCCGGTCAACAACGAGGCGGGGACGCTCTCCCGTCGCCGGAAATCCTCCAGGCGATGAAACCAGGCCCGGCGTTTCTGGCTATCCACAAACCAGTCGAAACGACCGACGGCGCGCTGCACCTCCATCAGGTCGATGAAATAATCGTACAGGGCGTTGGCGGCGACCTGTTCGGCGGCCAGAGCCGCGTTCTGGGCATCGATGAGTTCGATGATCGACACAACCCCCCGCGCGTAGGCGTCGGTTACCAGTTCCAGATTTTTGCCGGCGGCGGCCGTTCCCTGCCGAGCCAGACCGATGCCGGTGTGGGAGCTTCGGGCCAGCTGCAGGGCCGAGCGGATCCGTTGTTCGATGCGATCGGCCAGGGCCCGACGTTCGGTGCGCAGCCTTTCCAGCTCCGCTTCGGCCTGGCGCAGCTCCGCCGTGCGGCCGCCGCCGCTGAACAGGGGCAGGGTGAGATTCAGCCCCACGCTCCAGTCCGTATCGTTGGCCCGGGGAAGAGCCACCGGGAGAAAGTCGTCCAGGGGAGAATCGACTCCCTTGCCGCTTTCACTGAAGCGATGGCTCAGATCGGCCCGCAGGCTCAGGTCCGGCACCACAAAGGAGCGCCGGGCGGCGAGGCGAAGTCGCTCTGCCCCGGCAATGGCCCTGTCCAGGCGCTGCAGTTCCGGAACTTCGGCCAGCCCTTCGCCGACCAGAAAGTCCCGGTAACGGGCAAAGGCCGCCGGGGTATCCAGATAATCGGCGAGACGACCGTCAAAAGAAGGGATGTCGGGGTCGTCCAGACGGACTTCCGCGGTGGTGAAAGGCTCTTCCGCCGGTCGCTGCAGCAGACGGTTGAGAGCCATCTCGGCCAGCGAGCGGCGGGTTGAGGCCCGTACCAGTTCGGCACGATCCTGGGCCAGCTGGCTTTCCCAGCGGTAGACCTCGGCGGGACCGGAAAAACCGATTTCGTGCCTGCGGCGCGCCAGATCCAGGTTGGAACGGGTCAACCGCAGGTTGTTGACCTGAATGGTTTCGAGAGTTTTGGCGCGCAGCACGTCCAGGTAGCCGCTCGCCGCCGCCTGGGCGATATCGAGCTGCAACTGGCGCTGCTCTTGCAGACGGCCCCGCTGCTGTTCTTGTCGAACCCGGTAGCCGGCATGGCGCGATTCGGCATAGAGGGAGTGTTCCAGTACCAGACCGCCGGTCAGGGTGCGCTCCGCCTGGCGGCCCAGAGCCGCTTCGGCCCGATCGCCATCGATGACCAGGCCCTGTCCGACGACGGCCAGTTGCGGTAGCAGGGCCGAGCGGGCCTTGCGGACTTCCGCTTCACCGGCGGCCAACTGCCGGTCAAAGGCGGCCAGATCCAGATTGACCTGCAGCGCTTCCCGTACGGTTTCGGCCAGGGTCAGGCTGCGGGCCGGTGACACCGGTTCCGTAGCGATGCGCTCCGCTTCGATGTATTGCTCCCAGTTGGGAGAAAAGCCGATGGCGTCGGCGGTGGCCATGTTCAGCATCAACCGGCCCTGCTGGTCGCCAAACACCGGCAGTTCCGCCGGATTCCGGCCCAGCAGGACGCTCTGTACCGCCAGGGCGGTACGTCGGGCCAGTCGAAACAAGGAGGCTTCGGTAGCGGCTCCGGCCAGCAGCCCCCGGATCACTTCGGAATGACCAAGGTAGGAAAAGCTTGGCAGATTGCGCTCCTTGAGGCCGTCCACCAGCAGCTCGAATTCCTGCTGCGGCAGCCGTTGCAGGGGAGTGACGTAAACCGCCTCGATCCCTTCGGGCAGAGCCTCCAGGGCTTCCCGGGCCGAAACCGTCACCGGCACCGGCACCATCTCGATGCCCTGTTCGGCCAGTTCGTTTTGCAGCAGACGGCGCAGGGCCGGAATGCCGTCGAGATAGGCCCGGTTGACCAGCACCGCCAGGCGCCGGAACGGCAGCAGCTCCGAAAACAGCTTCAGGTCCCGCTCGATGGGCGAGGGAAACGCCAGATAGCTGAAATTGTCCACGCCGCTGGCTTCTCCGGTGAGGGGAAATTCCTGCAGGCTGCGGTCGATGGTAAAGGGAGCCAGGGCCGGCTTGTTCAGGGGGCCGCGCCGGGCCAGGTCATGGGAGGCCAGAGCGCCCAGGGCGAGAACCAGATCCACCTCGGAATCGGCCAGCAAACGATCGCAGGCCACCTCCACCCCTTGTCGACTCCAGTCGGCAGTGAGAATTCGATCCTCGGCAAAGACTACCGCAAATTCTCCCTCAGTCAGAGCCAGGATTTCCTGCTGAAACAGTTCCAGCAGGGGCTCGTTGCCTTCTCCGGGACCGTCCAGAATCACCCCGATACGCACCGCCGTTGCTGCCGACACCGGCATAACGGCGATCACCAGCCACAAGCTGGCGGCCAGCAGCGGAAAAAACACCCGTCCTAAACAGCCGGCGCAAAAAGCCGGTCGATTGTCTCTGCTCCAAAGCATCATGCCGTGCTACCCCTGTCGGCGAATTTCCCGTGGCCTTGGCCAAGTGGTCGGTGAAGAGCCTTCTCCATCAATGCCAGCAGTTGCGAAAACTCGTCGTCGGACAAAGCCTGTCGTATTCCGTCCACATACTCCAGGCGCGATTCCTCGTAGGACGCCGCCACCTGACGCCCCGTCTCGGTCAGGCGCAGATGATAGACCCGGCGGTCCCGGTCCGACTGTTGCTTGGTCACGAAGCCCTGCTCGCTCAATTTCTGCACGATGGCGGTCACCGCCGGTTTGCTCAACTCCAGAATTCGCGCCAGATCGCCGAAGGTCAGGTCCTGGTGGTGTTGAATCACGCTGATGTGCTGAAACTGGGTCAGGTTGATTTCCGGCATGCCGAGTCTGTCCAGCTTGGCCACCTTGGCCCTGACCAGAGCGTGGCCGACAGTTTCGATAATATCGCTCATGCGTTTTCTGCGATCCATGGTTTCCGCCTCATTGATTAGTTCGATGAACGAATTATCTGTGTCGACGGCAACGCTGTCAATCACGATCTGCAGGAATATCGCCAAAGGCGGTAAAAAAGTGTCGATGTCTTTTGAAAATCAGGGTGGGCAGCAGGCGCAGGTGGAGCGGAACAGGGTCGTGCTCAGGTAGCGATCGCCCCGGTCGGGAAGCAGGGTGACGATGGTCCCCCGAGAAAGCCGCTCGGCCACGCGCAGGGCGCCGGCGACGGCGGCGCCGCTGGACATGCCGGCAAAGATGCCCTCGCGGACCGCCAACCGGCGGGTGGTGTCAAAAGCCGTCTCGTCGTCCACCACCATCACATCGTCCAGTCGCGAGCGGTCGTAGATGGAAGGCACGATGGCCTCGCGCATATTTTTCAGTCCCTGCACCGCATGGCCCAGGGTCGGTTCGACGCCGATCACCTGAATGCCGGGGTTCTTTTCCTTGAGAAACCGGGCCATGCCCATCAGGGTGCCCGAAGTGCCCATGCCGGCCACAAACACATCGATTCGGCCTTCAGTCTGAGCATAGATTTCCGGCCCGGTGGTCTGGTAGTGGGCCAGAGGATTGTTCTCGTTGGCGTACTGGTTGGGCATGTAGTAGCGTTCCGGGTTTTCGCCGAGAATGCGATGGGCCAGGCGAATGGCGCCGTCCGTGGTTTCTGCGGCCGGCGACAGGATGACCTCGGCGCCGTAGGCTTCCAGTACCGCCCGCCGCTCGCTGCTCACACAGCCGGGCATGACCAGCTTGACCCGGTAGCCCTTGGCCGCTCCGATCATCGCCAGGGCGATGCCGGTATTGCCCGAGGTCGGCTCAAGAATGGTCTTTCCGGGACGCAGAGCACCCGATTCCTCGGCCTTTTTCAGCATGAAGTGCGCCGGGCGGTCCTTGACACTGCCGCCGGGGTTGTTGCCTTCCAGTTTGGCGAATATGCGCACCCGGGGATTGTCGTGCAACTGGCTCAATTCCACCAGCGGCGTATTGCCGATAGCCGACCAGAGGCTGTGCTTTTCATCGATGATCTTCATCTGTTCAACCCGATGTTCTTTAAACAAGGCAAACGGTTGCGGGGCAAAGGCTGCGACATAGTAGCGAAGCAGCGGGGAGAATACAATGCTAAAGGCGGGCTTAAGGCTGATGGCTTAAGGCTAAAGGTGTAAAAGAGGCCCTCAGCCCTTAGCCCTTAGCCCTTAGCCCTTAGCCCGCCTCTACCTTCTAAACAATACCTTCCAGCGGCCCGCCGCGTGCGCCCAGCGCGTCCACTTTCTTCTCCACCTCTGGGTCGTCCAACAGGGGCGGGGCGTGATGGGGTTTGCGCCGGGCGTCGATGACCAGTGCGCCGTTGCAGCCCCAGTGCTTGGTGACGGTTTCGGCGCCGATGCCCCAGGTGTCGCTGGCGGGGTCGGATCGGGTGAAGGTGGTCCAGAGGAAATTGTTCAGGGTGCGGGCGGCGAATTCGCTGTCGTCCACCAGCACCAGCAGGGGAAAGCGGTTGATGGGGTCGGTGGTGGTGAAAGCCGCACAGAAGGCTTGCAGGGCCGGATCGGTCTGCCCCCTGGGGGCATCGGCGGGGGGGGCCTGGATTACCAGTACCCCGGGCAGGGCGATGCGAGGATGGCAGAGTCCCGATGGCAGGGTCAGGTCGGCGGGAATTTCCACAGGCAGTCGGCGGATGGCGGGGCCGACGGCGGCGATGACCAGCTTGGAGCCCTGCTGAAAGGAGCTGCCCGTGTAATCGAGGGTGTCGATGGTGGTACGGGTATGGAAATGCAGATCCCGTCGCCAGTCCACCCGTTCCAGCAGGTGGCGGAAAAAGTCGTCGATGCGGTGAATGTCCAGCTGCGGGGCGTCCTGCCAGGCGGCGATGAACAGATATTTGGCCAGGGACAGCTGGCCGGTGCCGAGCAGGGCATTGGCCTGGGTCAGCAGTTCCTGGGGGGCGGAGCGTTCCGCGAAGGGCGTGTAGCGTTCACTGCCCAGGGCCAGCAGCAGGGGGTGAACCCCGGCGGCATCCACCGCATGTACCGCCCGCACGCCGGGAACCAGTTCGGGGATCAGCGGCCCGGTCAATTCGTGAATAAAGGCGCCGAAGGTGCTGTCCTCCTGGGGAGGGCGGCCGACACTGGTGAAAGGCCAGATGGCATCCCGCCGATGCCAGACCCGCTCCACCGCCAGCACCGGAAAATCGTGCTCCAGGCTGTAATAGCCCAGGTGATCGCCAAAGGGACCTTCCGGCAGCAGTGTGCCGGGAATCACCGTGCCGCTGATGCAGAAATCCGCCTCGGCGGCCATGGGCAGAAAGCCTTTGCGGTGAATCAGGGGGGTGCGCCTTCCGCCCAGCAGACCGGCGAAACACAGCTCCGGCAGACCTTCCGGCAGCGGCATGACGGCCGCCAGGGTCAGGCAGGGGGGGCCACCGACAAAAATATGCACCGGAAAAGACGCGCCCCGCTCCAGGGCCTCGCTGTGGTGACAGCCGATGCCCCGATGCAGCTGGTAGTGCAGCCCGACTTCCCGATCCTGCGCATAGCGGTTGCCGGCCAGCTGTACCCGATACATGCCCAGGTTGGAATGACGCCAGCCGGGGCGCGTGCAACTTTCCGAATAGACCTGGGGCAGGGTAACGAACGGCCCGCCGTCGTCGGGCCAGGAGACCAGTTGCGGCAGATCCTGCACGCGACAGGACCGGGCCATCACCGGCCCGGTGGGGACCCGGCGAGGCAGCAGGTGCAGGGCGCCCGCCGCCATTCCCGGCCAGTGCTGCGGCGCCTTCAGCGGTGCCAGCGGATCGGCCTTCATCGCCAGCAGGCGTTGTACCCGGGGCAGGGTGTCGCGAAACAGAAACCGGGTGCGCTTCAGGGTGCCGAAGAGATTGGCGAGCATGGGAAAGGCGCAGCCTTTGACCCGGGTAAAGAGCAGCGCCGGGCCGCCCCGTTGCCAGGCCCGGCGCTGCACGGCGGCGATTTCCAGGCGGGCATCGAGTTCCAGGTCAATGCGCCGCAACTGGCCGCTGCGCTCCAGGTCCTGCACGCAGTGTGCGAGATTTCGGTAGCCCATGATGAAAGTCCGTTGCGGAACAAGAAAGGGAGGCACGAAGCCTCCCTTTCCTGTGAAGATGTGGTGCGGTCGCGGCGGCCCTTAGATGCCGTCGAGAATGTCCAGCCGGCGGGCGCGGAACTCCTCTTCGCTGATCAGGCCGCGGTCTTTGAGTTGCTGCAGGGTGCGCAGACGCTGTTCGATCTGCTCCAGACCCGGCGTCGGGACTACCGGAACCGGTGCGGGGGCGGGAGCCGGAGCCTGTTTCAGGGCGTCCAGGGTGCGCTGGATCTCCGCCATCTCCTCCCGCAGGCGCTGCTGTTCCGCTTCAAGCTGGGCGCTGTCTTCGCGCACCTGGGCCGCTTCGCGGAACGCCTCCCGAGCGGTCTCCGTGGCTTCCTGCTGCTCGGCCATGGCCCCTTTCCAGAGTTCTTCGTCGATGTTCAGCACCAGCCAGTCACCACGGGTGCGGCCATCGGCGGTCTTGAACTCCAGCCCGGCCCGAGGCACGATCTGCCAATGAGTGATGCGGCGGCGAGGATCCGGGGGTGTGTAGCGGCGACTGCCGGGCACCAGGGGATTTATGCGGCGATCAAGGTTTTCTATGTAAGGAGCATGAAGAGTGCCGATAATCAGGTTGACCCGACCGTCCTGCACGAACAGGCGGTAGGTGGAGACGGAGCGGTCGGTAGAAAAGGAGATGAATTCCCGGTGAATGCCGACGATGGCGAAGGTCACGTCCTGGCGGGGACCGGCCTGGGCCAGACCCCGGCTGAGCACCTCACCAAGCAGCTCCAGTTGCCTGAAGGTAAAGACCGGAACAGGCTTTTCGTCGCCTTTGAAATGCACCTGCAGGGAACCGAGCATGTTGCGGACCAACTCCGGCGAGAGGCGGGCGGGATGCTCGTTGGCCGGTGGCGGCGTGGCGCCGCGATCCTGGCTTTCGAGGCGCACGAACTGGTCCCGGTGCTTCCAAAGCTCGGTCTTGGCCTCCCGTGGCGAACCGCCCAGCAGCCCGCCGCAGCCAGCCACCAGCAGAGCCAGAAACGCGATCACTACCGTGCGCCCGTACAGCGCCCTTCGTTTGCCAAAATCAGCCTTGCGCACCATGGAAAAGCTCCTTGGATGAAAGATAAAAAAAGTAACCGAACAGGGGATGATGCCTCGCTGATAATAAGGTTGAACAGGACTCAGGTCAAACAGTTTCTGATAGTTGGTCCGGCGCCATAAAAAAAGCGGGCCGGTTTCCCGGCCCGCTGGATTGGGGCTGCGCTGGCGGCTCATCAGGGACCGTGGGCCGCCTCGTAAGCCTGCCGCCCTTCGGCGACGTTGTGTTCGCCGCCGCAGATA
>SLLR01000114.1 GCA_007134025.1 Desulfuromonadaceae bacterium | reverse complement strand
GCCCGGTTTTTTCCGCCCAGGGTGTTGTTGTCGGTGAAGTTGTCCCGAAACCAGCCCAAACTGTAGGCCCAGTTACCTTGTTTACGAATCCACTTGGCGCCGGCGGCGTTGTCGGACCAAAGCAGATAGTTGTAGCCCACCGGCTGCAGTCCGAAACGCAGCCGAGAGGCCGGATCGAAAGGCAGCTCCAGCTCGGAATAGGCCCACATGACCTGCAGAAAGTCGCGGCTGTCGCCGCCGAATTTGAGGTCCTTGTCGCCAAACTTGGAACCGCCGAACTCAAAACCGATCACTCCGCGGAACCTGTTTTCGTCGTCGAACACGTTGATATTGATGCGGTACTTGATTTCCGCAAAAAAATCGCTGTCCTTCGCGCTCTTTCGAGTGTCCACTCCGTCCACAATTTGGTCATAGTTGTTAAACCCTCCGACGCCGATGAAAGTCCGCGTATCGTGTACTACGCGCCGGGACAGGTCCGCCTGGGTGCTGTAGGAGGCGCGGTTGTGGAAATCCCCGTGCCACTCGACGTTAATGGCCAGGGCGGGGACCGCCATGGCCAGGGCGATAGCTATCGCCAGAACAATTCTTGCCTGTTTCACTGCCACTCTCCTTCATCATGAAATCATCATTCCCCGTCGCCGAAATGACCCGGGTCGGGCCCCAACGGCCCGGAACTTCTCCCCTGTGCTGCATATATCAGACATTTACCGTGGAAAGACCTGCCAGCCTGCCGCTGCTATCTATGCCATAAACAGCCAAAACTAGATTTTCACCAATAAAGCGCCACCGGTGGCATGACGCAGGTCATGCAGAATCCTTGAGGCGGAACAGGCCGCCGGTTAATGCTCGACCTCCTCGGCGTTGGAATCGGCCGTGACGGTCTGATCCAGTCCGGCAATCAGGGTCTGGATCTCGCCGGTCGCAGGTCGCAGACCGTCCCGGACAATGCGAAACCGGCGATCGATGATCAGCAGACGAGGAATAGGAAATACCCGGTAGGCTCGATGTACCCGGCCGTCGTCCAGCAAAACCGCCTGAGAGACGGTGAAGTTCTTGTCCTGCATGAAACGGATCACCCGGCCGCGATTTTCCTGAAAAAAGACCTTCACCACTACCGCCTCGTGACGAAACAGAAAGTCGTCCATTTCCAGCAGATCGCGACTCTGTCGAAGACAATCGGGACACCAGGTGGTGCCCAGCTGCAGAAGGATGATGCGGCCCTGAAAGTCGGACAGGCGAACCTTGTTGCCGTCCAGATCGGACAACTCGAAATCGGGGGCCGGCTCGCCGGATTGCAGCCAGGCGCAGGCCGGGCCGCTGAAACCAATCAGGACTATCAGCCACAGACACAGACAAAGGGGTTTTTTCATGGGGTTCTCCGAACAAGGCCATCAGGCAGTAAAAAGGGCGTGAGGCCGGTCAGGGTGGCTTCAGCAGAGAGAGAGGACGGATGCCAGAGTAATGAATGGGGTGCCGACCGTCAAGCTCTGATCCGAACACTGTTCGAGAAAAGCGACGGGCGGTTTTGCGCGGCGGCTTGTGCCGGCGGTTGACTTTTGACCTTTGACGGCATAATGATAGCCAGGCAGATTGTTGAAATCGGCTCCCGCCTCCCCCGGAGCGCGGCGCATCATTGCATGTTTCTGGAAGGACTCCGCCTTTGTCTGACATCCGCTTCAAATTTCCCCTCGGGATCGCCCCCTGGGACAGTGAAAAAATCAAGAGCCGCCGGCTCTGCGAGGGCTATAATTTTTCTCTACTGGAAAACTCCACCGACTCGTACCGCTTTACCGCCATGGTCGAGCCCGGACGCATTCCGGCCCTGTTTCGAAGTTTTGCCGAACTCCTCAGGGACGAGGCTTTTTTCATTCTGGAATTCTATCGCGAGGAACAGGACGCGGGCTCTCAAAATCCTCCCGAACCGCAGCTCTATTATTCGCCTTATCTGCCGATCCGGGAGCTTCTCGAGACCATCACTCCTTACCTGACCCGCCTGATTCACGAAGGCTTTGTCGGCTTCGGTCTGGCCAACAACCACAGCGGACTGGAGCTCTTCTACTCGGAAGAGAAACTGCTGACCTGCTTTACCGAAAACCACCTGCGCATTACCGACCTGTTTCACCAGCAGGGGGTGCCATTCAAGAAGGATCTTGTCCTGACTTCGGATCTGGGTCACGACCACCTCTCGCTGCTCTGTCACCCGCGCAGCCTGCTGCCCGCCGAACTCAAAAAACTGACGGAAAACGACCTCGACTATCTCTGTTTTTGTGAAGAGATAGCCGATGTGCTCGACATGTATCCGGTGGAGGACGGGCTGTCGTTTTTCCTGTCCCGCAAGGAACAGGAGACGATTCGAGAACGTCTGGAGCAGCAAGCGGAGTTTGCCCAGTACGCCGAGGAGGATTTCGGTGAACTGCTGCTGAGCTGGGACGATTTCGTCCAGGAATGCGAAGTCGGCTTTGAAGGGGACCTGGAGGAATACCATTTCTGCCTGAAGCTGCGCGACATCATTCAGTACGTTATCGAGGGCGTTGCCAAAAACCTGCAGGATAAACTGGTGGAGATCGTGGCGGAACCGGACAGCCGCTTTCGCAGCAGCCTGTCGGATTCCCGCAAGCGCCTGGACCCGCCCACCGACATCGCCCTGCGGGCCGATCGTTTCTGGTATCGGGGCATGGTACTCAAGCAGGGTTTCTGCCTGCGACGGGACCTGATCCGCTTCGGCTGGTATCAGCCCTGATCGGCGCCATGGAAGGTTTTCCGCCGGATCTTTTAAGCTTGCGCAAGGTTTGATGCTTGCGCAAAAACTCACAAGATGGCCAAGAAAAAATTTTGTCCTGCAAGCAAGGTATTTGCCATGATCGCCATCGTTGCCGCCGTAGCGGCGGAAACCGCCCTGCTGCGCCGCTCTCTGTCGCCCTGCGAAGTGCGCCGTTGCGGAGGCCGTGAGCTTTTTCTGGGGTGTCTGTCGGAACGCAAGGTGGCGCTGCTGCACAGCGGCATCGGCAAAATCAACGCCGCTTCAGCGGTGACCGCCTTGCTGGAGAGTCGGATTCCCGGCGCAGTCATCGTCATCGGCTGCGGCGGAGCATATCCTGAAAGCGGTCTTGAGGTCGGCGACCTGGCCCTGGCCACGGAGGAAGTGCTGGCGGACGAGGGGGTTCTGACTGCCGAGGGCTTCACCGATTTTGCCCGCCTCGGTTTCCCCCTGCTCGACCAGGGTGGACCGGTCATGACCCGGCGCTTTGCCGCCGACCCCCGCCTGCTGGAAGAGGCCCGGCCGCTGCTGGAGGATGCGGCGGCGACCGCCGGTGTAACCCTTGCGACAGGACCGTTAGTGACCGTCTCGACCTGCTCCGGAACCAACCAGGCCGCTCTGGAGATGGTCCGGCGCACCGCCGGCATCTGCGAAAACATGGAAGGCGGAGCCGTGGCCCAGATCTGCCGTCTGTACGAAGTACCGTTTCTGGAGCTGCGGGGCATTTCCAACCGTGTGGAAACCCGCGATCTGTCCCGCTGGAACCTGCCGCTGGCCGCCGAGGTGGTGCAACGGGCCCTGCTGGCCTACCTGAAAGGTCTGAGACCTCCCCGCAAATACGCATGAACCCTTTTCTGACCCTGGGCTACTCGCCCTGCCCCAACGACACCTTTCTATTCTATGCCCTGGCCCATGGCCGGGTTCCTCTTGCCGGCCTGCGCAGACCGCCACTGCTGACCGATGTGGAGACCCTCAACAAACGGGTCCTTCAGGGGCGCCTGGCGATCAGTAAAATTTCCTGCCCGACTCTGGCCCATGTCGGGGGGAAATACGCCCTGCTGCGCAGCGGTGCCGCTCTTGGCCGAGGTTACGGCCCGCTGGTGGTGGCCCGCAAGGAATACTCCCGGCGCTGTTTCATCAATGCCCGCATCGCCATTCCCGGCCCCCGCACCAGCGCTCACTTGTTGCTGCGCCTGTGGCAGCCTGACTGCAGGAACCTGGTCGAGCTGCCCTTTGCCGACATTTTGCCGGCACTCCGGCGGGGCGAGGTCGACGCCGGTGTGATCATTCACGAAGGCCGTTTCACCTATGTCGATTCGGGCCTGCTGCCGATCATCGACCTGGGCGCCTGGTGGAAGCAGCTGACCGGATTGCCTCTGCCCCTGGGAGTCGTTGTCGCCCGCCGCAATCTGGGCCGGCAGCGCATCGCCCGAATCGAAGCGGCGGTAGCAGCCAGTGCTGCCTACGCGCGAAGTCATCCACAGCAGCCCCTGGCCTACGTCCGCGCCCACGCCCGGGAAGCAGAGGAACCGGCCAGTCTCCGCCACATCGACCTGTACGTCACCGACGACACTCTGGATCTGGGGGACGAAGGACGGGCCGCCATCGCCGAACTGCTCGGCCGGGGAGCGGCGGGGGGGCTGATTCCTGCCTTCCGGGTGGCTTTGGACAAATAAAAAGCGGCCCGTTGCGGGTGGCTTTTTATTTGCGCGGTCATTATATGCCGGATCAATCCGCCAAATGTCGCTATTTGATGATCTTGAGATGGGCCCCTTTCTCCGCCGGGGGTGGCGAATCCTGTTCGGCGGTCGGAGCCGCCTCGGTCTCGACCTGTTCTTCCAGGGGATCCTCTTCAAGAGACGGCAGGGTTCCGTCATCGATCATCCGCTGCAGGGCACCGGCGATGGTCAGGCATTGCTTCATGCAGACCTTGCGCACCGGGCAGCTGGAACAGTCGGCTTCACCCCCGGCGACTCGCAAGGCGTGAATCACCAGGGCAACGCTTTCCGGCTGGTTCAGGGGAATAAAAAACATCGGGGTCTCCTGTTAAATGAACTGCGGACGCGGGCCAACCCGGCATCGCCCGGCCAGGGTGATCAGAGCTGCCGGCCGGCCACTTGGGCAAAGCGGCGCAGCTTGTCCATGGTAGCGGCAAATTCCGCCGGCCGCAAGGACTGGGGGCCGTCGCAGGAGGCGGTTTCGGGGCTGTTGTGGACCTCTACCAGCAGACCGTCGCATCCGGCGGCCACGGCGGCGTAACACATGGAAGGAACGAGGCTGGCGTGGCCGGTGGAGTGGGAAGGATCGATCACCACCGGCAGATGGGTCTGTTCCTTAAGCACCGGGACCGCGGAAATATCCAGGGTGTTGCGGGTCGCCGTCTCAAAAGTGCGGATGCCCCGCTCGCAGAGAACCACCCGGCGGTTGCCTTCGGCCAGAATGTACTCGGCGCTCATCAGAAATTCCTTGATGGTGGTGGCCATGCCGCGTTTGAGCAGCACCGGCTTTTCCTGCTGGCCAAGCAGCTTGAGCAGGGGAAAGTTCTGTACGTTGCGGGCTCCCACCTGCAGAATGTCGGCGTAACGGGCCACCAGCTCCACATCCCGCGGGTTAACCACCTCGGTGACGATAGGCAGACCCGTCTCCCGGCGGGCCAGATCGAGCAGCTTAAGCCCTTCTTCTTCGAGGCCCTGAAAGGCGTAGGGGCTGGTACGGGGCTTGAACGCCCCGCCCCGCAGAACCGTGGCGCCGGCGGCCTTGACCGCCCTGGCCGTCTCAATGAGCTGCTCTTCCCCTTCGACGGAACAGGGACCGGCCATCACCACCAAACGGTCACCGCCGATCATAACTCCTGAAGCCAGTTCAATGACGCTTGTTTCGGGACAGACCTCCCGGCTGGCCAGCTTGTAGGGCTGCAGGATCGGCATCACATTGTCGACGCCCTCCATGGATTCCAGGGCCTGCAGCACGGCCTTGCCCCGTTCGTCTCCGACGGCGCCGATAACGTTGCGGGTGGTGCCATGAATCACGTGGGGCTTGTAGCCAAGTTCCCGCACCCGTTTCTTGACCTCCAGCAACTGCTCCCGGGTAGCTCCCTGCTTCATCACGATGATCATCTTTTTGCCTCCTGGTGGAAAGACACCGCGTCGCTCTTCACGATCCGGGTCCGTCGGTTGTGAGCTGCCTTCCCCTCCCCGTCCCTTTTGCCCACCTTACTTGAGAGATCAAAAAGAAAAACCACGGGGCCGGAGTTCGGTCTGCCCGTGGTTTGTGTTGTCGGCTGATTGACGATTTTGCCGCTACGTCAACGGACCTTCACCCTGGGCAGACGGCCTAAAATAAAAGCCGCTCCAAAAGTAAAATCCGCCGAAAAAGTCGCTGCGCATGGGATTATCGTCTCTGATCAGGTTAACACTGTGTTCTGTGTAACAGAATTTGCAAAAAATGACAAGAAGCAATCAGTCCCTGTCGGATAAGGCGCGGGTAAAACTCTGCAACCAGTGGTGTACGTCATTGCGGCGAATTTCCGCCCGCATGCGGCGCATGCGCTGACGCCGTTCGTCGACCTCCATGAAAAAAGCCCGGTGAATGGCGTCGGCGGTGGCTTCGATATCGTAGGGATTGACCAGCAGCGCCCCCTTGCCGAGCTGATCGGCGGCTCCGGCAAATTCGCTGAGAATAAGTACGCCGTTGTTCTCCACCGAACTGGCGCAGTACTCCTTGGCCACCAGATTCATGCCGTCCCGCAGGGGCGTGATCAGGGCGATCTCCGAGGTGCGGTAGCGGGCCAGCAGCTGAATGCGGTCGAGGGAGCGGTAAACATAGTGAATCGGGCTCCACTCGGGACTGGAAAAGCGGGCGTTGATGCGTCCGGCCATCTGGTCGAGGGTCTCTTTGAGGTTCTGGTAGTCGGGAACCTGGGTCCGGCTCGGCACCACCAGCTGCAGCAGGCTGACCCGGCTCAGCAGCTCCGGATATTTTTCCAGCGCGCGCTCAAAAGCCAGAAACCGCTCCGGGATCCCCTTGGTGTAATCCAGCCGATCCACACCCAGAACCAGTTGCCGTCCCCGCAGGTTTTCGTGAAGATACCAGGCCGCGTCTTCCACCTCCCGGGAACGAGCCCCCTGGTCGAATTCGTCAAAATCGATGCTGATCGGAAAATGCCCGACCCGAATCGTCCGCCCCTCAAAGTGCAGCAGGTCATGGGAACGTTTGCGGCGAACGACCTCCACGCCGGACAGCAGGCTGGCGGCGGCATACACAAAGTTGCGACGATCGCGCAGGGTCTGAAACCCGAGCAGATCGTAACCCATCAGCGACCGCAACAGCGTATCCTTCCAGGGCAGGCGGCGAAAAAGGTCGGCCGCCGGAAAGGGAATGTGCAGAAAAAAAGCCAGGGGCTGGTGCATTCGCAACGCCCGCAGCTGTTCACCGACGCCGATAAGCTGGTAATCGTGAACCCAGATCAGGTCATCGGTCTCGGCGTGATCGCTCACCACCCTGGCGAAGCGGCTGTTGACATCGAGATAGGTCTGCCAGTTGTCGAAGGAAAAACGGCAGAAGCCGAGCAGATCGTGAAACAGGGGCCACAGGGCCTCGTTGGAAAACCCCCGATAGTACCTTTCCTCCTCGTCCTCGGACAGAGGAACCGCCGCCAGGGAATAACCGTTTTCCTCCGCAAACCGGTCCAGCAGCGCCCCTATCGGCGCCTCCTCGCCACAGCCCGGCCAGCCGATCCACAAGCCCTGCCGCTGCCGCATCACCGGGGCCAGGGCCGTGACCAGCCCGCCGCTGCCGGGGATGATGGTCCAGTCGCCGTCTCTGGCCCCGATGACCACCGGCAGCCGGTTGGAGACAACCAGCAAACGTTTGTCAAGGTGATCTGTCATGCCGTCCGCCCTCCTTATTTCCTGGTGCTGTCGAGGTTTTGTGCTTCTGAATAACTCGGCCCGGCAACCAGCCGAACCCCGTCAGAACAACTCCATCCTTCCCCGCGTACCGTTCCGCAGGCTCAGAAACATGGCCAGATATTCCCGCAGGTGCCGAGTAATGAGAAAGTTTTCGCCAACGAAACGCCGGGCCCGCTGCCCCATCTCCCGCAGCAGCTCGCGGCGATGCAGCAGATAACGAATCCGCAACGCCGCGCCCTCCGGGCTGCGTACCAGAAACCCGGTGTAATGGTCAAAAACCTGCAGCCGAATACCTCCGGTGTCACCCCCGATAACCGGCTTGGCCTTCCACATGGCTTCGGACACGGTCAGGCCAAAGCCTTCGCGAATCGATTTCTGCAGCACGATATCGGCAACCCGTTGCAGGGCGTTGATGGTATGGTGGGCATCGGCGGGCAGCAGCAACACTCGAATGCGCGGATCTCCCGCCACCGCCTGGTGCACTTCCTCCAGCACCGCTTCTCCCTCGGGGTCGTCACTGGCGCCGCCGCCGGCCAGGACCAGTTGCAGGGGCGTCAGCTTGGCGGCCAGCTGACAGGCCTGAACCACACCCAGGGGATCCTTGAAACGGTCGTAGCGGGAAACCTGCAGTATCATCGGCAGTTCCGGATCGATCTGAAAGCGCTCCCGAACCGCCTGCAGATCATCCTCGGGCAACTCACGGTTTTTTTCACTGAGGGGGTCGATGCTTGGCGCCACGATATACTGGGGATGGGGCAGCGGCTGGGCGAACTCGGGAATGGAAAAAATACTGGCGTCGTAGTCCGAAACCCAGCCCCGCAGATATTTCCACACCGCCCGATAGGGGTGGCTGGCATCGATGTGGCAACGCCACAACCAGCGCCCGCGGCGACCGGGACAGTGGCTCAGCAGGGGTGCCGGCTGCGGGTCGTGAATGACCACGAAATCAGCCGCCTCCAGAGTCGCCCGAAGCTCCTCGGCGTTGGCCGCGTTGACCTTCTCATAGGCGTCCAGCAGCTGCCGGGAGACGGGACTGCCGGTCCCCTGCAGACCGTTATGAAAGGCCTTGGTGCACTGGTAAAACTCGGGATTGCCGCTGATCACCTCCCAGCTGGCATCGATGCCCAGAGCCCGTTTCAGGGGAATCAGCTTCTGCAGGATCTCCGCCACCCCGCCCCCTTCGCGGGTGGAGTTGACGTGCACCACTTTTGCCCCTTTTAACGGCTCCACCAGCTGCTCCAGATGGTGAATGACCTCGGACCCCGCGACTTGAGCGTATCGCTCCAGCAGGACACTGCCACCATGATCATCGGCTTTCATGGGCCGCCTCCTTGAAAAATTCTTCGAACAGGCCGGTAACGATATGCCTCAGGTGCTGCAGTGAAGCGAAATAGGGGTCAACAGCGCACAATCGCTCGCGAAGCAGGTCATATTCGGCGCCGCAGGCGGCCAGCCAGGCGCTGAAATCGTCACAGCGCTGCAGCGTCCGGTTGCGGGAATCGATGAAATGGTAGTAGATGCTGCCCGTGGAGAGATGCGGCAGATGGGAAAGCAGATCCACAGGTCGGGCGGCATGTAAACCGCTGTCAAAAATAACGGTCTGCGAACGCAGGAAATGAAACTGTTGATCCCTGCGCGCCCAGGGCACCATTTCGGACTCGTCGAGCCGCTCCTCCAGAACCTCCACCAGTTCCCGGCGCAACGCCTCCTGATCTTCAAAGTCCGTGGGCACCACCATGCTCAGGCGTTCGGCCAGGGTCTTGTCATGCAGACCATGATAGGCCCAGGAGGCGAAATCGTTGTTGTATTCCGGTTCGTCAAAACGGGGCTGCAGCAGACGCCCCCAAAAGTGGTGTTCAATGCTCTCTGCGGGAATTTGCCGCATTCCGTCGCATAGTTCCCGCAGATTCTGGACCTTGAGTCCCGTGGCAAGTACAATCAGGGCGCAGTCGCGCACCGCAAAAGGTTCCGTCCGGGGAACTTCCTGATCCATACCATCCTCCTTGCTCAACCGGGCTTCGTCGCCATGCCGCCGTGCCCATCGCAAACCGACCGGCCAAGGCTTCAAAAGCCCGAAACAAACTCTAATTGACAGACGCACCCCGTCAACAGGCAAGCGGCTGAAGCAGCACACATGCGGTTAAAGGATACCACAAGGCTTCCGAGAGACAAAAAAGTCGACCCTTCGGACAGCGGATATTTTCCTTGACAGGTACCGGGAACTTCATTTATAAACGGGGCTCAACTCGCCCAGATAGCTCAGTCGGTAGAGCAGAGGACTGAAAATCCTCGTGTCGGCAGTTCGATTCT
>SLLR01000086.1 GCA_007134025.1 Desulfuromonadaceae bacterium | reverse complement strand
TTCAAGGTGCTGAACAATGCGCCGCTGCTGGAAGTGGCCCGGAACATGCCGCGGGACCGTAAGGCCCTGGGCGCCATCGAAGGGATTTCTCCTCGCCAGGTAGAGCGCTATGGGCGGGCGGTTCTGGTGGCGGTGCAGGCGGGGCTCGGGATTCCGGAAAATGACCTGCCCTGTTATCCGCGGGGCGAGATTCGGCAGCGGGACCCGGAGGTCGAAGCGCGCCTGGCACGGCTGAAAAAGTGGCGCACCGCCATGGCCGCCAAGTTAAAAATGGATCCGGGCATTGTGATTAACAACGCGATGCTGGAAGAGATCGCCCGCCGCAATCCCGCCACCGCAGAAGAACTGACGGAACTGGCCGCGCTGAAAAACTGGCAGCGTGAGGTTCTGAGCGACGGGATTCTCGGTACGCTGCGGGCCGGCTGATCTGTCTTTACGGAGGGGCCGGATTGCCGACTGCTCAGCGCGTCTTGCCCGGCACTCCCGGCTCGGTCATGGGCAGGGGATCGAGCAGACGTTCCAGCTCCTGCGCCGGCAGGATCTGTTGTTCGAGGGCGATCTGGCGCACGGTGCGGCCGCTGCGATAGGCCTCCTTGGCGATCTGTGCCGCCCGGTCGTAGCCGATGGCCGGCACCAGGGCAGTACACATCGCCAGGCTTTCCTCGACCAGGGACGCGCAGCGTTGCCGGTCGGCGTCAAGGCCCTTGACGCAGCCGTGGTCAAACTGTCGTGCGGCACCGGCCAGCAGGGCGATGGAGCCGAGCAGGTTGTGGATCATGACCGGCATCATCACATTGAGTTCGAAATTTCCCGACAGGCCGCCGAGGGTGATGGCGGCGTCGTTGCCGATCACCTGGGCACAGACCTGCATCAGGCTTTCGCAGAGCACCGGATTGACCTTGCCGGGCATGATGGAGCTGCCGGGCTGTACCGGCGGCAGCCGGAGTTCACCGAGCCCGCAGCGGGGGCCGCTGCCGAGAAAGCGAATGTCGTTGGCGATCTTGTAGAGAGCGCAGGCGGTCCGCTTGAGGGCGCCGCTCATGGCCACCGCCGCGTCCCGGGCGGCCTGGGCTTCAAAATGGTTGATGGCCTCGCGAAACGGCCGGCCACCGAGGGTGCTCAGGGCGGCGATGACCTGTTCGGCGAACTGTGGATGCGTATTCAGGCCGCTGCCAACCGCGGTGCCGCCCAGGGGCAATTCCAGCAGACCGTCTTCGGCCGCTTCAAGCCCGTGCAGTGCCAGGGCCAGTTGCCGGGCGTAGCCGGAAAACACCTGCCCCAGGCGAACCGGCGTGGCGTCCTGCAGGTGGGTTCGGCCGATCTTTATGATGTCGTCGAAGTCCCGGGCTTTTTCCTCCAGGGACTGCTGCAGGCCGGAGAGGGCGGGAAGCAGATCCCGGCGCAGTTCCAGAACCGCCGCCAGGTGCATGGCGCTGGGAATGACATCATTACTCGACTGACCGAGGTTGACGTGGTCGTTGGGGTGGACGGCATTGGAGCCGATCTGTCGGCCCAGAATCTGAGCAGCGCGGTTGGCAATCACCTCGTTGGCGTTCATGTTGGTACTGGTGCCGGAGCCGGTCTGGTAGATATCCAGCACGAAATGCTCGTCGAGTTCACCGTTAATGACCTCGGCGGCGGCGGCCATGATGGCCGTCATTCGCTCCTCGTCAAGAAGCCCCAGGGCACCGTTGACCCGGGCCGCCTGCTGCTTGAGCATTCCCAGGGCGTGAATGAAGGGTCGGGAAAAACGCAGCCCGGAAATGGGAAAATTGGCCAGCGCCCGAGCGGTCTGGGCACCGTACAGGGCGTCGGCGGGAACCGGCATTTCGCCCATGGAATCGGCTTCGATACGCATCTTCATGTCGGGAGTCTTTCTCGGTCACTGTTGGATAAGGAGGGATCGACGAGGGTAAAAGCACCGTTATTATGGGCAGAAAAAACAACGAATCATAGCCAATTCAAGCCTCCCTGTCAACGGCCACCCCGCGGGCCCGGGCCGGTGTCGGAGGGCGCCAACCAAGGAAAAATCCATGAAGGGACTGGCCAATTTCTTTTTTGAAGTGGGTATGCTCAAACGCACGCCGCGCAGCGGTTTTCAGTTTCTCGGCTCCGGAGTCGAGTCGGTGGCCGAACATTCCTACCGTGCCGCTATTATCGGTTTTACCCTGGCCCGCCTCGACGGACAGGTCGATGTAGGCAGGGTTCTGCAAATGTGTCTGTTTCACGACATTCCCGAAGCCCGGACCGGAGACCTCAATTACGTCAACAAAAAATATGTTCAGGCCGATGAACAGCGGGCCGTGGAGGACCTGGCCGCAACCCTGCCCTTTGGCGAAGAGTACCGGTCGCTGCTCGACGAATATCGCTGCCGGCAGAGTCGCGAGGCGCAGCTGGCCCATGACGCGGATCAGCTGGAGATGATCCTGGCCCTCAAGGAATACAAGGATCTGGGAAACCGCTACGCCGACGAATGGTATCCCTTTGCCCTTCGGCGGCTCACCACCG
>SLLR01000087.1 GCA_007134025.1 Desulfuromonadaceae bacterium | reverse complement strand
CTTCGAGCACTGCTGGTCCCGCCTCAAGAGTTCCTCAAAGCCGCTTGCCAAATTCAGGCATCTCTTCTATAGTGGCCAAAAGTGAACATTTGTACTCCATTCGGCCGGCAACAGCTGGTCGACTTCACCCTGACAGGGGCCTTGTGCCCGAGGATACCCATGCGAACTGCCTCCGCCGACCCTCATTACCTCTCCCGCCTGCAGGATTACTACGCCCGCTGGCGTTGCATACCGGCCTACGGGAAACTCTGCCGAATTCTGCACCTGGCGTCGCGGTCGGCGGTGGGCAAGGTGCTGGAGCGCCTGCGTCTGCAGGGTTTTCTGGAGCGCACGCCGGACGGCGACTGGGTGCCGGCCCGGCGCTTTTTTGAGCGCTTTGTTGCCGGGCAGGCGGTTCAGGCCGGAGAGCCGGCCCCCGACACGGATGCCGGCCTGACCACCCTGCTGCTTGATGATTTGCTGGTGCAGACGCCCTCCCGCACCCTGTTGCTGACCGTGCGGGGCGATTCCATGAGCGGTGCCAATATCTTCGAGGGGGATGTGGTGATTGTGGAACGGCAGGCCTCGGCGCTCCCCGGAGAGATTGTGGTGGCGGCCGTCGACGGGGAACTGACCGTCAAACGCCTGGAGCGGGATGCCGAAGGCTGGCTGCTGCGCCCGGAAAATCCCGCCTACCCTGTCCTTCGACCCGCTGGCACCCTGACACTGGTGGGGGTGGTCACCGGATTGGCGCGCCGTCTGCGCAGGGGGACGTCATGATGCGTCCTGATACTTCCGGCCCCCGTGAGGCGCACCTGGAAGCAGCGGGCTTTCCTTCGCCGGCGGCGGACTACCGGGACACCGGCATCAGCCTCGATCGGGCCCTCATCGACCACCCGGAGGCGACTTTTTTCTTTCGGGCGGCGGGAGCCGACCTGGAGGAGACGGGCATCTTTGACGGTGATCTGCTGGTGGTGGACCGTTCCCTGACGCCCGGCCCCGGCCATCTGGTGGTGGCGGTGAGTGACGGGGAGTTCGTTATCAAGAGGGCCGGAGCGCTGGCCGAGAGCGCCTCCGGCGAGGTGACCATCTGGGGGGTGGTCCGCTGGACCATTCATCGCCTGTGCCCATCGCCCTGATCGACTGCAACAACTTCTACGCTTCCTGCGAGCAGCTTTTTCAGCCCGCCCTGCTCGGCCGGCCGGTGGTGGTTCTGTCCAACAACGACGGCTGCGTGGTCGCCCGTTCCGCCGAAGCCCGGGCTCTCGGCATCCCCATGGGGGCGCCCTGGCACACTCTCAAGGAACTGGCCCGCCGCCACGCCGTCGTTGCTCTTTCGAGCAATTACGCCCTCTACGGCGACCTGTCGGACCGGGTCATGCGGATCCTCTCCCGCTTCAGTCCCTGCCAGGAAGTCTATTCCATCGACGAGTGTTTTCTCGACCTGGGCGGCGCCCAACCGAATCCGGCGGCCTGCGGCAGGTTGATCCACAGGGAAATCCGGCGCCTGACGGGAATCACCGTCGGCGTCGGCCTGGGCGCCACCAAGACGCTGGCCAAATTCGCCAATCACTGCGCCAAGAAACGACCGGAGTTTGCCGGTGTCTGCCCGCTGTTCGAGATGCCCTCGCGGGAAGCGGACCGGCTGCTGGCCTGGGCGCCGGTGGGTGAGATCTGGGGGGTGGGACGACGGCTGACGGCACGGCTGGAAAAACAGGGCATCGTTACCGCCCTGGATCTGAAACGGGCCGCCCCGTCACGAATCCGCGCCGCTTTCAGCGTCACTCTGGAGAGAACGGTTCGGGAGCTGAACGGCGAGGCCTGTCTCGGCCTCATGGCCGGACCCGGCACTCGCAAGCAGATCCTTTCGTCCCGGTCTTTCGGCGCGCTGATCAGCGCCCTTGCGCCCCTGGAAGAAGCGGTGGCGGCCTACGCCACCCGGGCCGGGGAAAAACTGCGGCGCCAGCAGCTGCTGGCCGGCAGTATCGGCGTTTTTCTGCGCACCAACCCCTTTCGCGAGGACCTGCCCCAGAACCAGGGCAGCCTCACCCTGCCCCTGCCGCCCACGGACGACACCCGCCTGCTGGCACAGACGGCGCTGCGGGCGTTGCGGGCTGTTTACCGACCGGGGTTCGCCTATCAGAAAGCCGGCGTCTGCCTGACGGATCTGGTCCCCGCAGACAGGCGCCAGGGCGACCTGTTCGTCGATGCGGCGCAGGAAAAAAAATCCCGGTCACTGATGGCGGCCATGGACGCCATCAACCGCGCCATGGGCAGCGGTACCGTCAAGCTGCTCGCCGAAGGCAACGATCCCCGCCGGGCCATGCGCGCCCGGCTTCGGTCGCCCCGTTATACCACCCGGCTGGACGAGCTGCCCGTGGCCCGGACCGAGCCCTCCGCTGCGGAGCAGCGCACCCTGCCGCCGTAACGCCGCAGGGCCAAATTGTTCCGCCGCCGTTCGCGGGGCCGGTCAGCAACTCTGCCTGAGAAGATCGGCAACCTGACCCATATGGGGATGTTGATTGAAAGGATTCCACCAGAAGTTGCCTTCGAGCAATACAGGCCCGTCGGCTGTCAGCGCGATGTCCCAACCGACGGTACGGATAGGCAGAAAATGGCCCGCGGCGGCCTCCGCCAGGGAACATATCTGCGGCCAGAAAGGAACCATAACTTCCACAAAAGCTACGCCGGTTGCGGGATGCCGATCCAGGCTGCGCATGCCCGAACCATCAGGTCGGGCTGTGCGGGCCGCAGTCAGGCGTCCTTCGTTCAGCTCAACGGCCGCCGACAAGTTGCCCGAGGCGCCAGAGTTGAAATTGTCGGTCTCTTGTGCGCCGCCATGCATTTTCAAATGAGCGGCAAGGATACGGCAGCGGTTTTGCCTGTCGCAGAGCGTCACCACTCGCAGCGTCTGCAGTTGCGAACTGCCGGTGAGGCGCTGAATGGCGACATGATTTGTCAGCAGCGGCTGAACGATGAAGCTGCTGTCCTGGTCATCGCCCCGCAGGGTATGGCAAATCTGCTCTGTCGAACAGAGGTTCCCTTCGAAATCGACAAATCCCGAACCGGAGCGCCGATAGACCCTGACGCCCCGCCCCAGAGCGCCGGTCGTCGGCTTGACGACAAATTCATCGGGCAACTGGTCCCGAAACAGAGTTGCCTCGTCCTGTTCGCCGGAAAAACGGCGGCCGTTGCAGAGCCACCCCGCCTCCCGGGTCCACAGGGCACAGGTTCGAGGGACCGGAAGCCCGAGGGCCGAGCAATAGCGGCGGAACGCCTCCTTATTGGTCAGCAGCGGAGACCAGGAAACCGGGTTGAGAGCGCGCTGAATCTTGGTCAACTGCTTGCGACTGACACAGCGCTCCAGTGCTGCGAGATCGCTGCCGGGGTCGAACAGACCGAGGCGGAAGGCCTCGTCGGCCTCAAACCGCGCTGTCCGACAGAGCTGCCGAACCCGTAAATAAGCGGGCCACAGGCCAACCGCATAGCGAGAGCGGACTCTGCAGACCAGGCGCAGCTGTTGCAGACAGGTCTTCATTTGCGAAAAAAGGGCCATTGCCGACTGCTTTCGATCCTGATCACACCTTGAAGGGCAGCTTGTACTGACGCTTCTCCGCTCGCGGTCCGGAAAGCCGCTCAACATGTTTCTCGAAGAAACGGCGAACCCGGGGCCGAAGGAGCAGGGGCTCGTGAACCTGAAACAGGATGAGCCCGGGACCGTTGTTGGCCTCGATCACCTGCAGCCCTTTTTCCGTCACCACGATATCCCAGCCGATATAGGGAATAAAATGCAACGCGGCGGCCATTCTCAGCACCTCGCGCTTGATGGTTTCCCAGTGGGGAATGATGACGCCCTCGATACGCTCGCCGGTATCGGGATGACAAGAGCGGAATGAGGGTTTTTCACGAAGAGGCTTGGGCGTAGCCTGGCGCAGCCGCCCCGTCTCGATATGAATGCCCGCCGCCACCCCGCCGCGGCTCCAACTGTCTATGGGAGCGATGGCTTCTGTGCCGAAGCGATGCACTGCTGCTGCGACAAACGGTTCCTGGGTCTCGTCATCCCACAGAGTCAGAATCCGGACAGTGTTGGTGCTGCCGGGAAAAATACGGGCTGAATAGGGATGCTGATCGATAAAATCGGTCACCAGATAATCCTGCCAGGAGGCCGCACGGCGCAGCAATTCAGGCTCGGTTATTTCCCGGCTATTGAGCAGAATCGCCCCGTCTCGCTGTTCCAGAAAATAAAAGCCCTCACCCTGATTTCCGGTCAGGGGCCGCAGCACCAGCCGGCGGCGGCAACACAAAAAATCCGGCAGACCGGCGACGGGCAGGCTGTCGCTGCGGCCCAGAAAAGACAAACGGCCATCGCGCAGCAACCCGTGGGTGGGAGGCACGCATTCGGGAAAACACCCTAGCAGCAGAGTCTGATAGAGCTTGTCGTACAGGGCCACGGCGTAATAGCCGTTGATCAGCATCGCCAGCCGAAACTGCACGTCATCGGTGACGTAGTCGGCGGGGTCATTCTTGTCCAGGCGGTACACCAGATAGGATTGGCTGAAAAAGCCGTTGCGCCACATTTTCCATTGATTTCGCAGGCCGATCGACACCGGCTCGGACCTCTGGCGCAGGAAACGCAGGGTCTGGTAACGACGACGCAATGCTCTGGGCAACATAAAAAATGGATTCCTTTACGTCAGAAACAGCTGTCCAACTCTCGGTCAGAAACAGCTGTCCAACTCTCGGGCCAAAGCCGGTACGCAATAATGCTGGTTGGGAGGATCCCAGCAGCTGTTGCCCTCGACGATGACCGGACCCCGGGGAGTCAGGGCCACATCCCAGCCGATACTTCGCATGGGGAGAAATTTCGGCGCGACGGAGGTGACCAACCGGCAGGCGTCCTCCCACAGCGGCAAGGGAAATCCGCAAAACACCTTTCCGGTGGCGGGATGCGCAGCAATCTCCTCAATTCCCGCGCCGCTTCCGCTAATCCGGTTGGCGGCAATCAGGCGCCCGGTTTCCAGATCAATGGCGGCTTCCACATTGCCCTCCAGACCATCGAGGCGGGTATCGGTCAGCGAGGCATCGATAATCGGCTTAAAGTGCGCGTGGAGGATTCGGCACTGCCCCTGATCATCGAGGAGCGTAATGATTCTGACCGTCTGCAGGGAGTCAGTGGCGCTGAGCCGGATCAGATCCGGGTGGTTGTTCAGCCGCGCCTGAAGGACAAAGCTGTCGTAACGGGCCTCCCCCTGCATCCAGGTGACGATATCCTCCGCCAGAAAAAATTGGCCGAAAAAGTCCCGAAAGCCCTCGCCATCGCGCCGAAACAGGTGGATCGCCCGGCTGTAGGTTCCCGTAGCGGGTTTGATGAAAAACTCAGCAGGCAGATGCCGGTTCAAAACAAGCTGCCACTCCTGGTCACCGCACAGGGACCTTGCCGGCGCCGCCCACCCTGCCCCGTTGCGAAAGTAGATCGCGAACAGTTCCGGTACCGGTATCTTCATGGCCAGGCAATTGCGATAAAAGATCCCCTTGTCGTGGACCAGAAAACGCCAGTCCACGGGATTGAGGCGGTTCTGCAGGCGACACCAGAGTTTTTTGCTGATAAAACGACAAGAATCCCGGGCTGGATCTGTGAGCAAACCCAGGCGAAAGGATTCCTCCGGCATGAATCCGCCACGACGATACAGCCGGTAACCTCTCACCACGGCCTGCAGATAAGCCCTGGAGCCGCCGGGAAACAGGCGGCGGCAAAAACCCATCACCTGGAGAAGCCGCTGAAGCCTCCGTAACCGTTTGTCGATTTTCTGGCGCAGCTTCCTGAGCACGGTCCCGCCCTTTTCTCAATAATCACACGGCAAGTTATGACGCTCCTCGTAAAGCTTTCGGGCATTGCAACGGCGAAAATAGTCGCCCTGGGACGAATCTTTGGCCAAGCGTCTTGTTTCCAGCCGCCGAAGCTTTCTGGCTTTGCGGTAAAGCCGCTGCAGACTGCCTTCACGCACGTTGCCCAGCCTGGCGCTTCGACAGCTGCAAAGAGCAAGATCACCGTTGGTCCACACGGCCGGGTTCTTTTCGACGGGACATTGGGCCACTCGGGCACCCTGCAGTGCCTCCGCCCCCTGAATGGCCTCCAACTCCTCAAAGAGTGCCCGGTAGCCCTGCTGGTCCATGGCCAGTTCCTCCATGTGTTCCAGGGCGCGACCGGTAAAAACCGGGGTTTCCAGATAAAATCCGATGCCGAGCCGACGGCAGAACCGCGCCACCTCTGGCAGGGACGGACTGTTGATCCGGGCAATCAGAGCCTCGGCCCGCACCAGATCCGGGCGCCCCATTTGCTCCCAGGCATCCAGCAGATGCTTCAATCCTTGCGGAATCTTTACCGGCCGGAGATCGACGCTGCGCGGATCGACGTAATCGACCCAATGATAGGCATTCTGGCGCCCGACCAGTCGATCAACCACCTGCGGTTCGAGGCTGAACAGCTTGACGTAGATGACGACTTGCCGTTCAAGCAAAAACCGGGCAATCTCCGGCGTCAACAGGGTGCCGTTGGTGAACAGCACCACGGACATCCCGAGAGAACGAATATACGCGATCAACTCACCCAGATCGGGATAAAGCAGAGGTTCTCCACTGCCACTGAGTGAGACACTTCGAACCCCCATGGCCTTGGCCTGACGCACCACCAACTTCCGTTCTTTCAGAGTCAAGCTGTCCGGCTTTTCCGATCCGGCCCCGGTATAACAGGAAATACAGCGTAAATTGCACCGGTGGGTCACTTCCAGGTAGAGAAAATGCGCCTTGATTTTTTTGCGCAAAGATCCGTCGACCACATCGGCCAGCCGGTTCCATTGCCGCCGCAACCGGCCAGGTTGTACCGAACCCCCATTTTCCATTTAGTTCTTTCCCTTCAGTGTGATATGCACGCCGATCATCGGCAGTATCTTTCTTGATTTTCCTCTGCCGCGCAAAGAGCCTTTTGACCTCAATCGCCAATTTTTTCAAGGCGATTACAGGTGTAATTGACTCACGCCTGCCAAAACTCCCGGATCGATACGTTACAGGCCGTCAGTTTCCGGCCATTCCCGGCCCCGGTGTCCAGCGAATAGCGACCCGACTCAAAATGCGGTTGACCGTCGGGCGTCGGGTTATGCCCGACAACGTGGATCTCCGCCTTCCCAGGAGGGCAAAACCGTTCCCACAAGAGCGTGTGTATCTGCTTTTCCAGGGGTTTCCCTTCATCGGCCCCGGCATGGACAAACAGAAAGCCGTCCTGTCGGTGCCAGAGTCTGGTCTGACGGAGAAAGTCAACGTGAGTCTGGGGAACCAGATGCCAGGGTATACTGCGCTCATCCGCACTGCGTATCCGTTTTTCGTCCGCGCCGTAGCTCATCAGCATCTCTGCCCCGCCATTGCGCATCCAGATCCTTACATCCGACCGGATTCCTTCTTTCCCAGCCGTTGCAAGCCCCGTCATATGGGCGTAATGGCGACAGAGATCAGCCAGCCGTTCCCATCCAGGCAGACGATCAGGAACTTCGGTCACCATGGCATCCAGAAAAAGCTGCTCATGATTGCCGCGAAGAAAGATCGTCTGGGGACAGCAGGCGGCAAACCTGATCAGGAAGTCAACAACCCCTTTGGAATCTGGCCCACGGTCGATATAGTCGCCCAGAAACACCAGACGATCCCTTTCCGTTGGCCGAACTTTGTCCATCAGCCTTTCCAGCTTTTGGAGTTGCCCGTGAATGTCGCCAATGGCAATGAGTCGCATCGTCACACCTTGATGGTCAGGGACGGACTGGGGCCTGTGCCGATTTCGTGGGAATATCCTTTGGAATTAAAGACTGCCCGGGTTTTGCCGATCCCACACCAGTTCATCCAAATGTGAAACGAATCCGGCCGTAATGATGTCCTGGTGACAGGTTGCGGGCACGGTCCGAAAGCTCGGCGCATGACCGACCAAATCGGTCGGCAGCTACTGAAACCCAGTGCGGTTAGGACAGACCCACTTTAACAAAATCTACTTTTTAAACCATCGCCGTTGTGAAAACCGTAAGGTTATCCGTACTTCGGGCTCTTCAGAGATTCTAAAACCTCTCGGTTTCACTTTCATCGCCGAGGTGAGAGATAATTTCCTCGGCCCAACAAAAAGGGGTTGACCACAAATAGCCAACCCTCTGATTTCCCCATGGTACCCGGGGCGGGAATCGAACCCGCACAGCTAAAAGCCGAGGGATTTTAAGTCCCTTGCGTCTACCAGTTCCGCCACCCGGGCTGATTTGAAATGCTGAAATAGTAGTTGAATCGTCGCCAACCGTCAACGGAAAAGGCCGTTAGACAAAGTGTGGCTCCGGGGCCTGCGGCAACAAGCGATATTTGACCGCCAGTTGAAAAAACAACCGGAGTCCGGCCAGATGCACATCGCTCAGACCATAGGATACGGCGCGCCAGTAAGCTACTTTTTCCTGAAGGGAGAGGTATGAGCAGTCCGTGGTCCGGGCAGCGAGTTGCGGCAGATCGGCGAGAGACCGGGCCAGACCAGCCCTTAGCTGCCGCGTCATCTGATTCACTTCATCCCGGCGGGAAGCCACCACCTCCCGACGCACAATCCACAGAGCGAAAACAAATGGCAGACCGCTGAAGGCATGCCAGAGCGCGCCCAGATCGGTGACCTGAGGGGCAATCCCCTCTTTGGCGGCCTTGAGAGCCCGATCACCGATCAATAATCCGCTGCCGCCGGCTTTTATGGCCTGCTCGACGGAATCCTGCGGAGCGTAAAACCTGTTTCCCGGCCCCGCTCCGGCTTCTTCCAGCAGAATCTGCAGAAGAGCTACCGATGAAGCCGATTCGCCGGTTATTGCGATGGGTTCCGAAAACCCTTCCTGAACGGTTTTTTCGCCAAAGAGCAGTACGCTGTGCACCGGACCGATGGCACTGATGGAGAGTCCGGGCAAAAGCAGATAGCGGGAGGCGTGGCGTCCGTACTCGAAAGAAGATGCGGGGCAGAGATCGATCCGGCCCTCAGCCAGCAGTGCATTGAGGCGAGCGGGGGTTCCCCTTACGATTGTGTGGCCGCCGGCCGCTGAATCAAGGTAGTGAAAAAAGGGAGCGCAATTGAGGTAGTCGATGTGGCCGATGCGCAAAGTCATGAGCGGGGGATATCCCTGTTGGCCCACCAGCAGCTTTGCAGAGCCCGGGAAAAGGAAATTGCAGCAAGGGGGGGCGAACCAGGGCTCGTCCCCCCTCATGTGGTTTTTCGAAAGCTCGTTTAGAGCACCAGTTTTTCCATAAACGACGTATCGACGGTCCCTTCGCGGAAATCTTTGTTCCCCATGATCCGCTGGTGAAGCATGATCGTGGTTCGAATACCGCCGATAATGTACTCATCCAGCGCCCGGGCCATGCGCTGAATCGCCTCTTCGCGATTGTCGGCATGCACGATCAGCTTGGCAACCATGGAATCGTAATGGGGAAGCACCGTATACTGGTCGTAGACGGCGCTGTCCACCCTCACACCCAGCCCGCCGGGGGGATGATAGCCGTCGATCTTTCCCGGTGAAGGAGTAAATTTGAAGGGGTGCTCGGCGTTAATCCGGCATTCAATGGCATGACCGGAAATCACGATGTCCGACTGTTTGTAGCGCAGTTTGAGGCCGGCTGCGGAACGAATCTGCTCCTTGATGATATCGATACCGGTCACCATCTCGGTGACGGGATGCTCGACCTGAACTCGGGTATTCATCTCCATGAAGTAAAAATTGTGCTGACGGTCGAGCAGAAACTCCATGGTTCCGACGCTGGAATAGCCTACCGCCTTGGCCGCAGCCACCGCGCAGTCGCCCATCTGTTGCCGCAGCTCGGGGCTTAGTACCGGGCAGGGAGCCTCTTCCAGCAACTTCTGGTGACGGCGCTGAATGGAACAGTCCCGTTCGCCGAGATGAATGACGTTGCCATGCTGGTCAGCGAGAATCTGTATTTCCACGTGACGGGGGTTTTCGCAGAATTTCTCGATATAGACCTCCGGATTGCCGAATCCGGCCTTGGCCTCGGAACGGGCCGCAGCAAAGGCATTGGGCAGCGAGGCCGGCGAGTGCACCACCTTCATGCCCCGGCCGCCGCCGCCGGCGGTGGCCTTGATAAT